>JADGGD010000005.1 GCA_019690095.1 Chloroflexota bacterium
GCGGGAGACTATCTCGCGTTTGTTGGTCGGCTCTCGCCGGAGAAGGGGCCGCTGGATGCGATCCAGGTGGCGGAGCGCACTGGTATTCCTCTCAAGATTGCCGCCCGGATCAATCCGTGGGAACGCGACTACTTTGAGCGGCAGATCCGTCCCCGGCTCCGACCGCCGCTCGTCGAGTTTATTGGAGAGATCGATGAGCGCGAGAAACGGCAGTTTCTCGCAGGGGCTCTGGCCCTGCTCTGCCCACTGCGGTGGCCGGAGCCATTTGGCCTGGTCATCATCGAGGCCCTGGCGACCGGCACGCCCGTGCTGGCATACCCGTGCGGCGCAGCACCCGAGCTGATTTGCGATGGGGTGAACGGTTTTCTCTGCGCCAGTACAGTAGACATGGCGCGGCGGGCTGAAGAAGCGGCCTCGCTGATCGATCGCCATACCTGCCGTCGGTGGGTTGATGATCGGTTCTCGGTCAAGGCCATGGTCGATCGCTACGAGGAAGTCTATCGGACGGCGCTCGGCACCGGAGGCGTAGAATCGGTTGCCTCTCCATGAGGCCGCCTGGACGGCCATTGCCCCCGGGGCAGCTGGTGCAGTAGCATGGCGGCCGGACTGCCCGACTTTCGAGAGATAAGGGGGAGCTGCCATGGCCACCGTCCCGTTCGATGGAGCAAAGCTGGGCGGCCTGCTCGAGGAAGCGGGGATTGATGCCCTGCTTGTCAGCAGTCGCCATAACGTCCGTTATCTCACGGGAGGCTACTACGACCACTTCCATGCGCTGGCGACCCGCGGTGGAAGCGGTCAGTACGTACCGTTTGTTGGCATCCCGCGTGGCCGCTTCGACGCGGCATTCTACGTGGGGGGCATGGGGGAGAAGAGACAGCTCGAGGCGATGCCGATCTGGATACCAGCAATCCATCTGAATGGGGGGAATGGTCCGAACTCGGCTCGCGTGGCGGCGTCGCTTCTGAAGGATCGAGTTGGCCCGAATGCGACGATTGGCGTTGAACTCCCGTTTCTCCCGGCGGATGCGTTCCAGTCACTCCAGCGCGATCTTCCCCACGCACGGTTTGTCGACGCGACCGATCTCCTCCACGAACTGCGTGCTATCAAGACGCCAGACGAGCTTGCCACCTTGCGGCGCGTCGCCGAGGGCGTGGCTGGCGCGATCCAGGCGACCTTCCGGGCTGCCCATGACGGGATCACGACGCGAGAGCTGTCCTCCGTGGTGGCCTACCAGATGGCCAGCCGCGGTATCGAGTTCCTGTGGTCCTTTACCTGCGCTGGCCCAAGCTTCCTGCGAGCTCCTTCATCGATGGTCTGGGAGCGCGGCCAGATCCTTCATCTCGACTGCGGTGGTGAAATTGGTGACTACCTGGCGGACATCTGCCGTCTCGGGTCCCGTGGCGAGCCCAGCGCGCTGGCGCGCGAGCTCCACGCAGAGTGCCTCCAGCTCCAGAACGATATCCGGAAGTTTGTGCGGCCCGGTACGACCTATCGCGAGCTGGCCGAGGCTGGTGAGGAAGCCCTCCACGCTCTCCCGCATGCTGAGATTGGGCGCTTCGTCGCGCACGGTATTGGCATGGTATCGCATGAGCAGCCGATGATTGCCACGCGGAGCGACCGACGGCTTGAGGCCGGCATGGTGCTCTCGATCGAGACCGAGTTCCTCCATCCATCCGTTGGGCACGTCAAGATTGAGGATGTTGTCGCCGTCACGCCCAACGGCTACGAGGGCATGGGCGACATCGGTCGCGAGTGGCAGATTGTCGAATGAACGTGGCGGTGATCAGCCTGCCGAGCCGATCACCGCCAGATGCGGCGAAAACCCAGGTGCTCGCACCGGGAGGGCACCGGCTCGCCCGGGGGTGAAGTGCGCGCGCATTCTGCAAAAGTTGCCCACTCGTCGGGGGTGATATCGTCGAGCGCGGCGATCTTGCGGAGCAACTCTGGCGTGATGCCGAGGGCATGTGCGACGCGCTCGATCGGGTGAGGGTCGGTGAGCGGCAGGTGACGCTCGATCGAGTTCACCACATCGAGTTCGACGTCAGCCCGCTGGGCAAGCTCCTGGGATGTGAGGCGATGTCCCCACTTGCGCTCCTCCAGGAGCGCAAGTGCTTCGGCCGTCTGATGCTTGGTAAGGCGAAATGGCGTCGGAGCCATTTGGGCCATGGCTTTGTCTCCGCTGACTTGATCCTCGCCGGTGCACGGAGCACGATTTCGGCCAGGGCCGGATCATTCATGGACGGCTTTTCATGAACGGCTTGTAAGGGAGGACTCAGGCGGCTTGTCCCGGATCGATGTCTGGGCCTATCAAAGCGCGAAGCGCCGGTACTGTACGGGACAGCCCATGGCATGGCCATGGCCAGGATGAGCGACCTGACGCGCTCGAGGATACGACACCCAAACCCGTCAGGACATCCCTGGCGGGCCTCGGTTCCAGGCGACTGACAACACGCTGACAGCACGTGCCCAGCGGAGCGAGCACGGTTGGGCAAACCATTGAGGGCGGAGAGGGAGGGATTCGAACCCCCGAGGCTCATCACCTAGCTGTTTTCAAGACAGCCGCCATCAACCACTCGGCCACCTCTCCAGTTCCAGGGTCATGCTAGCAAATGTGCCTGATTGTCGTCAAGTAGCCTGGCACGCGCTTCAGGGAGCGGTATAGAAAGAGTGGTGCCACGAGAGGCCCACCATGCTATAATCAATTGGTCATACATGAAGGAGACAAGACGGATCCAGCACGTACCAGAACCGCCCCATGGGATCGATCGAGTATCTGCGTGGTGTTGCGCGGGTGACTGGTGACGGCGGGGAGGAAAGGAGATCGCGGCATGCCCCTGGACAAGAGCCAGAAAGCCGCAATTATTGATGAATATCGCATCCACCCAAATGATACAGGGTCGCCCGAGGTCCAGATCGCGCTCCTCACGGAGCGGATCAACCAGCTTATTGAGCATCTCAAGGTGCACAAGAAGGATCACCATTCACGCCGCGGGCTCCTCAAGCTGGTTGGTCAGCGCCGCCGCTATCTACGCTATCTGACCCGGCAGGATGTTACCCGGTACCAGAACATTATCAACCGTCTTGGCTTACGGAAATAACTCTCATCCGATGTGGACGTGATAGGCCCAGGGACGAACCCCCTGGGTCCTTTCGTATTATGGGAGGCTACAGACCCAATGGTACACCGTTACGAGACGATGGTCGGTGAGCGCGCGCTCATTATTGAAGCCGGCAAGCTCGCTGGCCAGGCGAACGGAGCAGTGACCGTTCGCTATGGCGATACTGTCGTCCTGGCAACAGCGACTGCTGCCCGCGAGCCGCGCCCCGACGTGGATTTCTTCCCCCTCACTGTTGACTATGAGGAGCGGCTCTACGCTGCAGGCAAGATCCCCGGTGGATTCTTCAAGCGCGAGGGGCGACCGAGCGAACAGGCGATTCTTACCTGCCGTCTGACCGATCGCCCGATCCGCCCGCTCTTTCCGAAGGGATTTCGCAATGACGTTCAGGTGATCGTGGCAGTTCTCTCAGCAGATCAGGAGAACGAGCCTGATGTCCTCTCGATTATTGGTGCCTCGGCCGCTCTGACCATCTCGGATATCCCATTCGAGGGGCCGGTCGGCGCGGTCAAGGTCGGCTATATTCGGGGCGAGCTGGTCATCAATCCCGAGGCGTCTCGGATGGCCGAGAGCGATCTCGAGCTCACGATCGCTGGTACGCGCGATGCGATCGTGATGGTCGAGGCAGGCGCGAACCAGATTCCGGAAGAGGTTATGCTCGACGCGCTGAAGGTCGGCCACGAGGCGCTCCAGCCGATCGTTGAGTTGCAGAACCGGATGCGCGCCGAGATCGGCAAGCCCAAGTTCTCCTTTGTAGTACACGAGCTGCCGGCCGAGTTTCGGGAGGCGGTCCAGAAGGCTGTTGGCGACCGCCTGGAGCCGATCATCTACCAGACGGATAAGAAGGCACGCGAGGACGCGCGCCGTCAGCTGATCTCTGAGATCACGGCCGCGCTGGGCGAGGGAACTCGCGAGAAAGACGTGGCCCAGGTCATCGAGGAGCTGGAACACGATATCGTGCGCCGCGCTATCCTCGACGAGGGGCGGCGTCCCGATGGGCGTGATCTGACCACGATCCGGCCGATCTCCTGTGAGGTCGGCATCCTGCCCCGGACCCACGGCTCCGGCCTCTTCACTCGCGGTCAGACCCAGGTGCTGACGATCGCCACGTTGGGTAGCACGGCAGACGAGCAGATCATCGAGGGGCTCGGGCTCGAGGAGTCCAAGCGGTTCATGCACCACTACAATATGCCGCCGTTCAGCGTGGGTGAGGTGCGGCGTCTGGGAGCGCCGGGGCGGCGCGAGATCGGTCACGGTGCCCTTGCCGAGCGCGCCCTGGTGCCGGTCATTCCGAGCGCAGACGAGTTTCCCTACACGATCCGTCTTGTCTCAGAGGTCTTGAGTTCCAACGGCTCCACCTCCATGGGCAGTGTGTGTGGTAGCACGCTTGCCCTGATGGACGCGGGGGTTCCGATCAAGGCACCGGTCGGGGGAATCGCGATGGGCCTGGTCACTGACGAGAACGGTCGGTTCGCGATCCTGACCGATATCCAGGGCATCGAGGATCACCTGGGCGACATGGATTTCAAGGTCGCCGGGACGGCGACGGGCATCACCGCCCTGCAGATGGACATCAAGGTTAAGGGGTTGACCCACGAGATCCTGCGCCAGGCCCTGCTCCAGGCGCGCGATGCCCGGCTGTTTATCCTCGGGCGTATGCTTGAGACAATCGCCGAGGTCCGTCCAGAGCTGTCGCCCTACGCGCCGCGGAGTTACCGGACCAAGATCCCGGTGGATAAGATCGGTCAGCTGATCGGGCCGGGCGGCAAGAATGTCCGGAGCCTGCAGGACGAGCACAATGTGAAGATCGATATCGAGGATGACGGCACGGTCTATATCTCCTCCGTCGATCCGGAAGGCGCGCGCCGGGCCCTGGCGGCGATCGAGCGGTTCAGCCGCGATGTCGAGATCGGCGCGGACTACCTGGGCAAGGTGACCCGCATTACCAACTTCGGCGCGTTCGTTGAGATCTTCCCTGGAAAGGAAGGGCTGGTTCGCCTGGCCGAGCTGGCTGACTACCGCGTCTCGCGTCCGGAGGATGTGGTCAGCGTCGGCGACGAGATTATGGTGCGGGTGATCGAGATCGACTCGCAGGGTCGGGTGAACCTGTCCCGGCGGGCGGTCCTGGAAGGGACTACCACACGGGCACCTGCCGGTGCGGCTGCGAGCCATCGCGGACAGCCGCACGGCGAGCGGCGCCCGTCCGGCGGTGGACGAGGGGCGACCGGCGGTGGAGGCCCCTCCGGACGCGGCCCGGGCGGTGAGCGGCGCTCCTCGGAGGGAAACGGCCGGGAGGGAGGCCGCCGTCCGCTTGGTCCCCGCAAGTGGTGAAATGACTGCCCCACGATCCGGCGCGCCCGCTGTCTACGAGCGCACCGGATCGTTTCCCTGTCGGTTTGTTCCGTCCGCCGGGGTGCATTTGCGGCACGGCTCCGTATCGTACCTTCTGACGCCCCGCACCCGCAGACGCGGCCTCCCCGATTGCCAGACATTCCCGCCCTGCGTGCAAACGGCCAATCGCCTCCGGGGAGGGGTGTCATCGCCTGGCTGAATCCTTGCTGTCTTGTCCGTAAATCTGCTACAATGTACTGACTTCCCGCGTTCGATGAACCTGTCGCAGCGCTCGATGATGGAAGATGCCAACGAAGCGCGACTACTATGAGGTGCTCGGGGTACCGCGGAACGCGACCGAGGAAGAGATCCGCAAGGCCTTTCGGAAGCTCGCCTTCCAGTATCACCCCGACCGTAATCACAGCGCCGATGCCAATGAGAAGTTCAAGGAGATCAACGAGGCCTACGAGGTTCTAAGCGATCCCCAGCGGCGCCGCGAGTACGATCAGTTCGGTCATCAAGGAGTTGGTGCCGCTTCATCGGGGTTCGGAGGCTTCGGCGGTTTCGGCTTTGATGAAATCTTCGAGACCTTCTTCGGCACCGGGACGCGCACGACCACCAGCCGTCGAGCGCAGCGTGGTGCCGATCTCCGGGTTGATCTCCGCCTGACCTTCGAAGAGGCGGTCTTCGGCTGTGAGAAGACGATCGAGGTGCCGCGCTGGGAGCAGTGCGACCGTTGCGCCGGAACGGGAGCGGAACCGGGGACGCAGCCGAGCCGATGCCCATCGTGCAACGGCACCGGTGAGATCCGACGCGTCCAGCAGTCGATTATCGGCCAGTTCGTGAGCGTCACGATCTGCGAGCGGTGCCACGGCGAAGGGCGGGTGATCCTGACGCCTTGTCAGGAGTGCCGCGGCTCTGGCCGGGTCCGTGCGATGCACCGCGTCCTTGTGACGGTGCCGGCCGGTATTGACGATGGCCAGCAGATCCGTCTGGCGGGCGAGGGAGAGCCCGGGCTCCGTGGCGGCCCGGCGGGCGATCTCTATGTCGCTGTCTCGGTTGCTCCGCACCCGTCGCTGAAACGCCAGGGAGTAGACCTTATCTATGACCTGGCGATCAACGTAGCCCAGGCCGCCCTGGGCGATGAGGTGGAGGTTCCCACGCCGGAGGGTCCACCCGTTCGGGTCCGCATACCGGCCGGTACCCAGTCGGGACGCGTGATCCGCCTGGCTGGTCGGGGGGTTCCTCATCTCCGCTCCTCCGGGCGCGGTGATCTGCTCGTCCGGGTGCGGGTGGTGATTCCTCAGCATCTTACCGACGAGCAACGCGACCTGTTCCAGAAGCTCGCCCGCACGTTTGGTCACGAACCGCACGAGGATCGCGGCTTCTTCGAGAAGTTCAAGGACGTCTTCGGCGGAGATTGAGTCGGTGCGCTGGCTGGAACTATCCGCCCGCGTCGACGCGGAGGCCGTCGAGGCGGTGAGCGAGGTGTTCTCGCGGGTCGCACCCGGCGGCGTTGCGATCGAGCCAGAGATCCGCGAGATCTCGGATGAGGCGGTGGTGAGCGGGCCGTCGGCGGTCGTTCGGGCATACATCCCGCTTGATGAGCAGGCGGAGGAGCGACAGCGCGTGGCTGCCGAAGGCCTGTGGCACCTGCGCGCAATCTGGCCGGTCGGGGATCTGGAAGCACGCGAGATCGCCGAGGAAGATTGGTCGGCGGCCTGGAAGCGCCACTACCGGACCTTCCGGGTCGGGCGCCGCCTGGTAATCCGTCCCTCCTGGCTCGATGATGCACCGCGGCCGGGTGACGTCGTGGTTACAATTGATCCAGGGAGCGCCTTCGGGACCGGTCTGCACCCTACAACCCGGCGGTGTCTGGCCCTGCTCGAGGAGGTTGTTCATCCCGGCACGGACGTGCTGGATGTCGGAACGGGCTCGGGCATCCTCGCGCTCGCCGCGGCTGCCCTCGGGGCCCGGCACATCGTGGCGACTGACATCGACCCCATCGCGGTTGAGACGGCGCGGGCAAATGTCCGGGCCAGTGGTGAGGAGGACCGGATTCAGGTTCTGGCCGGGAGCGTAGAGGCGGTTCCGCCCGGCGAGCTGTACGATATCGTGGTCGCAAACATCATTGCCCGGGTCATTCTGGAGCTTGCCCCGGCCCTCCGGGCGCGGCTCCGTCCCGGCGGCTCTCTCATTGCCGGAGGGATTATCGCCGATCGCGCCGATGAGGTTGCTGATCGCCTGGCCGATCTGGGACTTTGCCTCCGGCGCTTCACTGATGGCGACTGGATAACCTTTCTTGGACGGTGGCCGGGAACGAGCTGAGGTGCAGCGCTTCTTCGTATCGCCCCGAGCGATTGATCGCGGACAGGTGGAGTTCGCCCGGGACCAGTCCCGCCAGATCGCGACGGTTTTGCGTGCTCGGGTTGGCGAGCGGGTCATCGTGCTCGATAACCAGGGCTGGCTGTATGAGGTGCGCCTCGATCAGGTGCATCCTGAGGCTACCTGGGGAACAGTTATCGCGCGGCGGTTGGCACCAAATGAGCCGCGGACAAAGCTAACCCTGTACACCGCTCTCCTCAAGGGGGACAAGCTCGAGCTTGTCTTTCAGAAGTGTACTGAGATCGGGGTGAGTGGATTTGTCCCGATAATCTGCGAACGGTGTGTAGTCGGATCGATCGTGCCCCAGCACCGGCAGGCACGCTGGGAACGGATTATCACCGAGGCAGCCGAGCAGTCTGAACGCGGCCGTCTGCCGAGCCTGCAACCAGCAATGCTTTTCCAACAGGCCTGCGAGCAGGTTCGCGGACGGGGTCTATCGTTTATCGCCTGGGAACGAGGCGAGCGGAGCAGCCTCCGCGCCGCGCTGGCCGCCCATGCACGCGAGAATACCCGTCCTTTCGTGGTCAATCTGTTTACCGGACCAGAGGGAGGGTTCACCGAGGATGAGATCGCCACGGCCAGCGCGTATGGCATTATTCCGGTGGGACTGGGTCCGCGCATCCTTCGTGCCGAGACCGCACCGATCGTTGGCGCGACACTGGTGCTGGCTCACGGCGGAGATCTGGAGTGAAGATCGATGAGTCACCGGTCGAACCGCACCGTTGCCCTGACCACGCTTGGCTGTAAGGTAAATCAGGCCGACTCTGACGAGTGGATGCGCCAGTTTGCCGCGCGCGGCTACGAGATCGTCGATTTCGACTCGGTTGCTGATGTTTATATCGTGAACACGTGCAGTGTGACGCACGTGGCGGATCGGAAGTCGCGCCAGCTCCTCCGGCATGCCCGGCGCCAGAACCCGGCCGCGCTGGTCGTCGCGACGGGCTGTTACGCCGCGGTTGCGCCGGACGAGTTGGCCCGAATGGTTGAGGTCGACCTGATCATCGGCAACCGGGACAAGCCCCGACTGGTGGAGCTGGTCCACGAGGCTCTGGAAGGCGAGGCTGAACAGCCCCTGGAGGCACTGGGTGGGGTGCCTCGGATGTTTGGCCCGCGTCATCGCGGATTCGTGAAGATTGCCGACGGCTGTGACAAGTTCTGTGCTTTCTGCATCGTTCCATACGCCCGGGGGCGGGCGCGCAGCGTACCCCCGGATGAGGTCATCCGCCGTGTTGCTGATCTCGTCGCGGCGGGACATCGGGAGATCGTGCTGACAGCGGTCCACATGGGAACCTACGGGGCTGATCTTCATCCCCCGCTGAGCCTCCGGGAGCTGGTTTTCCGGGTGCTGGAGGAGACCGGAGTAGAGCGCCTCCGCCTCTCGTCGATTGAGCCGGAGGACTTCGATGACCGTCTGCTGGCACTCTGGGAGAATCCGCGGCTGTGCCGGCATTTCCACCTTGCGCTTGATAGCGGCTGTGATGCGACCCTGCGCCGCATGCGGCGCCGCTACACCGCTGAGGAATACCACCGCCTGGTCGAACGGATCCGAGCGGCTGTCCCCGGCGTCGCAATCACGACTGATGTTATGGTCGGCTTCCCCGGCGAAACCGAGGCGGAGTTCGAGATCAGCTACCGTTTCGTCGAGGAACAGCAGTTCGCGCAGATTCACGTGTTCCCATTCTCACCGCGCCGCCGAACGACTGCATCGAAGCTCCCTGGCCAGATCGCGCCAGAGGTCAAGCGGGAGCGAACGGAGCGCATGCTCCGGCTCGCCGCAGAAAGCGCACGCGCCTATCGCGCGCAATGGATTGGCCAGACCCTGACCGCTCTCTTTGAGGAGCAGCTCCGCCTGCCCGACGGAGATACTGCCTGGGAGGGTTTGACCGACAACTACGTTCGGGTTAAAGTCAAGAGCGCGGATGATCTTGCCAATGAACTGGTTCCCGTCCGCATCGTGCGCGTCGTCGAGGACGGGGTCCTGGGCGAGATCGCTGGTCCCCCGTGCGCCGGCAGAATACCGCCGGTGCACGTACTCCCGCTCGGCGCGGCAAGCCGATAGCGAGCGGGATCACCGCGCTCGGCAAGGACCAGGAGAGAGAACATGGCGTGCATCTTTTGTGAGATCGTGGCCCGTCGCGTTCCGGCGACCATCGTGCACGCGGACAGCGAGGTAACGGCTTTTCGTGATATCAATCCCCAGGCGCCGACGCACATCCTGGTTGTTCCCAATCGGCACATCGAGTCGATTGCCCGGCTCACGAGAGCCGATGGTGATCTGCTGGCCCATATGATCGAGGTGATCGGCAAGATCGCTGAACAGGAAGGGATTGCCGAGCGCGGCTACCGTGTCGTTGCCAACCACGGCGAGGATGCGGGGCAGAGCGTCGCGCACCTGCATCTCCATCTCCTCGGTGGTCGACGCATGGGATGGCCGCCGGGGTGATGGTCTCGTCACGTAGGGGCGTCCGGTGATGGATATCGACCAGGGGGAGGACTATGGGAAACAAGGACCGTCCCGCGCGCATGCAGCGCAAGCCGAAGAAGGACGCGAAGGTCAAACCGATCTCTCGCGAGGACACGACGCCAATGGTCGTGGAGGTGGTCCCGCGAAAGCGCAAAGAGCGCCTGCCGGACGAGGATTAGCCGAGGAGCGGCGAATCGATGAACGAGATGCCGAGCGTCTTGCCTGGACGGTGCTCGGCATCTCGTTCGCACTCTTCTGCCTTCTGGTCGCAGGGATTCCCCAGGCGATTGGCTGGTACCGCGCTCACGCAATGAGTGAGCGGCGGGTGCGGCTGGATGTCATCAAGGGGACGGCCCTCTGGTTGCCGCCGGGGTCCCGGCAGGAGGTAAACGCCGTCGGCGGGAGCGAGATCTCTGAAGGGGGCCGGATCCGCACCCCTGCCGATTCGGAGGCCCTCCTCTCGTTCTTCGATGGGAGTAATATCCGTCTATGGCCAGAGACGACCCTGCGCATTCTGACCTCCCGATCCACGACCTACACGGCGAATGACACCCGGATTACCCTTGCCCAGGACCAGGGACACGCACGGTACGAGGTTGCCCTGCCCGCAACGACATCGCGCCGGTTCGAGCTCCAGACCCCCGAGGCGAGTGTTCTCCTGCGCGAGGGAAGTTATCGGGTTGAGGTCGCGAACGGATTGACCACGGTTACAGTTACCTCTGGCTCTGCCACGGTCAGTGCAGGGGGGCAGGCGGTGGAGGCCTTACGCGGCGAGTGGGTGAAGGTGGCGCGAGGGGGATTGCCGTCGAAACCCGAACCAAGCATTCACAACCTTCTCAGTAATGGCGATTTCAGTGCCGGGCTGGAGGGCTGGCAGCAGGGCAATCGCGGTCTTGAGGATACTGTGCCCGGCACGGTGACGGTTCGGAATCCGGAGGGACGAGCGGCGGAGGGCTTCCCGTACGTCGAGTTCTCCCGCACCGGATCGGTGAAGCACGCCGAAACATTCATTCACAAGGCGGTCGACGTGGACGTCACCGATCACCAGATGCTCCGCCTCAACTTCCAGATGCGCATCCTCGATCAGACCCTTTCCGGCGGGGGTATCCTGGGATCAGAGTATCCCCTGATGGTCCACATCCACTATCGGGATAGCGCCGGTAACGAGGCCGACTGGCTCCGCGGCTTCTACATCCAGAACACCGATCACCATCCGACGCCGAACGCCGACCTGGTCATCCGCAACCAGTGGACCGATGTCAGCGTGAACCTGTTTGATCCCGCGGTCGTCTCGCCGCGCCCGGCTGAGATCCTATGGATCGAGTTCACGGCGTCCGGCCACGGCTATCGGAGCGATGTCGCACGGGTCGAGCTTCTTGCGGATTGATTGCCAGGGGGATGGCTCCGGGGGTTACGATACATCCCGCGTGACCGACCGGACGCCCTTGATGCGTTCAAGACGGCTCAGGATCCGGCTGAGCGTCCGAATATCATCGATCTCGAGCGTTGCGCGGATTGTCGCGGTGTGATCTGGGTGGGTAACGGCGCTGACCGAGGTCATGTTCACGCGATCCTCGGCGACGAGCGCCGCTACATCGCGCAGTAGCCCGTCTCGGTCCCAGGCTTCCAGACGGATCGACGCCGGCACGACCTGCTGGCGCAGGCGGCCCCACTCGACGTTTACCAACCGCTCGCGATCGGTCAGATGCTCGATGTTCGGACAGTCAACCCGGTGGACGGTCACGCCGTTACCGCGCGTAATGAATCCGATGATAGGATCGCCGGGCACCGGGCTGCAGCAGCGCGCAAGCCGGGTGAGCAGGTCGCCGACACCCATAACCCGCAGACCATGTACGACGCCGGCCTCCGGGACGACCGTGCCAGACGAGACAAGCTCGTCTTCAGTCGTCGTCTCCTCCCCCGCCAGTCGAACAGCGACGGCCTGGGTGCTGATCTCGCCACAACCGACGGCGGCGTATAGATCCTCCACCTTGTCCAGGTGGAAGTGTGCAAGCACCTCCTCGATCTTCGTCAGCGGGAGCCCCAGACGTGAGAGCTCCTTCTCCAGCAGGTCCTTACCGCGCTCGATATTCTCCGCACGCTCCTGGCGCTTGAACCACTGGCGGATCTTCTCCCGCGCGTGCGCAGTCTTGACGTAGCCGAGGTTTGGATTGAGCCAGTCGCGGCTTGGTCCCTTCGGGGTCTTTGAGGTCAGAATCTCGACGACATCGCCGTTACGGATCTGATAGTCGAGCGGCACCAGCCGACCATTCACTTTTGCACCGATGCAGCGGTGTCCGATGTCCGTGTGAATGCGGTAGGCGAAGTCAATCGGCGTTGAGCCCGCGGGGAGTTCACGCAGCTCACCACGCGGCGTGAAGACGTAGACCTGATCGCGCAGGACATCCGACTTGAGCGACTCGACGAACTCCTGGGCGCTTCCGGACATCTCGTTCTGCCAGTCGAGCAACTGCCGGATCCAGGCGATGCGCTGCTCGAACTTGATGTCACGTGCCGCGCCCTCCTTGTATCGCCAGTGCGCGGCGACACCGTATTCGGCGTCACGGTGCATCTCCTCGGTCCGAATCTGAACCTCGAGAGCACGCCCTTCCGGTCCCATCACAGTAGTATGGAGGGATCGGTAGCCGTTTTCCTTGGGCACGGCGATGTAATCACGGAAGCCCGACTCGCCGGTCGGGGTCGGAATCGGAACCCAGGTCTGGTGGACAACCCCCAGCGCGGTGTAGCAGTCGGCCTCGGTGCCGTCGATAATGACGCGCACGCCCAGGAGGTCGTGGAGCTGGGTAACATCAAGGCCGGTCTTCAGCATCTTCCGGTAGATGCTGTAGAGGTGCTTTGGACGTCCGGTCACTCGCGCCCGCAGGCCAGCCCGGGCGATCTCGGCGCTGAGCTGGGCCACAGCCTGAGCGATGTATCGTTCGCGCTCGGCGCGCGTCGCGGCCAGGGCCCGGGAGATGCGACGGTAGGCAGCCGGATCGAGGTGGCGAAACGCCAGGTCCTCCAGCTGCCACTTCATCTGCCAGATGCCGAGGCGAGCGGCGAGCGGGGCGTAGATCTCCAGGGTCTCCCGGGCGATCCGGGTTCGCCGCTCGGGTTCGAGGACCTGCAGGGTGCGCATGTTGTGCACCCGATCAGCCAGCTTGATCAGGACGACCCGGATGTCATCGGCCATCGCCAGGAAGAGCTTGCGCAGGTTCTCTGCCTGGATTGCCAGGGTGCGCGCGCGGTCGCGGCGCCGTCCGTCTGCCCCATCCACCGGCGCAAGATCACCGAATCCGAAGCTGCTGAGCTTGGTCACCCCCTCAACGAGGCGGGTAACCTCATCGCCAAACTCGCCCCGCAGATCGTCTGCAGTGACCGCGGTATCCTCCAGGACGTCGTGGAGGAGCGCCGCGGCGATCGCCACGGCCTCCAGCCGGAAATCCGCCAGGATCTGAGCGGTTTCGATACAATGATGTATGTACGGTTCGCCGCTGTCGCGCTCTTGCCCCTCGTGGGCGGCCGATGCTCGGGCAAAGGCCCGCTCGATCAAGGCCAGCCCCGACTCGGGGAGGTACTGACGACAGGTCCGGAGGAGGCGCGCAAAGAGGGTGGTCGTTCGGGTTGCGGAGCTAACCGACGCGGGCGAGGCGGTCTCGACGGCCGCCGCGGAGACGTCATCGCCGGTCGGAGGCGGAACCGGCCCAGCCGCGAGAACCATGGGGCCCTCAGCCGTCGATTCGCGACTCAGGGTTGTACTCCATTGTGTTCGGTGTATCACAGTATAGCGCAATAGCGTCCAACCGTGCAACGCGCATGCCGTGAGGGGGTAATCGCGCGATGTCTCTGAATGAGCGTCTGGCCAGCCTTGTTGCCCTGGTCACCCTCGGCCTGGGTCTTTCGCTGGCGATGAATCCGCCGGTTGTGTGGGGGTTCCTGGCCCTGCTGATCGTGACGACCTGCGTCGGGACCAGTCAGGTGCTCCGGGGCGACCGCGCCCGGAGCAGAGCTGATCTGCCGCTGACCGTATTGGTTCTCCCTTCTTTGATCGTGCTGGGAAGCTTCCTTTTCCTGCGTCTGCCGGTCTTTGCCCACGGCGTGGCAGCAGCAGGTGGCCTGCTCGCCGCCGCATTGCTCCTGGGGCTGGCCCTGTACGCCGAGTATCTGACAGCACGGCGTGATCATCCCCGCTCCGCGCGGGGGCGCCTCGTCCTTAACCTGATTTCCTATGCGATCGCCTTTGCTCTCTACACCGCGATCTTTGCCCCCAAGGTGCGCAGCATTTTCTCGGCTACCGCGATCCTGCTGACGAGCGCGCTCATTGCGGCTGAGCTCTTTCGCGATGTCGGAGAGGCCAGGACCCGGTGGCTGTACGTTGCGGTCGTTGGCCTGATCCTCGGCGAGGTCACCTGGGCTCTGAATTACTGGGTTCTGGGCGCACTGACCGGAGGGGCAATTCTCCTCCTGGTCTTCTATGCCGTCACGGGGATCATCCGGGCACGTCTGGAGGGCATCTTCGGGCCGCGCATCCTGACCGAGCACCTGGCTGTCGTTGGCCTGGGGCTCGTCGCAGTCATCGCCGGAGGGCTCTGGCTTCGCTGAGCGAGGCACGGGAAATGCACGCCGATCGCGGACGGTATGGCGGCCTGACGCTCACCCGGTCGGTCCGGCGGACACCCGGCCGCGAAGGCGGCCGGGAGATGCCTTGCAAATCACGTGGCGATCACGTACAATTCCTCGCATCTTTTACCCTGATCACCCAGAGGAGCACGCTGGATGGCGAGTTATCAAACGGAGGAACGAAGTAAACTGCGGCGACGCTGGGTGGACCAGGCGATCGCCCTCGCGATGCAGAACCGCTGGGAAGAGGCGGTCAAGGTGAATCAGGCGATTCTCGAACTCTTCCCGGATGATACGGATGCTCTGAATCGCCTCGGCCGAGCCCTGACCGAACTCGGTCGCTACCGAGAGGCCCGAGAGGCGTATCAGAAGACGATCGATCTGGACCCGACCAATACTATCGCGCGGAAGAACCTGAGCCGGCTGGCCTCCCTGAAGGTCGAAGAGGCTCCACCGCCGCGCGAGAAGGTTGATCCCCGCATGTTCATCGCCGAGACCGGCAAGACCGGCGTCGTCTCGCTTGTGCATCCGGCGCCGCCAGAGGTCCTGGCCAAGGTCACGGCCGGTGATCAGCTCAACCTGCGCATTGATGGGCGCATGCTCAAGGTCGAGACACTGGCCGGCGAATACCTCGGCGAGCTCGAGCCAAAGGTGGCACAGCGGCTGGTCGATCTGATGCGTGGGGGCAACCAGTACGTGGCCGCGGTTATGGCAAACGAGGACGGCAATCTCCGTGTCTTCATCCGCGAGACCTACCAGTCCCCTGCGAATGTTGGCAAGGTCTCCTTCCCGATCCGTGGCGAGGCCGCAGGAGTTCGCCCCTATATCCGCGAGACCTTGTTGAAGTACGAGCTCGAGGAGGAGGAGGAAAGCGAGCTCGAAGAGGCCGAGTTCGGCGGAGAGGCCGAGGAGGAAGCGGAGGAGCAGATCGAGATCACCGACCTCGACGAGGAGAATCTGGGCGAGTGAGGTGGCAGTGGCCAGCCGGCCATGGCTGGCTCGTCACATACTCTTTGACGATGAGGAGGATCGGGCGATGGGCGACAAGGGACCGAAGGCGGCTGAGAAGAAGCGTAAGCAGCAGGAAGCGAAGAAAAGCGGAAAGAAGAAGTAGGGGCCCGATGCGGGGGCATCCCATCTGCAGGATGCCCCCGCATCAGTAAGCCAGGAGCCTAGGCTGTCACCGTCGTGCCCAGAGCCGCTGGCGCGGCATCCTTGGGAAGCATCGGCATCAGCAGTTTGTACAGAGCCAGGGTGTGGCTGCACACGTTCCAGCCCGCGAAGAACGCGCATGTGCAGTGCCACCGGCTGTCCGCGTAGGTGACGGTATATTCGTCGTGTTCGCCGTGGAATGTTGCCTCGAATCGGCCAAACCGTACACGTTCCGGCTCCTGCGCGTACCGCTTTGCCTTCTCGATCTTCCCGATCAGGCTTGACTGCATCGCGATCCCCCTTGCTCTCGTTTTTGCGGAAAAAGCAAGGGGCACCGCGCGTCATCAGGGCGCGGTGCCCCTCACCGAGAACTCGACCGTTCGCGCCGCGAGAAAAACGGTTGCGATCAAGCCATCTCCCGATTACCCTCGGCCATTTTGATTATAAGTCCGTCCACTTTGCAGTGTCAATCGCCCTCTGCGAATGCGAGCACCCTCTCCCCTCGATTTTAATGTCAGCTTCCCGCCCATCTTCTCGCGGGCACCGGGCGCGGGCGGTGATCCTGTCCTGCCGCTGACTGACCGCGACGGCGTTCTAACTAGACACCCGCCAGTGAGCGGCCCGCGGCGAGCAGTGCCTGAACGCGCTCAGGCGATTCGGCCTCAGCATAGATGCGCATGATCGGCTCGGTCCCGCTAAAGCGAATCAGAAGCCAGCTCCCATCGTCGAGGACGTACTTGTAGCCGTCAGCTCGCAGGACCTGCGCGACGCCGACACTGGCGATAGAGTCCGGTTCAGCGCGGTCCAGACGAGCGGTGATCTCGCCCCGCTCACCCGCGGGAAAATGAAGATCCAGCCGGTCGTAGAAGTGGGGTCCAACCTTGGAGAACAGGTACTCCACAAGCTGAGACGGCGACTTGCCGAGACGGACCATCATATCGAGGAGGAACAACCCGGCCAGGATGCCGTCACGCTCAGGAATATGACCGCGAAAGGCATAGCCGCCACTCTCCTCGCCGCCGATTAGTGCGTTTGTCTCGAGCATCTTGGGGGCCACGTACTTGAAGCCAACGGGGGTCTCATAGACTGGCACACCGTAGAGCTGGCCGAGTCGGTCGAGCATTGAGCTCGTCGACAGCGTCTTCACGATAGGACCGCGCCAGCCGCGCACCTCGAGCAGATAGAGAGCGAGCAGGCTGTATACCCGGAGCTGATTAATGAACTGGCCGTTCTCGTCGCACACACCGAGCCGATCAGCATCGCCATCGGTGGCCAGGCCGACATCGGCGCGCACGTCGCGGACCGTGCTCAACAGCTTCTGGAGATTGCGGCTGATCGGCTCGGGATTGACCCCCCCGAACCACGGATTTCGTTCGCCATTAATCTCGATCAGCTTGAGTATCTGGCCGCCGAGCATGCGCGGGAACCACCCCATGCCTGCGCCATACATCGGATCGATCACAACGGTGAGGCGGGCGCGGCGAATATTTTCGAAATCAACAAGCTCGCCCAGATGGGTGAGGTAGGCATCCGCGGGCCGTACCTCTTCGATCAGACCGCGCTTGATCGCCTCGTCTCGCGGGATCGTGGTCACCTGCTCGGAGGGGGTCGCCGCGATGATCTTCTCCAGCTCGGCAATCGTCTCGGGATCTGCCGCGCCGCCGTAGTCCGAGCGGACCTTAAATCCGTTGTAGACTGGCGGGTTATGGCTCGCGGTGATCACGACCCCGCCTCCGGCCTGGAATGCTCGGATGGTGAACGAGATGACTGGTGTGGGCTCGGAGCGGGCACAGAGGTATACCTTCACCCCGGCTCCGGCGATCGCCTCGGCCGCAGCGGCCGCGAAATCCTCCGATTCGAACCGTGTATCGTATCCAATGACGACACCCCGATCCGCCAGTCCCTTGCGCCGGAGCAGTTCTGCAACACCGTGAGCGCATCGGCGGACATTCGCGAAGGTGTATTCGTCAGCGATAATTGCCCGCCATCCATCCGTCCCGAAAGCGATTGATCCTGCCATCAGCTACTCTTTCATATCGCGATGTAGTGGCCGGATTATACCCGACAGCGCCAGTAGTTCAGAAGGTCACGCATCGTCGTCTCGAACGGGATCTCCGGCTGCCACCCGGTCTGGTTGCGGAACTTAGTTGCGTCGCACCACAGGATCTTGACGTCAGATGGACGGAGGCGTGACGGATCAACACGGATGTCGATAGTGCGGTCGGTCTGCTGGAGCAGGATCTTGAGCATCTCCTCGACGCTCCGGCAGACCCCCGATCCAACGTTATAGACCTCGCCGGGTACACCACGTTCGAGGGCCAGCCAGTAGGCGCGGACGGTATCCCGCACGTCGGTCCAGTCGCGTTTGCTCTGCAAATCACCGACCTCAATGACCGGGGGACGAAGGCCCTTCTCGATCTGGGCGATCTGCTTGGCAAATGAGGATGTCACAAACATCTCCCCCCGGCGGGGACCGGTGTGATTGAAGCCGCGGGTCACGACCGTTCGCAGGCCGTAGCTCTTAAAGTACTGCCAGGCGAGGAGCTCCTGTGCCACTTTGCTGACCGCGTAGGGGCTGAGCGGACGGAGTGGATTGGTCTCCTTCATCGGCACCTCATCCGGGTGAACCAGCCCATACTCCTCGCTCGACCCTGCGACGTGAATGAGGGGATCGATGCCGGCCTCGCGGATCGCCTCGAACAGGTTGATCTGTCCGATCACGTTGAGCTCCATGGTCTGAGCCGGCGCATCCCATGAGGTCGGCACGAAGCTCTGGGCTGCGAGATGGAAGATCCGATCCGGTCGCAGGCCGGCGATGAGGCGCCGAATCGAGGAGGGATCTGTCAGATCGCCGAAGATAAGGTTGAGCTGGTCGGGTCGTGCCTCTTCGGCGATTCGGTCGGCCAGTTCACTGGCCGACCGAACGTTCCCACCGCCCGCAATGCGGTTCAATCGGCCAGCGGCGGCCAGATCGCTCAGGTTGTCCATCCGACTGCGCCACCGGTAGGTTCCGAATACCTCGACGCCGGGGAGGGTCAGGAGGTACTCGGCCAGGTGGCTTCCGGCCATTCCGGTCACCCCAGTGATCAGAACGCGCAACCTTTCATCTCCTTACCGGGCCCGATGGCCCGTCCCCCAGATTTTCAGCCTGTGCCTGAAATTGATGCCTGCCCTTGCATCGCGGGGCCGGCAAGGCCCCGGACATATCCCCGCTTCTATTGATGAATCCGCCGTGTTCCGGCTACCTCCACGGAAAAGCCGCGGAATTCGCACGGCTCGTCTGATCAGAAGCTGATCGTATTGGGCGCGATCGATGCATCGGGCCAGATCCGAACAGCGCGGTCGAGATGGTTCCGACAGCCGATGCGACAGCCGTCGGAGACGATCGCGCCTCCGGAGATGACACTATCGTCGTCGACGGTCGCATTATTACCGATAACACATTCCCGGAGGACGACCCGGGCGCCCAGCCGGACCTGCCGCCAGAGAATAGCGCCGTCCACTTCACTCTCCGGTCCGATGCGGCATCCATCGCCGATGACCGCCGGACCTCGCACCCGAGCGCCCGCCTCGATCTGCACCCCCTCTCCAAGGACAACCGGTCCGTTGATTGTTGCGCCGGGATCAATGCGGGTACCTGCGCCCGCAGTGACTGCCGTGCCGATCGGAATACTTTCCCGCAGGTGCTCGACCCTTCCCGACAGCACATCGCGATGGACTGCGATGTAGCGGGCTGGCGTTCCAATGTCGATCCAGTAGCAGTCGGAAGGGTAGCCGAAGAGCGGCGATCCTCGATCCAGCAGAGATGGGAAGACCCCGCGCTCGAACATATAGTACGTGTCCGGCGGGATGTGCTCGAGGATCTCTGGCTCGAGGATGTAGGTGCCCGCATTGATCAGATTGGTCGTGATCTGGTCCGGGCGGGGCTTCTCGACGAACCGCCGAACGCGGCCATCGGGATCGGTTTCGACCAGCCCATAGGCCGTGGGATCATCGACGGGCGTCAGGGCGAGAGTAGCACACGCACCGCGCTCGCGATGGAACTGCAGCATGGCACCCAGGTCCAGATCGGTCAGAATATCGCCGTTGAAAACGAAGAATGTGCCGTCGATATATTTCTCGACATTCTTCACGCCCCCTGCCGTGCCCAGTGGACTGGACTCGACCACGTACGCGAGGTTGACCCCGAATCGCTGGCCGTCCCCGAAGTACTCCTCAATTACCTCTGACCGGTAGCCCATGCTCAAGATAACGTCCTGAATGCCGTGCCGGCGCAGATAGGAGATGACAAGCTCCAGGAACGGCCGATTGACGACGGGCAGCATGGGTTTGGGGGCCTTGACCGTCAGCGGACGGAGCCGGGTTCCTTCACCGCCAACAAGAATGACCGCCTTCATTCGGTCTGCTCTCTCCCTTCCGGTAATCTGGCCGTGGTTTTCCTCCGCCACTCCTCGAGGACGTCGTGCAGGCTTTGCTCGATCGGGATGAGCGGTCTCCAGCCTACATCGCGATGGATGCGTGTCGCATCGCACTGTACCACCGGGGCATCGGATGGACGCAATCGCGAAGGATCCACCTGGATCTCGACCGGTCGGCGGGCCTGGCGGCAGAGGATATCGAGCATCTCCCCGATCGATCGGCAGATGCCGCTCCCGACGTTGTAAACCTCGCCGACCCGTCCGCGATCGAGGAGCAGGCAGTATGCACGCGCGGCGTCGCGCACGTCGGTAAAGTCTCGCCGTGCCTCGAGATTGCCGACGCGGACCACCGGTGGACCGAGCCCGGCCTCGGCCTCAGCAATCTGACGCGCGAAACTGGGGATCGCGAACCGGTCGGCCTGCCCCGGGCCGATGAGGTTGAATGGGCGCACCCGGATCACCGGGATGCCCCGTGCCAGGAAATACTGCAGTCCCAGGAAATCCTGGGCGATCTTGCTCACCGCGTATGGACTGTCCGGGCGGAGTGCTGTCTCCTCAGAGACTGGCAGATCCTCCGGTCGGATGCGGCCATACTCTTCCGACGAGCCCACGATGAGGACACGGCAGTGCGGCACGTGGTGGACGACTGCCTCCAGGATGTTCAGTTCGGCAATCACATTGTTCGTCAACGTAGCGGCCGGATCTATCCAGGAAGCAGGCACAGATGCCTGGGCCGCCAGGTGAACGATCCAATCCGGCTGGCTTCGCCGCACCACTTCGTCGGCAAAGCGTGGATCGGTGAGGTCACCCTCGTACAGCATAGCGGGCTGGAGATCATCCCCATCCCTGCTTCCTGCAGGAGCATGGTGGCGGATCGTACCAAAGAGCACGGTATCCGGGCGTGCTCGGAGCAGCGAGAGCACGTGACGTGCGACGAACCCTCCCGCGCCGGTTACGAGCACGCGCGGCACGAGTCTCCCTCCTGCCCGTGGTGTGTCGGGTTACAGACCGGCATCGCGGCGAAGAATCTCGGCCTTGTCCGTGCACTCCCACGGTGCATCGATGTCATCACGGCCGAAGTGTCCGTAGGCCGCGGTGGGGCGATAAATAGGACGACGGAGCCGCAGTTCACGAATGATTGCCGCCGGACGGAGATCGAAGTGGGCCTGGATAAGCTCCAGGATCGTCTCCTCCGGTACGCGAGCCGTTCCGAACGTCTCGATCATGATCGACACTGGACGGGCTACGCCGATCGCATAGGCGAGCTGAATCTCAAACCGGTCCGCCAGGCCCGCGGCCACAACGTTCTTGGCAACGTAGCGCGCTGCGTAGGCACCGGAGCGATCTACCTTCGTCGGATCCTTGCCGGAGAAAGCCCCTCCACCATGGCGGGCCATGCCTCCGTACGTGTCCACGATGATCTTCCGACCGGTGAGTCCCGCATCACCCATCGGCCCACCAATGACGAATCGCCCGGTGGGATTGACCAGGAAGCGTGTCTTTCGATCGAGCAAATGCGGCGGCACGACCTCACCGATCACGGTATCAATGATGTCGCTGGTGAGCCGTTCCAGGGACACATCCTCATCGTGCTGGGCGGAGACAACAATTGTATCCACGCGCACCGGCTTGCCGTACTGGTACTCGACTGTTACCTGGCACTTACCATCTGGCCGGAGGTAGGGAAGGAGGCCAGACTTGCGCACCTGGGCGAGACGACGGCAGATGCGGTGGGCGAGTGAGATTGTGGTGGGCATAAGCTCGGGCGTCTCGGTGCAGGCGAAGCCGACCATCATGCCCTGGTCGCCCGCGCCGATTTGATCGAGGTCCTCCTCGGCTCCCGTGCCATCCCGCGTTTCCAGCGCGCGATCCACTCCCCGACTGATGTCAGGGGACTGTTCCTTGATAGAGACGATCACCCCTGTGGTCTCGGCATCCAACCCATAGGCACCGTTAGTGTACCCGACCTCCCGGATAGTCCGGCGGACGATCTTCGGGATATCCACTGTACAGCTGGTGGTGATCTCCCCCATTACCAGAACCAGCCCCGTCGTTGTAGCCGTCTCGCAGGCGACCCGCGCCGCGGGATCCTGCTCGATGATCGCATCCAGCACTGCATCAGAGATCTGGTCGCAGAGCTTATCCGGATGGCCCTCGGTCACCGATTCCGAAGTAAACAGGAGTCGCGGCGACCGCATGAAGGTAAGATTGCTCATGGAGGGCCTCCTCTTATCTCGTCGATCACGTCCCGGATTCCCACGAAGCCAGATACCGCTTCTGTTCGGCAGTCAGCTCGTCGATCTCGATCCCCATCGCCTGAAGCTTCAGCCGGGCGACCTCGGTGTCGATCTCAATCGGTACATTGTATACCTTCCGCTCCAGCCCGGCCGTGTGGCGAACCAGGTAGGCGACGGACAATGCCTGATTCGCGAAGCTCATATCCATGACTGCAGCAGGATGTCCCTCGGCGGCAGAGAGGTTGACCAGCCGCCCCTCGGCCAGCAAGTAGATCCGTCGTCCATCGGCCAGACGAAACTCCTCGACAAAATCGCGGACCACCCGCCGTTCCACCGCGGCGGCGGCGAGTGCCGGGAGGTTGATCTCGTCGTTGAAGTGCCCCGCGTTTGCCAGGATGGCGCCATCCTTAAGATTGGCGATCTGGGGCGTGTCAATCACGTTAACATCACCGGTCGCGGTGATGAAGACGTCGGCCTCGGCCGCGGCGCGGGCACTCGGCATTACTCGGTACCCGTCCATCAGCGCCTCGAGGGCGCGAACCGGATCCACCTCAGTGACGATAACATTGGCTCCCATGCCGCGGGCGCGCATCGCAATGCCGCGGCCGCACCAGCCGTAGCCGGCCACGACAACTGTACTTCCTGCCAGGAGCAGATTGGTAGCGCGAAGGATGCCGTCAATCGTGCTCTGACCGGTCCCGTAGCGGTTATCGAAGAAATGCTTGGTTGCCGCTTCATTGACCGCAATGATCGGGTAGCGCAGGATGCCGTGCTCTTCCATGCTCCGCAGCCGGAGCACACCGGTGGTTGTTTCCTCGGTTCCTCCGATTACACTCTCCGCAAGGCCGCTGGTATCACGGTGAAGCGTGCTGACGAGGTCAGCACCGTCGTCCATAGTGATCTGGGGACGGGTGGCCAGGACTTCGCCGATGTGGCGGTAGTACGTCGTGTTGTCTTCGCCCTTGATCGCAAACGTAGCGATGCCGTACTCCGCGACCAGGGCCGCGGCGACGTCGTCCTGAGTAGACAGCGGATTGCTCGCGCACAATGCCAGCACAGCCCCCCCAGCTTGAAGAGCCAGCATCAGATTCGCCGTCTCGCTTGTCACATGGAGACATGCCCCGATGCGGATGCCCTCGAGCGGACGCTCGCGTCGAAACCGCTCCTGGATCAATTGCAGCACTGGCATCTGGGTGGCGGCCCACTCAATCCGTCGTCGTCCGTGGGCGGCCAGGCTTAGATCCTTGACTTCATGCGCCGGTAGCGTTCTGGATGACATGCGAAAATCCTCTTTTCTCCCCTGCAGGCGGGATCTGGGTGAAGGAGAGCAGTTCGCCCAGCCGCTTTTCGATATCGTCACGACGAAGATTCAGCACCCCGTGAATGCTGAAGGACTCGCAGGTGAACGACGCGACGATCGAGCCGTGCAGCATCGCCCACTGCATCCCTTCCCAGCTCAGGTCCCCTGATGCCGCCAGGTGCCCCATGAAGGCCCCGGCGAAGGTATCACCGGCCCCGGTCGGATCGCATACCCGGGCGAGCGGATACGCAGGAATCGCGAAGTACCGGTCGCGCGCAAAGAGGGAGCAGCCGTACTCCCCCTTCTTGACCACCACTGCCCGCGGCCCCTCGGAGAGGACGCGCTCGGCGGCTGCCACGAGGTTGTGCGTTCCGGCGTACTGGCGTAACTCGGCCTCATTGATCAGCACCAGGTCAACGCTGCGCATGACCTCGGTGACCGCATCGCGCTTTGTCGCGATCCAGAAGTTCATTGTGTCCATCGCCGTCAGACGGGCGCCGTGAACGGACTGCAGTACTCGCAGCTGGAGCTCCGGATCGATGTTTGCCAGGAAGATGAACTCGCTCTGGCGGTACTCCTCCGGGAGCTTCGGGTTGAAGCTGGCGAAGACGTTGAGGTGCGTGGCAATCGTCTCGGCCGTGTTCAGGTCGTCGCCGTATCGGCCGATCCAGCGGAAGGTCTGGCCGGTGCTGATCTCCAGACCGCGCAGATCAACCTGGTACTGGCGCAGTACGGCCAGCCCATGGGCGGGAAAATCTTCACCTACGACTGCGACCAGGTTGACCGGTCGGGTATAGAGAGACGCGGCAAGGGAGAAATACGTCGCCGATCCGCCCAGTGCTTCAGTCACCCGACCGGCCGGCGTCTCGACTGTGTCGAGCGCCACGGATCCCACCACCAGAATGCTCATGGCCGGCTCACACTCTCCTCGTGGACAGCCGCGGCCGCAAGCTCAGCGAGGGATCGATTGTATGGCGCGCGGGCAATCCCGGCCTCGGTGACGATGGCGGTCACAAGCTCGGCGGGCGTCACGTCGAAGGCCAGATTGAGCGCGGGCGATGCCGCGGGCGCGACCGGGATGCCGCGGATCGTGCGAACCTCATCCGGCGAGCGCTCCTCGAGGGGAATATCCACCCCGCGTTCGATCTGGGGGTCAACCGTGGAAAGAGGAGCCGCCACATAGAAGGGCAGACCATGGGCGCGTGCCAGCACGGCGAGGCTGTACGTTCCCACCTTATTGGCGACATCGCCGTTAGCTGCGATGCGGTCGGCTCCGACGATCACCAGATCGATCTCCCCGCGACGCATCAGGAAGGCCGCGAGGCCGTCCACGATGATTGTGTGCGGGATGCCCGCCGCAAGAAGCTCCCAGGCGGTCAGGCGAGCCCCCTGCAGCGCCGGACGTGTCTCGTCAACCCACACATGGATCTGCTTTCCCTGGCGGTGTGCTGTTCGGATGATCCCCAGGGCTGTGCCGTGTTCGACCGTTGCAAGGGCTCCCGTATTACAATGGGTGAGGATGTGCGCGCGAGCCGGGATCAGAGCCGCGCCATGCAGGCCGATCTGTTCGTTGACGCGCCGATCCTGGTGTGCCAGCGCCTCGGATGCCGCGAGAACCCGGCGCTGCCCGTCCGCGACCGAATCAGCCGCATCGGCCGCCTGCAGGACGTGGTCAAGCGCGCGAAACAGACTGACTGCCGTGGGACGCGTCTGCCGCAGACGCGCGGCCGCGCGATCAAGATCAGATCGCCATCCGTCCCGGTCGCGGGCAGAGCTATTCAGCGCTGCAAGGGCCAGGGCATATCCTGCGGCCACTCCGATCGCAGGCGCGCCACGGACCCGGAGCGCCTCGATCGCCTCGGCAACCTCCTCAGTGGTCCGGCACTCAATCCAGACGACCTCGTTCGGTAGTCGCGTCTGATCGATCAACCGAACGGATTCGCCTGTCCATTCGATTGCTCTCATATCGGCAGCGAAACTGGCATAAAAAAACTTCCCTCCGATGAGAGAAGTCTTCCGCTCAGGCGTCTCTCATCTTCCGGGGCGCCGCGCACCCCGACGGACTTAGCACCGCACCGGCCGCTGGGTTACGACCTGCACGCCGGTCGGATGCTGGGCTTCTCCGGGCCGGTCCCTCCACCACTCTGGATGAGAAGCACCCCTCTTCACTTGTCAACGCGGCGGCATTATATCACAGCACCAGGCCGCCGCACAATGGTTCTGCTCACCGTCCCGACCCGCTCAGTCAGGCGTCTGGCGCAGCGCGGATGCTGGCTCCGGCCGCTCATACTGGATCAGACTGACGATTGGCGGCTGATTGTTCAGCTCCTTCAGGTTCTTTCGGCCGTTGAGGTAGAGAAGCTCGATGAGAAAGGCCAGACCGACAACCGTTCCCTGGAGCTGTTCAACCAGTTTGATCGTGGCAAGGACCGTACCACCGGTCGCCAGGAGGTCGTCTACTACGAGCACACGCTGGCCCGGTCGAATGGCGTCGCGGTGGATCTCCAGGGTGTTGTGCCCGTACTCCAGATCGTACGACACCTTTACCGACTCGGCCGGCAGCCGTCCCATCTTCCGAACGGGCACGAACCCGGCACCGAGTTGATAAGCCAGCGGTGCGGCGAAGATAAAGCCGCGGGATTCCATTCCCACAACGATATCCACACCACTTCCCTGGAAAGGTTCCGCAAGCCGATCAATAGCATGGCGGAATGCGACAGGATGCTTCAGGAGGGTCGTGATGTCCTTGAAGAGAACTCCCGGCTGTGGAAAATCCGGAATATCGCGAATGTATTGCGAGAGATCGATGTGGTCCATATTCGCTCCTTTGCCGCCAGGACAAAGATTACAAGGCGGCAGGCCGGTCCATCCGAGATCCCCCGAACCTCTATGGGCCCGTGATGATGTTTACGAGCCGGTTCGGAACGTACACGATGTTCGAGATCGTGGCGCCAGTGATGGCGCGGCGCACGCGCGCACGATCCAGGGCCAGCGCCTCGATCTCCGCACCGCTGGTTCCCGCCGGCACCACGAGTCTATCACGCATCTTACCGTTTACCTGCACAACGATAGTCATCATGGGCTCGGCGATCAGGCTCTCATCATAGCCTGGCCAGCTCTGCTGGTGGATGCTGTAGGGAAGGCCAAGGCGAGACCACAACTCCTCGGCGAGATGCGGCGTAACGGGCGCGAGCAGGAGCAGGAGAGAGCGCACTGCCTCCTTCCAGGAGGGTGTCCCGACAACACCTGATGATTCGCTGACCAGCCGTGCCAGGGCATTCGTCAGCTCCATGAGCCCAGCGATCATGGTATTGAAGCGGAACCGCTCGATATCCTCGGTGGCACGCTTGATGGTCCGATGGGTAAGCCGCCGGATTTCCTGCTCGATCTCGGGCGCGCTACCGGCCGGGGCATCCCGCTCGTGTGTATCCAGGACGAGGCGCCAGACGCGGCTGAGGAATCGATGGATTCCCATGATCCCTCGATCGTTCCAATCGCCCCCCTGGTCCCATGGACCGAGAAACATCAGGTAGGCGCGAACGGTATCAGCGCCCAGCGTCTTGACGAAGTCATCCGGATTAACCACGTTTCCCCGCGACTTTGACATCTTGAAGCCGCCGGAGAGAACGAGTCCCTGTGTAAACAGGCGCCTGAAAGGCTCATCGACCTTCACGTAGCCGAGGTCGCGGAGCGCTTTGGTCACGAAACGTGCGTATAGAAGGTGCATAGTCGCATGCTCGATGCCGCCGATATACTGATCAACCGGCATCCAGAACGCGACCTGTTCTGGATCGAACGGGCGGGCCGACTCGTGAGGGCTGCAGAAGCGTAGGAAATACCACGCCGAGTCGACGAAGGTGTCCATCGTATCGGTCTCGCGCGTCGCTGGCCCGCCGCAAGCCGGACAGGTCGTCGGCAGGAACGTCTTCGACAGACGGAGGGGCGACTCGCCGGTAGGGCGGAACTCGACATCGAGTGGGAGACGGACTGGCAGCTGCTCCTCCGGAACCGCCTGGATTCCGCACCGGTCGCAGTAGATGATAGGGATTGGGGCACCCCAGTAACGCTGACGCGAGACCAGCCAATCTCGCAGGCGGTACCGAACGCACCGGGTTCCCAGGTGATGCTGCTCGATATAGGCGCTGATCACCTCGCGCGCCCGGGGCGAGGTCAGCCCATCGAACTGTCCCGAGTTCACTATGGTGCCCTCGCCAGCATAAGCGCTTTCCAGTGTCTGCCCCTGCCAGTTGGGCGGCGCAATGACGACGCGGACCGGTAGGCCGAAGCGGGCGGCGAACTCGAAATCACGCTCGTCGTGCGCCGGAACTCCCATCACCGCGCCAGTTCCGTACGTCGGCAGCACGTAATCCGCGACCCAGATCGGCACTCGCTGGCCGGTCAGCGGGTTGATCGCCCAGGTGCCGGTAAAAACACCCGTCTTTTCGCGGCCGATCGCCTGGCGCTCGATCTCGGTCTCGCCCCTGGTTGTCTCGATATACGCCTGGACTTCCTGCTGATGCTCGCTCGTCGTCAGCTCGGGGACCCGCGGATGCTCCGGTGCCAGGGCCAGAAAGGTGACGCCGAAGATCGTGTCGGGGCGCGTCGTAAAGACCGGTAGCTCGCTTCCACCTTCTGTCCGGAAGACGATCTCTACACCTTCGCTGCGCCCGATCCAGTTAGTCTGCATCACCCGGACTCGCTCCGGCCAGTCCAGACCATCGAAGTTCAAAAGCTCATCCGCGTACCGGGTGATTTGAAAGAACCATTGGTTGAGGTATCGTTTGGTCACCGCGGACTCGCACCGCTCGCATCGCCCCTCGACGACCTGTTCGTTTGCCAGGACTGTCTGGCAGGACGGACACCAGTTGGCCGGTGCCAGGGCGCGATAGGCCAGGCCGGCTTTGTAGAACTGGAGGAAAAGCCACTGGGTCCACCGATAGTATGACGGCAGGCAGGTGGCGAGCTCCCGGCTCCAATCGAAGCCAACGCCGGTAGAACGGAACTGTTCGCGCATGCGGTGGATGTTCCGCATGGTATAGAGGGCAGGGGGAATGCCGTTCCGGATAGCAGCATTTTCAGCGGGAAGACCGAACGCGTCGAAGCCGATCGGCTTCATCACGGCGAAGCCACGCATGCGCTTGTAGCGGGCATGGGCATCAGAGGGAGCGTAATTATACCAGTGGCCGATGTGGAGGTCGCCGGAGGTGTAGGGGAACATATCCAGGGCATACCATTTCGGACGGTCAGTTGCCGTATCCACTCGATACAGCTCGTCTGCCTCCCACTGGAGCTGCCATTTGCGCTCGATCTCCGGTGCGTTGTACCGCTCCGCCACCCCTCGGCTCACCTCGCGAAAAAGGCCTTTCACCCCCAGGCAGGGGTGAAAGGCCGGCAATTTATCAGTTATCATTGTACTGGGGCTATACAGGTATCTGCAAGCGACGTGCCGAGGATGCCAGGCCCGATCGGAGGATCAGTGAGCCAGGATCCGGTGCTTGCCGCGGCGGTTGGAGCACTCGTGGGCCTTATCCTCTGGCGCGTCGATGGACGCTGCGCCCCGCGGTTTTCCGTCCTCGGGGGGAGTACGACGGAGCGCTCCTGGGCCGAGCATATCGCCGGCGGCATCCTGCTGGTCGGACCGCCGCTCCTGACTGCGGGGTTTGCCCTGCGGGGGATCACGGGCCTTCATCTATGGTACGCGGCCGGCGTGAGCGCTGTCCTACTGTGGGCCGCTGCAATCGATGTGCGCTGGCGTATCATCCCGGATCAGATCAGCTATCCGGCTACCCTGGCGGCGCTTGCCGTCAGTCCGCTCATGGGGCCAAAGCCCCCCTTTTTGGAAGTCGCAGACGCGGTTCTCGGTTGCCTGCTCAGCGGCGGCGTATTCCTGCTTTTCTTCCTGCTCGGGCTACTGCTCTACCGACGCGGCGGGGCGCTTGGCATGGGGGATGTGAAGCTTGCAGCGTTTATGGGGATGGCTCTTGGTTATCCAGCGGTGATCTTTGCAATTGTCCTGTCAACGATCGCGGGAGCGGTGCTCGCAATCGCCTGGGGGATCGCGAGCCGAAGTCGGAAGATCGGATTTCCATACGGCCCGGCGATCACGGCCGGGGCGATTATCACTCTTCTTGGTGTCGGGGGTGGAAGCGCGGTGTGATCCGAGCTGAATCGGCCCGCGGCGACAGCCGCGCCCTGCTCGCCCGTGGGGCGCGGGAGCTTGGCCTGCAACTGACCTCTGACGAGCTGGAGATGCTGGAGGCCTTTCAGGAGGAGCTTCTGAACTGGAACCAGCGGATCAATCTCACTGCGATCACCAGCCCGGAGGAGGTCGCAATCAAGCACCTGCTGGACTCGCTTACCGTGCTGCGTGCTCTTCCGCCGGCGCTCGCTGACGAGAGGGCGAGCGGCTCGCTCGCTGATGTGGGCTCGGGCGGTGGCCTGCCCGGCATTCCTCTGGCGATTGTCCGGCCGTGCCTGCGCGTCTCGCTGATTGAGGCCACGCGCAAGAAGTGCTCTTTCCTCGAGCACGTTGCCCACCGTCTATCCCTGACCGGTGTGACTGTTCTTCACGGCCGTGCAGAGGAGCTTGCCCACCGACCGGATCTGCGGGAAAGATACGATGTCGTTGTGGCACGTGCGGTGGGGGCACTCGCCGTGCTGGCCGAGCTGTGTCTTCCGCTGGTGCGCCCGGGCGGGTACTTCATCGCAATGAAGACGCCTCGGGCCGCGGCTGAAATCGCTGCGGCCCGGCGTGCCGTCGAGCTGATGGGAGGCGGATGTGAGCAGATGATTCCCGTTCGCTTACCCATCCTGGACCAGGAACGTCTCCTGGTAGTCATCGAGAAGCAACGGCTGACGCCTGCCCTCTATCCGCGCCGGCCAGGTGTCCCCGCGCGCTCACCCCTTTAGCCGCTTCGGGGCGGCCGCCACGCGGGCATCGCCGCTCCTGAGACCGCTACGCCTGGTGCCGCTGTTCCTGCCTCTCCCTCTCGTATTCGGCGGTTCGGGCGATCCACCGCTGTTCCTCCTGGCGTACCAGCTCCGGATTGCGATGACTCTTCATGACCCGGTAGGCCTGATCCACCGACTGGGGGAATGGCACGTTGTCGATGGACGCCTGACGGGCATCGGCGATCATGTGGGCCGTCTCGCCCGGTGTGATATGGTGGATCGAGAGGCCGTACTGCTCGAGGTGAGCGATCAGATCCTGCCAGCTGCTCGGATGGGCGCGTGCGAATACCTCCTGGAGGTCAGACTCCTGGTAGTCCTTATAGACCTTCCGCTCGTGCATGGTTCGCGTACCTCTTCCTGCGAGTATTAGCCTGGTCTTTGCTCCCACGCGGCAGCACTCTCATTGGGGACAATCCACGATCGGATGGCCCAGCCGAAGCCGGCCCGTGCCGATGGGCTCCGGAGGATGGCAGCTCCCAGCGCGATAAGCATGGCGCACGCCAGGGCGCTCCAGGCTCCTTGCCTTATCCTTGTGCAGGCCGGGCCGATCGTGCCATGACTGCGGCTGGGCCGGGGCGTCCCTGGCCGGGGCGTCCCTGATGGAGGGATCTGCTCGCGTACGGGGTGGATCACGGTCAGAGCTCCCGCCGCGCCGCGGCATTGCGGATGTAGTCGGCAGTCCGGGCCGCGATTGCCGAGATGGTGAGAGCTGGGTTTGCCGCGCCCTGGGTAACCAGAACACTTCCATCACAGATGAACAGGTTTGGCACATCCCAGGCCCGGCAGTACTGATCGACAACCGAAGTTCGGGGATCACTGCCCATCCGACAGGTTCCAACAAGATGGGCATAGCGATCGACGTAGTGTGTCTCCTCGGCGCCGGCCGCCTCGAGAATCTCCCGCGCGCGCTGGACTGCTGCGCGAATCAGCCGTCGATCGTTCTCGAAGAGGTTGAAGTGAACGTGAGCGACCGGGATCCCATACTGATCAACCTCATCAGCGATATCCACATAGTTCCGCTCGTCCGGCAGAAGCTCGCCCAGGACCCCGATGGCCGCGTAATGGTTGTACTCCTCCATGAGATGCCGGAGCTCCCAACCGAAGGCGCCGGTCTCCTGGGTGATCAGGTGCGCCATAGCGATCGGGAGTGGCGAAACTGTCTGGATCGAATACCCGCGCACGAAATCATTCCGCGGGTCGGTCTCGTAGAACTCCTCGGTCTCGGCGCAGGCGGGCGGCGCCTTGTACTGGCGAATCATCTCTGGGAAGCGACCCCACACAACCTGACCGGCCTGAGCCATTAGACGCTTTCCCACCAGGCCACTTGAATTAGCCAGGCCATCCGGGAAGCGTCCCGAGCGCGAGTTCAAGAGCAGGCGCGGTGTTTCGATCGCGTAGCCGGCCACAACAACGAAGCGAGCGCGCTGCTCTTCCTCCACATACGTGCCTTCGTCCGTCGTGCGGTAATAGCGGACGCCGGTCACACGTCCATCGCGGCCCACCGGGATCTCAAACGCCATGCATCGTGCCCGGATCTCTGCGCCGTGCTCGATCGCGTCCGGGATATGGCTTACCAGGGTGGAATGCTTTGATCCGACCTTGCATCCCTGGAGACAGAAGCCCCGAAAGATGCAGTGTGGTCGTCGGCCAAATGAACCGCTGGTAATGGCGATCGGGCCGCCGATGCAGACCGGTATCCCCAGTGCAACGCAGCCCCGGACCAGCACCTGACCTGCCGTACCCATCTGGAGCGGGGCGTATGGGTAGCCGTGCGGCTGTCCCCAGGGGAAGTATGCCGGCCCGGCGACCGGGTACTCGCGCTCCATCTGCTCGTAGTATGGCGCGAGATCAGCGTAGCTGATTGGCCAGTCATCAGCCACGCCGTCGAGAGAACGAACCCGAAAGTCAGAGGGGTGAAAGCGTGGGCAGAATGCGGCATAGTGGACGGTGCTGCCTCCCACCGCCTTGCCGGAGTTATTCCCCCCGAGGATCAGCGGCTCGGTCCCCCCGGTGATTCGCAGATCGTTCCAGTAGAGAGACCGGGCCCCGGCCTCGTCGCTGACCATATCGCGCTCTGAGTCCAGCCAGTCACCCGCCTCCACGCAGACGACTGAAAAGCCGTACCGGGCCAGCCGCTGAGCCAGGACTGCTCCGCCCGCGCCGGTCCCGACGATGCAGAAATCGACCGCCTCAGATGGGCGGTACTCACGCATCTCGGTATCCAGCACCCATTGTGGACTAAGGTGAATCTGCAGTCGCATCCAGACGCACCTCGCGCGTCTCCCAGGGCTCGGGATCTCCACGATTCAGGGCAAAGTATCCCCGGGGGTAGGCCGGGCCGCCAAAGCCGATCTCGCTCCAGGCTGTTGGATGCGCATAGTAGATTGCGCAGACCTGTTGAAGGACGATGAAGATCCAGAAGCGCCGGGCCGGGAGCTGCTGCCAGATGGAGCCGGGCGGCTGACCAGAGGCGACGAGACGCAGGACCTCATCCTGTTGTGCCTCGGATAGCTCCATGAAACTTGCGCCGAATCGAATGCGCGCTGTCTGATCGATCCCCCGAAGGCCGAGCCGCCACGCCTCCTCGTCGGGTGGAAGATCTTCCAGGCGCCAGCCGTCGGTAATGCGCTCGAAACAGCGCGCGTCGATCCAGGGCACAATCGGAATTCGCTCGTCAGGAGAGCGATCATCCTGAGGGAGAATCCGGTCGACGACTGCCGTCAGGAGGTGTGCCTCGGCCCGCGTGAAGAATCGGATCGGAGGAATATCTCGGACGCGCCGCGTGATCAGCGCGCGGGTAGACGGATCCCAGTGGTCAGCTTGCCGCATGACATCAAAGCCCGGGTAGGCCACCACTGGACGGTGTGCCCAGTGCTCTGGTCCCGCATCAGTGCCCCGGCGAGGTTTCCCCGCTCTACTCACCGCCCTTGCTCCGAAGGAGATGGACCTGCCGCCGCGATCAGTCCGAGAAAACCAACGACGCAGAAGAGAAGGGGAGCCAGCAGAGGGGGGCCCATGATGGCATTGAACTGGAGATTGTGAAGCCCTCCCGGCATGCGGTGGATCCCGCGCAGATGAAGGTAGAAACCGAGGAGGCCGTCAGCCGTGGAAGCCAGTGCGGCGGCGAACATCAACTGGCGGACCGGGGCTGTCCGATAGAGCGACGCCAATCCAATCCCGGCGATGGCCGGTGCGAGCCAGACCGGCGTCCACATGACCCGCCGGCAGAAGCTTCCCCGCAGATGCTCAAAGAAGGCTTCTCCCCCTGCCAGCAAGGCGAGTAGAACAGCAACTGCGGTGAGAAGACGCTGTTGACCGCCCAGCGGCACCGAGGGGGTTCGAATAGGCGGGGATGTGGAATGCGCGATCTGTGTATTCCCAACTACCATGCCAGGATCCTTCCTGTGGCTCAGGCGGTCGTCAGCGACTGCTCGCGCGGCATCGACCTGGTCAGCAAGCCCAGAATCCCCACGCTGACAAAGAAGAGCGGCGCAAAGACTGGAGGCCCCATGGTCGTGTTGTATATAGGGAAGCGAAACCCGCCCGGAAGACGGTGAATGCCGCGCAGGTGGGCGGCGAATCCCACCACTCCGTCGATGATCAGCGCGGCGGAAAGCCACGGCAGAGACGCCCGGGCTATGCGGGCGTCGAGAGCTGTCCCGACGCCGGCCGCAACGATGGGCGGTGTAAGCACAACTGGCGTCCACATGAGCCAGTCATCGTAGGCGCCGCGAAGGTGCTGGATGAAGGCTTCGAAGCCCGATGCCAGGGCAGCGGCGGCAGTCAGCGTCCCGAAGGTCCGCTGCAGGCGCCCCTGGTGAATATCGTCGAGCGCGCGCTCGACGATATTCACCAGGGGCAAACACGGCCGGGTAAGGGAACGTGCTGCATCCATGCGCCGGTGGAGCCTCCTCGCACGCGAACCGCTCGGCCGCGGTCCGCGGCGTCGCTCAGCCGACGCGGATGCAAGAGTGGTGCCAGTTTCTTACAAGGTGCGCTCAGGGTCAGAGCTTGATTCGCTTGAATGCCTCAGCGTATTCCATGCCGTGGTCCTTCGCTGCCTGACGGAGCCCATCGCGGACGCGTTCCGCGAGGCGTTCAAGGCGGTCGCCTACCTGGCTGACGTGGCAACGCAGGGCGGCGATGCGGCGGTCGACGGTTTCGGTTACATCCTCCCAGTAGTCTGGCGCCTCAGACCAGAACAGGTATACCTCCTTGACCCGCCACGGCTGTCGCTCGCCAAGAAGTTGCTCTGGGAAGATGTACCACTCGCGCGCGGCAAAGATCGCGTCGAGGGCGGCCTGACCGGCGGCGCGGTGATCGGGATGGAGCTGGTAATGGCGCCAGGGATCGATGGTGACAACAATCTCTGGCTGACGCTCCCGAAGGATCAGGGCGAGACGGCGGCGGAGGTCCAGCGTGTTCTCGAGGATGCCGTCCGGGTAGTTCAGGTAGATTACTTCCTTCACCCCCAGGACTTCTGCCGCCGCACGCTGTTCTTCTTCCCGTCGAGCCGCGATCTGGCCTGGGCGTACCTCGGGGTCGTGGCATCCTTTGTCGCCGCTGGTAAGCAGGAGATAGGTGATCTCCCGCCCCATCGCCGCCCACTTTGCGATTGTCGCGGCGCACCCAAACTCTGGATCATCGGGATGCGCCGCAATCACCATGACCCGTCGTAGTTCTTCCTGCTGTTCGGGTTCGGACACCGTGTTCCTCCCTGTGCGTTCGTCGTCTCTATCAATCCTTGCGTGCGGCTTGCCGTTTTCTGCAGTCTGCCCCGGCCTGCCTCCGGGGCCGTATTCGGCTTCATACATATTGTCCCTGTGTTGGGGCTCTTCCCTGCCGTGATGCCGCCTGATGCGGTTTGCTCGGGTGATCCTGTGCGGGTCTGTACCACCGCTGTCGTCGCCCCGTGATCACAGTCAAGGTCGACGGCCAGGATCCGGTTGCCCCTCGGTGGTATCTGCCAGGGCGAGTGTCGCCAGAATCTCGGCTGCCCGGGCGACCTCCTCGAGGGCGATCGACTCGTTGCGGGTGTGAGCCTCATCTATGCTACCCGGCCCGAACACGATCGTTGAGATCCCTCTCTCGGTGAGGGTGCCGGCATCGGTGCCGAAACTCACGCCGCCAATTGACGAGCGGCCGAGCACGGCCTCGGCCGCGTGCCGTGCTGCACGGACGATCGGGGCGTCTGGTGCAGTGTCCAGGGGCGGATCGATGATAAATGGCGTATCCAGGATAAAGCGGACTCCATCGATCTTCTCGGCGAGCTGTGCCACCAGGGCGCGGGTCTCCGCGTCGACCGTCAGCGGATCTTCCCCGGGGATTGTGCGCCGATCAATCTCAACAATGCACTCCTCCGGGATGACATTGGCTGCGACCCCTCCATGGATCGTGCATATGTTAAGAACAGGAGCGCCGGTCAAGGGATGGCGGCGTTCTTGAAGGAGCGATCTGCTGGCGTGACGGAGTCCGGTCAGAAGATCGACCATTGCGTCAATGGCGTTGACGCCCAGATCGGTACGGGAGCTGTGAGCAGAGCGGCCACGTGCGGCGAGCCGCCAGCGGATACATCCCATATGGGCTACAACTACCGTTAGCCCTGTTGGTTCCCCGACCACCGCCGACTCGGCCGCTACCCCCTGTTCCACCAGACGACGAACGCCGCGTGCCTGGTACTCCTCGTCGACCGTGGCCGCGAGCAGAACCGGACGCGGTGGCTGAAGATCACGGTCTACCAGAAGCCTCAGGGCAAGCAGCATTGCCGCTAGCGTGCCCTTAACATCGCACGCTCCGCGGCCATAGAGCCGTCCGTCGACGACCCGAGCGTCGAAGGGGTCGGGCTCGCCACTCCATCCGGGAACGGTATCCATATGGCACTCGAACAGCAGGCCGTGATTCGGTGTGCGCCCCGGCAGGGTGATCAGGAGGTTATGGCGATCCGGAAGAACCGGTTGGCGCGTCACCTCCAGCCCCAGGGAGCGAGCATACTGCTCGATGTAATCGGCGACCCGGGCCTCACCGAAAGGAGGATCTGTCGTCTGGTCGTGCATGGGATTGACGCTCGGGATCGCCACGAGGTCGCTCAGGAGCGCTGCCACCTGATCGTGGCTCACTGCTCCGCGGAGTCGGGGTACCACGCTTCCTCAGTCTCCTCCAGATTTTGCCGGTGCGAAGGGCGAGCGGCCTCACGATGTATGCGGCGGAATGTTGCCCGGGATGGGATGTCATCCTCCAGGGTTGAGCAGGGGTGAGAAACTCCTCGGCACCATCTGCTCATCAAAACGGCCCGCGCCCGGCGCGATCCGTGTTTGGCCAGCGCGGTCTTGTTCCGTCACACGAGTGAACTGGACGGCTGGATGACCCTCCACATCGTCGGCACGCTACCACGTGCGCGACCTTCGTGTCAAGGAATCTATGTCGTGTGGATTCCTGCATAAGCAGAGTCAAGCGAGGTCGCTCATCCGAGAAGCCGACGTGCCCTGCCGGACCGGGAGCGTCTGCCACCTGTTGGCAATCCTGGGGTGGCACCCCGGATTATTTTCGGCGATAATTCACCATCAGAGCGGGCGGCCAGCACCTTCTGTGCTCCCTCGCGGTCGCACACGGTGAGGCGGCGTTCAACACGGGCTGGCACGGCCTGGATGGGGTCCGGAAGATCAGTCAGATTGAGTCATTCAGCTACGGTGGATCACTTAGTCTGGTAAGGTGGATCACTTAGTCTGGTAAGGAGGAAGGCGCGCCTTGATGGCCGGTGAAGGGGACGTGCGGGATCAGAGCGGACAGGCTTACCGGCGGTGCTTCGCGTGCGGGACAGAGAATCCCATCGGGCTGCACCTGAGATTCCGCCAGGAGGATGGAGGGGTTACTGCAGAGTTCCGTCCGCGCCCGGAGCTGCAGGGCTGGGATGGTATGCTTCATGGTGGCATTATCCTGACGCTCTTGGACGAAACCCTGGCTTATGCCGCAATCTACGCCGTTGGGCCGGCGGTGACTGCGGAGATCCGGGCGCGCCTGCGGCGCCCGGCCCCGCTTGACGAGACCTACCATCTGCGAGGAGTTGTCACCCGAACGCGTCTGGGTATGATCCAGGGGCAGGCAGCAGTCACCGACAGCGCCGGGCGCCTGATTGCCGAGGCGGAAGGAAAGTTCATGGTGATGTCACCGGCGTCAGGCGTGGTATAATGAAGTATGGATCGCTCCGAGATCAAAGTTGTTGCCCTGAACCGCCGGGCACGCCACGATTACTTTATCCTGGATACGTACGAAGCCGGCATCGTCCTGACCGGTCCGGAGATCAAATCGGTCCGTGCCGGTAACGTCAGTCTCCAGGAAGGCTTTGCTCGCATCGAGAACGGTGAGGCCTGGCTGGAAGAGGTTTATATCGCGCCTTACCAGTTCGGTGGATGGGTCAACCCTCCGAGCAAGCGGCGGCGGAAGCTGCTCCTGCATCGCGAGGAGATTCGAGCTCTCCAGGCCAAGACGCGCGAGAAAGGGCTGACCCTGGTGCCGCTGCGGCTGTATTTGAAGCGCGGTCGTGCAAAAGTCGAGCTGGGACTGGCGCGAGGTAAGCATCTCTACGATAAGCGCGAAGCGATGGCGAAGCGGGAAGCTGAGCGCGCAATCGAGCGTGCCCTTCGCCGGTAGCTGTGTCAGGCGTGCTCGATGCGGCGGGTGCACGACGGGATCGCGGAGCCCAGGACAAGGGGATGATCGGTTTCGACGGCGGAGGAAGGCTAGCGATAGCAAGCCGAGGTGCCGGTAGGGTCACTCGTTAAACAACCGGCAAGCCAGTAACTGGCAATCGCGAACTAGCTCTCGCGGCCTAATCAGGCCGTGACGTCTGCCCTGACCTCGCCCCGATGGGTCGGGAGCGGACGCCGAACAGTCGGGGTGCTCTCGCGAGGGCGCGGGCGAATCGCGAGCTAAGACCAGCCCGATAGTGCCGATCAATCACGTCAGCGGGATTGGTCGGGGCGACAGCTCTGAACGCTGACTAAGCTTGTAGCAGATCGCTGGCCCAGTTCGTCGGACCCGGGTTCGACTCCCGGCATCTCCACCATCGAGGCACCTGCAAACAGGTGCCTCTTCTGCTTAATGGGCCTCTCCAGGGCCCGTTCAGTCGATCGGATGTTGCGCCGTGCCCGCGTGCACGGTCAGTTATCGCTGCCTCCCGCGGTCTGCCTGTTCCCCAGTGGACCGGCGAGATCCCATCGGACACCGTGGTGGAACTGCTTTCATTCGCCGCGGCTGGGATGGCGCATCCGGTCGTAGTCGATAGCGCGCGCACACCCTTCGACATCGTCTGGGTCGAGCACTGGCCGGTTTACTTCAATCGTATCAGTGTTCAGCAAGTCCGATCCGGTAAGGAACAGGACGATCTCGGAATCCGGATCGATCTCTCCTGCGCGAATCAGGCGCTGGAGCCCGGCAACCGTCGCAGCGGCCTCGGGCGATACAGACATGCCTTCCGTCCGGGCAAGGTCCCGCATGGCCTCTCCGATCTCCTCATCACTGACCGCAACGGCAGTACCGCCACTGGCCCGGATCGCGGCCAGGATCAGGTAGTCACCGATGGCTGCAGGCACGCGCAGGCCCGCGGCCATCGTATGCGGGTCCGGCCAGGGTGCGGCCCGGGTATCACCCCTGGCGTAGGCCTGGACGATCGGAGCGCATCCGCTCGCCTGGACGCTCACCATCCGGGGGCGCTTTGATCCGATCCAACCGAGTTCTTCCAGTTCCTCAAACGCCTTCCACATCCCAACGATGCCGGTGCCGCCGCCGGTTGGGTAAACGATGACATCTGGCAGACGCCAGCCAAGCTGCTCGGCCAGCTCGTAACCCATCGTTTTCTTCCCTTCGGCCCGGTACGGCTCGCGCAGCGTTGAAAGGTCAAACCAGCCGCGTGTCGGACTCTCCCGCTGGACGATGCGCCCACAATCGTTGATCAGGCCGCGGACCAGGAACAGATTGGCGCCATAGGCAAGGCAGGTGGCCTGATTTGCCAGCGGCGCGTCCGACGGCATGAAGACGTAGGCAGCGAGCCCGGCGCGCGCGGCGTAGGCGCTCATGGCGCTGGCCGCGTTCCCGGCCGATGGCACAGCCAGGGCGCGTGCCCCAAGCTCAACAGCCCGCGACACCGCCACCGCCATCCCCCGTGCCTTAAAGCTGCCGGTGGGATTCAGCCCTTCATCCTTGACCAGTAGCCGTCTGCAACCCAGCGCCCGCCCCAGGCGGGGAGCCGGGAGAAGGGGCGTCCAGCCCTCGCCGAGTGTCACGATGTGCACCGGATCGCGGACCGGCAGAAGCTCACGGTATCGCCAGAGACTGGCCACTCGACCGACAAGGTCGGCCGGCCGCACTGCGGCGCGAGCCCGTCCGAGGTCATACCGCGCGAGCAGGACTTTCCCGCAAGATGGACAGATGGACTGCTGGCGGTCAGCGTCGACGGTTAACCCGCAGGCTGAACACTCGAGGTGGCTGAGGAAACTCATTCTCCTCTCCTCACAACCGCGCCCGGCTCTCCTTGACAAGCCGGGGAATCTCTCCGTATTCTCTCTCCGTGAGAGAATAACCGGGATGGAGATCGCGCTTGAGCTCGGTTGTCAAGAAGCGGCGCAAGAAGATGAATAAGCATAAGTACCGCAAGCGGCTCCGCCGGGAGCGCTGGAAGCGCCGTCACGGTTAAAGGTTAAAGACGGTCCGCGTCTCCCGACAAGACGGCAGTGTCTCTGCGGAGATAGGGAGGAGGCTATCTGCCTCCTCCCTGTTTTCTTACTCTGGTTCCGCGATGACCGGATTTTCCAGAACGCCGAGGCCGGCGACCTCGACACGGACCACGTCGCCCGGCTTGAGGAAGCGCGGCGGCTTCCGTGCCATGCCTACGCCGCTGGGGGTGCCGGTGGAGATGATGTCGCCCGGTTCCAGCGTAATCGTCCGGCTGATGTGGTGGACGAGGAAGGGAATGTTAAAGATGAGCTGGCGCGTGTTGGAGTTCTGCATGAGCTCGCCATTAACATAGCACCGGATATCAAGCCCGTGCGGATCCGGAATCTCATCCCGAGTAACCAGGTAGGGACCGCACGGGGCGAAGGTATCCGGGCTCTTGCCTTTGAAAAACTGGCTGGTCTCCTGCTGGAGATCGCGAGCGCTCACGTCGTTCAGATTCATATAGCCCGCGACGTAATCCATGGCCCGGTCGAGCGGAACGTGCTTGGCACGCCGTCCGATCACGAACGCGAGCTCCGCCTCGTAGTCGACTTTCTCCGAGGCGCGCGGGAGGATGATCGGGTCACCGGTGCCGATGATCGTATTGGCGAACTTCGCGAAGAGGAGGGGAGACTTCGGGAGTTCCGAACCGCTCTCGGCCGCATGGTCGGCGTAGTTCAGTCCGAGGCAGATGATCTTACCGGGGCGCGGAATTGGCGCATTGATCTTGACCTGACCGACCTCATAGACGATCGTCTGGCCGTCTGGACCGGTGGGCCGCTGGCCCGCGGTGAGAGCTGAAGCGACCCATTCCTGGATCCGCCGCGCTGTCTGCAGCGCTTCATCGCCCATCTCGAGGATCTCGCGTAAATCGCCCGGGAGCGATGTGCGCGCCGTCGGCAAAGCGCTCGCCGCGCGGGCCAGGTCCACGACAAAGCCGTTTACCTCCAGGCCCGCGGCTGTCCGCCCGGTAGCGGTGAACGTGAGTAGACGCATTCCTCCCTTTCTCCTTGATGTGACAAAGCACGGCACCGTGGCTATTCAGCCGCGCGGGCGGCGGTGCCAGCGCGGTGGGACGCCTGGCATTGTAGCGCACGATGCCGCATTCTCCAAGTCGGTGCCGTCGTGGAAAATTGGGGCGGCGAGGAATCGGCGCTATAATAGCAGAGATCGCTCGCGAATATCGGTGAGGGCGTGAGATTATCGTGAGGGAAGCACCGCACTGGGGCCCAAGGAATCCGATCTCCAGCCTCCATACCCACAGCCGCTACTGCGATGGCGAGGGGGAGATCCGGGAATACATCGAGGCGGCCCTTGCGGAGGGGGTGGGCGCGTTCGGTGCCTCTGGACATGCTCCCCTCCCGTTTCCCTGCGATTACGCGATCCCGCTTACCGCCCTGGACCGCTACTGTACTGAGGTCCGCCGGCTCGCCGAGGTCTACGCGGACCGTCTCCCGGTTTACCTGGGGATCGAGCTTGACTACCTTCCTGGTCTGAGCGCCTTCTATGAAGGAGAACTCCTCCGCCGCGATTTTGATTATCTCATCGCCTCGGTCCACTATGTCGCCGGGCCAGGAGGCACCCCCTGGACGTATGATGAAAGTGTCGAGCGGTTCATCTCCGAGATCCAGGCGCGATACGGCGGCGATGCGCGGCCGGTCGTCGAGGACTACTACCGCCGTGTCTGTTCGATGGTTGACGAGGTGGCGGATTGGGGGGTACCGGCCGTGGTCGGTCATCTGGATCGGATTCGGCTCTGGAACCGCGACGACCGCTTCTTCCCGACATCTGGCCCGTGGTACGAAGATCTGGTCGAGACGGCCCTCGCGGCCATTCAAAGGGCCGGACTCCCGGTCGAACTGAACACGTCGGGGTGGGCAAAGCCGGCGGGACAGCCTAATCCCGATCTTCCCCTTCTTCAGCGGTGTGCGCAGCGTGGCATTCCAGTCCTTCTAAGTTCGGATGCCCATCGCCCGCAGGATGTCGCGGCGCGATTCGATGAAGGGATGCGTCTGCTCGCCTTAGCCGGCATCCGTGAGATCGCAGTGCTCTCGGGCCGTCAATGGAAGCTGGCACCGCTCTCCCCGCGCTCGGCAGGCCCTTCATGATCTCTCCGCTCCCCGGCGATCCGGCTGGCCAGCCGCCTGAGATTGATCACGTGGCGCGGTGGCGGACCCTGGTCCGGGCCCGCGAGGAGCAGGGCAGGCGGCTGGATCCCCTGCACGGCCGACCAGATCCGTGGGGTGGCGATCGAGCCGCTCGATTTCGCCATCTCGTCAGCGAATCTGGTCCGGATGCCCTCTTCGCTCTCATTCGCCCGTTTCTGCGGCCGGATCTCACGGTGCTGGATGTCGGAGCTGGCGTGGGACGGCACGTTATCCCGATTGCCCCTCTGGTCCGAAAAGTGATAGCTGTTGAGCCCTCTACGGCGATGCGCCGGGAACTCCAGGACGTGGTACATGCGTCAGGCCTTGCGAACGTCGACGTGATCGCGGCGGCCTGGCCGGATGTAGACGTGACGGCAGCTGATCTGGTCATCTGCTCGCACGTCGTGTACGTCGTGGCGGAGATTGAGCCTTTTCTCCGCCGACTCGCAGCGGTCTGCCGGGGACGCTGCTACGTCACCTGCCGCTGGACCCAGCGCGAGGCGCCGATCCTTCCCCTGTTCGAGGAAGTCTGGGGCGAGCCCCGCTGCCCTGAGCCAACCTTCGCGGATCTTCTCGGCGTGGCCGATCAGCTTGGCCTGCGAGGGCAGGTAACCACCATTCCATTTGGGGCGGGACGCGGCTTCGAGTCCTTCGAGGCCGCCGTGGCCGCGATCAAGGCGGACCTGCTGAACCCTCCGGGCGCGGCGGCCGATGCCCGGATCCGGGAGTACCTGGCTGGACATCTTCGCCTCCGGGAAGGGCGCTGGGTCCTGGAAGCACCGCCGATGTTCGCGGGGGTGCTCTGGTGGGAGACCGGCCGCTAATGTGGGTCGTCGTAGCCGTACTCGTCGTGGTCGCACTGCTTGTTCTGGCACCAGTGATCGCGACGTTCTACACCGAATGGCTGTGGTTCGACAGCATCGGCCAGGGAGCCGTGTTTACCAGGACCGTGGGGGCGCAGGTTGTCCTGTTCGCTCTCGGTGCCGGCGTCTTCCTTGTCCTGGCAATGACTTCGCTCTTCGTCGGACGTGCGGTGACCCGGCGGATGGGGGGATTACCATTTCCGCGCGAGGGCGCACTCACCTACATCGTGCGGGTCAGGACATATTCCGCCGATCGGCTGGTTACGTATGGTGCGCTCGGGTGCGCCCTGGCTCTTGCCGCGATGATGGGGAGTATTGCTTCATCACGGTGGCTGATGTTTCTCCGCTTTCTCGATCTCACTCCTTTCGGTGTCTCGGATCCGCTTTTCCACGCCGATGTGTCATTCTTTGTATTCCAGCTCCCCGTCTATCGCTTCATCCAGGAGTGGCTCCTGGCGGCGATGCTGCTGATTGGCGCAATGTCGACTGCTTACTATCTTGTCCGGTCATACGGCTTCTCCTTCAGTAGCGCTGATCTGGCTGCGCTCGCCCAGGTGCGCGGCGTTCGAGTGCACCTGTCGGCGATCGCGGCGCTGGTATCGCTTCTCCTCGCACTTGGCTACCGCCTCGATATGTATGATCTGGTCTACGCTCACCGGGGCGCCGTGCACGGCGCCGGTTTCGCGGATGTCCATGCCGGCCTACCAGCCCTGGCGCTTCTCAGCATCGTCGCTGTGGCAATGGGTGCGCTGATCTTTCTGAATGCGTTTCGCCGGGGATACGCTCTTGCGGCAATTGCAGTGGCCGGCTGGATCATCCTGGCGATCCTTGCCGGGAGCATATATCCGGCTCTGGTGCAGCAGTACGAGGTTCAGCCGAGCGAAGTCACGCGGGAGCGTCCGTACCTCCAGGCAAACCTGGACATGACGCGGCGGGCATTCGGCCTCGACCACGTCCAGACGCGTCCTTTTCCTGGCGAGCCCGATCCACGGCCGGGCGTCGTCGAGCGGAATCCCCAGACTTTCGCGAGCATCCGCCTCTGGGATCATCGCCCGCTTCTCACGACTTTGAACCAGATCCAGACGCTGCGTCTGTACTATGACTTCAACGATGTCGATGTTGATCGGTACACGATTGATGGACAGTACACCCAGGTTATGCTGAGCGCACGTGAGCTGTCGCCAGAGCGGCTGGCCGCGCAAGCGCGCACCTGGGTTACCCAGCACCTGCAGTTCACTCACGGCTACGGCCTGGTGATGAGTGCCGTTAACGGCGCCAGCGATCAAGGGTTACCCGATCTGCTTATCCAGGATATTCCGCCGACAGGGAAAATTCCGGTGACCCGCCCGGAGATCTACTTCGGCGAGACGACCGCGAGCTACGTCATTGTCGATACGAGCGCGCCGGAGTTTGACTACCCGCGCGGTGACCAGAACGTCTATCGGTCCTATGCTGGTACGGGCGGTGTGCTCCTGAACTCGGTCCTGCGCCGACTGGCCTTCGCGATCCGCTATCAGGATCCGAATATCCTGCTGACCAGCTACCTGCTCCCCCAGAGCCGGATCCTCTACCACCGGCAGATTACCGAGCGACTCTCCCGATTAGCTCCCTTCCTGGTCCAGGATCATGACCCCTATCTTGTTGTCGCGGACGGCCAGCTCTACTGGTTCCAGGATGCCTATACCGTTTCGGATCGGTATCCATACTCGACGCCTTACGGAAATGGTCAGTTCAACTACATCCGGAACTCGGTGAAGGTCGTCACGAATGCCTACGATGGCTCGATGACCCTCTACATCGCCGACCCGAACGACCCGATCATCCAGACGTACGCCAGGATCTTCCCCGGCCTGTTCAAGCCGATCTCGGAGATGCCAGTAGATCTCCGCGCCCACATCCGGTATCCAGAGGGCCTGTTCCTGGTCCAGGCTGACGTCCTTCGGGCCTATCATATGAATGACCCGCAGGTCTTTTACAATCGGGAGGACCTGTGGGATATTCCGCAGGAGAACGGTCCGGACGGCGTCCAGCCCATCGAGCCCTACTACGTGATCACGCGGCCGCCGGGCGAGGAGCAAGAGGAGTTTCTCCTGATGCTTCCCTTCACGCCCTCCGGTAAGAAGAATCTTGTGGCATGGCTGGCCGCCAGTTCGGATGGAGCGAATTACGGCAGGCTTCTGCTCTTCGAATATCCGAAGGATCGGGTGAACCTGGGGCCAGAGCAGATCGAGGCATCTATTGACGAGGATCCCGGTATCTCAGCCCAGCTCAGCCTGTGGAATCAGCAGGGCTCGAAGGTCGTTCGCGGCAATCTGCTTGTCCTTCCGATCGAGGACTCTACTCTTTATGTCGAACCGCTCTACCTGCAGGCGAGCCAGAGCCAGATTCCCGAGCTCAAGCGCGTGATCGTCGCGACCCAGGACCACCTGGTCATGGCCAGCACCCTCCGCGATGGGCTTGATCAGCTGTTTAAGATCACTGCGAGCGGGAGCACCGCACCGTCCCTGACTACCGTGGTCCCACCGGTGATCTCCACGCCAGGTCCCCCTCCCACGCCCACAGCGGCAGGCGGCTCATCGACTGTTGACATCGCGGCGCTGACGCGTTCTGCTCAGGCCCACTATCAGAAGGCCCAGGAATACCTCAAGGCTGGTGACTGGGCTGGCTACGGGCGGGAGCAGAAGGCACTCGCAGACGACCTGGAGCGGCTGGTCACCCTGACCAGCGGTCAGGCATCTCGCTAATCCCATTGGTGGCCGGGACAGGTATTTCCGAGAGAGTTCCTGTCCCAAGGAGTATGCCGCTCGGCACGCTCTCTGCCCCAGGAGATGCACAGGGTGGACCGGGAAGGGTTCGGAGCGCAGAGGCGTGCGAATCGAAACGGGCGTTGACCTTACTTATATTGCTCGCATCGCTGAGCTGGCCCGGCACGAGCAGTTTCTCCGACGGGCCTTCAACTCATGCGAGCTCGATGACCCGCGTCCGTCCCACCTGGCTGGCCTCTTCGCGGCCAAGGAGGCGGTATTCAAGGCGCTCGGCCGTACTCTGCCGTGGAAATCAGTAGCAGTCATCCCGAACCAGAGAGGCCGGCCGACTATCTACCTTGATCCAGCGATTGCGCCGCCCGGGCTCGCGCGGATTGCCGTGTCCATTAGCCACGAAGCAGACTACGCGATCGCGGTCGCGGTCGCGCTGTTCCAGCCGGAGAGCGGGATAGGATGAGTTCCGCCCTCCAGGCGTTTATCCTGTCTCTGGGCGTGCGTGGATCGCAGCCATCGTTACGGGAGCGCACTGACCTGCGAACCTTTACCTGGACCTATGCTGATCTGGCGGAGCGCATCGCTGCCACCGCCGGCTGGTTCGATCGCCACGGCATTACTGCAGGCAGTCGGGTGATCCTCTGGGCTCCCAACTCTACAGCCTGGGTTGCCGCGTTTCTCGCCGCGCTGGCGTCGGGGGTGATCGCCGTCCCACTGGATGTCGGCAGTACGCCCGAGTTCGTCGAACAGGTGGCCCGCGAGGTCGAGGCGAGTCTGCTCATTCGTGGACGGTATCAGCCCTGGCTTCCCTTTCCGGGTCGGAGCATTATCATTGACGAGCTCGAGTGGGAAGCGCGCGGTGATCGGTGGCGTCGACCGGGGTGGCCCATCATTGCCCCGGATGACCTGGCTGAGATCCTCTACACCTCCGGCACCACCGCACGTCCGCGCGGCGTGATGCTCACTCACCGGAATCTGATCAGTGATCTGCGGGGCGTGCAGCCTATTGTGCCGCCGGGCGTTGCCTATCGTTTGCTTTCCCTCCTTCCCCTCAGCCATGCCTTTGAGCAGGTTATTGGCCTCCTGCTCGCGCTCAGCCGCGGTGCGACGATCACCTATCTCGAGGTACCGCGTCCTTCAGAGATTCTGACCGCGCTCCGCGAGGATCGCATCAATACGATGCTCCTGGTTCCCGGCATCCTGGATCTCCTGCGGGCACAGGTCGTGAGGGAGATGCCGCCAGCCGCTGAGGTGGCACGCCGGTGCACCGAGCCGCTTCTCCTTCGCCTTCCCTTCGGCATGCGGCGTGCCCTTCTGGCTCCCCTGCGGTGCCGCCTTGGGGCAGAACTCTGCTTCCTCGTCGTCGGCGGTGCGCCTCTCGATAGAGACCTCGAGCAGTTCTGGGATGCGCTCGGTATCCTCGTGCTCCAGGGCTATGGACTGACCGAGGCCGGACCGGTCGTCAGTGCGAATACCATGCGCGCGCACCGCATCGGATCAGTGGGACGGCCCATCGCGGGGGTCGAGGTCCGGATCGCTCCTGACGGGGAAATTCTCGTCCGGGGGCCGAACGTAACACCTGGCTACTATCGCCGTCCGGATGCGACGGCGGAAGCGTTCACCGACAGCTGGCTCCGGACCGGCGACCTCGGTTGTCTGGATCGGGACGGCTATCTGTACATCCTCGGCCGCAAGAAGAGTGTGATCGTGACCAGCGCCGGGCTCAAGGTCTACCCGGAGGATGTCGAGACGGCTCTGGCCCGCCAACCGGGTGTGAGAGATAGTGTGGTTCTTCCCTGGCAGGGGAAGATCTTCGCCGTCCTGCTCCTCGAGCCGATGAGCGTGCCGCGTGCGGCCGCGATCATTGAGGCGGCGAATCGTCAGCTGAGCCCGGCTCAGCGCATTCAGGGCTGGGTCGTCTGGCCGGGTGCTGACTTCCCGCGCACGCCGACCATGAAGGTGGAGCGGTACCGGATCAGCGAAGTGCTTCCGGAGCTGGTTTCCCGCCCCACCCGCGTTCAACCGGCGGCCGGACTCACCCCGCTGCAACGGATCATACACGACCTGGCCAGGGATCGCCCGGTGCGCCCGGAGGCACGTCTGGGGATAGATCTTGGTTTATCATCGATCGACCGCCTTGAGCTCCTCACGCGCATCGAAGAAGAGCTGCGGGTAGATATCCCGGAGACTCTGGTTACGGATCAGACCAGTGTGGCTGAGCTCGAGCACATCATCCGCGCTCAGGCGCGCCTGCGGCCCTGGCGCCCGCCGGTCTGGCCTCTTCACCCCTGGATCGCCCGGATTCGCGCCGAAGGACAGAGGCATCTGATCTTTCCCTTGCTACGGTGTATCGTGACCCTCACGATCCATGGCGGCGAGAATCTGCGCAACCTCTCACCGCCAGTTCTCCTGGCCGGGAATCACGCAAGCCTCCTCGATGCGCCTCTTGTCCTGATGGCGCTTCCGAATCGCCTGCGGCAGCGGACCGCGGTCGCTGCCCTTGCGGGCTTCCAGGGGGACGAGCACATTCCGGGGGTGCGCCGCGCGGCCCTCGACGCCGCATTCTGGCTCTCCGAACTCCTGCTGAATACCTTCCCCGTGCCGCGGGCCACTGGATATCATGAGAGCTTGAAACACGTGGGCTTCCTGGTGGACCACGGCTGGAACGTGCTCGTCTTCCCCGAGGGCACCCGCAGTCGCACCGGGGCTCTTCAGCCGTTCCGCGAGGGCATCGGCTTGCTGGCGACTGGTCTGCAGGTACCGGTTGTCCCCTTCCGTCTGCGCGGCACGTTCGACGTTCTGCCGCGGGGGGCCTGGCTTCCTCGCCCGGGACCGGTTGAGATTCACTTCGGCGCACCGGCCTGTTACCCGCCGCTAGACTATGCCAGCGCGACACGGGCGATCGAGGATGCCGTGAGGAGTCTCTGAAGGGATACCCGGCATCGTATAATCGAGAGGACCGCGCCGGCACTGCGGCGCGCCGAGGAGGCGATGGATGATTGGACTGGAGATAGCGCGAGCCGCCCTGGCCGGCGCCGAGGCCGAGGCCCGTCGTCTGGGCGTAGCAATAGCCGTCGCGGTGGTTGACGCGGCGGGCCTCCCGATCGCGCTGATCCGCATGGACACTGCTATTCCGGCAACTGCCGAACTCGCGCTCGGTAAAGCCTTCGGCGCAGCCTACTGGCAGCGGCCGACCAGTGATCTGGCAACCCTGGCGCGGGATCGCCCCTCTTTCTTCGCGGCGTTAATGGCCTCGGCGCGCCGGCCGCTGGTTCCATCGGCCGGCGGACTGCCCATTATCCAGAGCGGACAGCTGGCAGGGGCGATCGGCGTGAGCGGCGCGCGTTCGCCGGAGGAAGATGTTATCTGCGCCCAGGCCGGCCTGATTGCGGCTGGTCTATCGCCGATCTGATGCGTTGCCTGTGATTCCCACCCTCCCGGACCGTCTGATCACCGAGCTGCAGCAGCGACTTCTCGCGTGGTACGCGGTGAATCGCCGCGATCTTCCCTGGCGTGGGCGTTCCGATCCCTATGAGATCCTTGTCGCGGAGGTCATGCTCCAGCAGACCGGGGTTGAGCGGGTCGCGGCGGTCTATGAGCGTTTTCTCGCCGAGTTCCCGAGCTTTGCGGCACTGGCGGCGGCCCGGCGTCAGGAGGTCCTGCGGGCGTGGGCTGGCCTGGGCTATAATCGGCGTGCGGTCTACCTGCACGAGTGTGCCCGCGTCGTGGTCGAGCGTCACGGGGGATGCCTACCCTCGGAGCCCGAGGCGCTCCGCCGCCTGCCCGGTCTCGGCCCCTATACCGTCGCGGCGCTCCTGAGCTTCGCGTTTGGGCGCGACGTACCGGCCATTGATACCAACGTCCGCCGTGTACTTGGCCGCCTTTTCTCTCTCGCTCCACGCGACGAGCGACAGCTTCGCGCGGCGGCAGAGCTCCTGGTGCCTGCAGGGCGGAGCGTTGACTGGAACCAGGCCCTGATGGATCTGGGAGCAGTGCTGTGCACGGCTGGTCAGCCGCGCTGTTCACTCTGTCCGCTGGAAGACCTGTGCGGGTGGTCACGCGGTCAACAGGAGGCACGCCGGAACGGGGACCGCGTGTCCATGGCCCTGCGGGTCGCCGAGCGTCCTGAACCCTACCTGGGCTCACGCCGCTTCCTCCGCGGGCGCGTCGTGGCAATTCTGCGCGATCTGGCGCCGGGCACTCTCCTCACCATAGAAGACCTTCAGGCGCGTCTTGCCGCGGTCGGCGCGCACGTCGAGATCTCTCACCTGGAGGAGATTGTGCGGTCGCTTGCAGCCGAGGGGCTGGCGACAGCACGCGAGGACGATCACGACGTCAGGATTGGGCCCCCTGATTAGGCTCGCTCTCTGTGTCTTCTAGCCCTCCTCTCTTTTATCGCTCTCTGCCTTTACACGCCGGATATGCCTTGCTAGCCTGGCTGGGAGATCCAGTGGTCTGGTGATTCGACGGTGACCGACCGCGAGCAGTCCTGCCAGGGCGAAGGGAAAAGCCGGAGGAACGGTACAGACGCGGCATCCGGTGCGGACGGATCGCGCTCCGAGTCCCGTGTTCGCGGCCAGGAGATCACGCCCGATCCTTCCGATCCTGCCGAGCAAAGGCCTGGCAGCTGTTCGCTTGAAAGCGAGATCAATGCTTTCATCGAGTACTGCCTGGATCAAAACCGGTCGCGGAAGACGATCGAGACATACCAGCAGGTGCTCCGCGACTTCTCGTCCTGGCTGCAAACAGCCTTCCCCGAGGTCGAGACCGTGACCCGGATCGCGCGCCGTCATGTCCAGGCGTACGCGCGCTTCCTGCGCACGCGCGTCGTCCGGCGAGGCCAAGAGCTCTCGGCCCGAACTCGTGCGAAGTATCTGGCGACGATTCGCAGCTTCTTGAAGTACTACGCAATCGAGACTGACCTGCCGGTCCTGCCCCGCGATAAGGTTGCTCTGCCACGCACTGGCGACCATATGCCCCCCGCAGTCCCGACGCCTGAGGAGATCGCGCGCCTGATCGCGGCACGTACGGGAGATACCTTGCGCGACCGCCGCGATCGGGCCATCCTCGCCCTGCTGTTCTCAACCGGGCTCCGGATCGGAGAGCTCTGCGCCATGGACCGCCGCCAGATCCGCGAGGAACACCTGGGGCAGGAGGAACTCATGGAGGTCAGCATCGTTGGCAAGGGGCGCCGCGGGCGCGTTATCTTCATCAATGCGACGGCCCAATTGCTTCTCCGGGATTACCTGGCGCTTCGCACAGATGACGATCCCGCCCTGTTCATTCACGTGCATCCGGGCCAGCGTCGCTCTGCCACTGGCGACAGCTCACGGAGGTTAACGCCGCGGGCCATTCAACAGATGGTCCAGGAGGCCGCGCGGCGGGCCGGTCTCGACGGACGGCTGACGCCGCACGCCCTTCGACACGGCTTTGCTGTTGATCTCCTGAGAGGGGGAGCGGATCTGCGGACAGTCCAGGACCTGCTCGGCCACCGGAGCGTGACAACAACCCAGGTGTACACCCGGCTCACGAACCAGACCCTTCGCGAAGGGTATCTCAAGCGCCGTTCGCTCCGTGTTCCACCGGAAGCCCCATCTACCTGATCTGCACGGTGGCGAGGATAATGCGATCCCCCAGGTTACGGCCGTCTGGTCCGTGGATCGGTAGGCGGGCCCCGGTGGTTGGATCGTACATACCGACCTCGAGACGGTAGAGGCCAGGCCGTGCGCCGCTCCGGATGATCAGCTCATAACGGTCCACGATGTATTCACCAGCGATCCAGCCGGTGGTCGGGGCCTGTCCGCCGCCGGGTGGATGATCCTGCTGAGCCCAGATGAGATCCTGACTATCGAGCAGGTGGGTGAAGACGGTGTAGCTGGTTGCGCCGGAGTTGCCCAGGGCATTCCAGTAGAGGGTAAGGGACAGGTGATCACCCGGGCGGGCCGACGTCGTGCTCAGATCGAAACCCACAAGATGGGCAAATGACCCGATCAGCCAGTTTCCAGGGTGGCCAATACCAGCCGGGGGTGTTCGATCTACGGGGCGTCCGAGGATGGTCACTGTCCCCAGCTCCGCGGACGGTGCATTTGCGCTGGCCGTGTTGGCCGATGCGGCCATCTCCAGGCGTGCGACCAGCGCTGCCGTTCCCGGCGGAGCGTCGGGAGGAAGTGTGAAGCGATGCTTGTCCACAACGACCTCGCCTGCCTGCCATGAGGTGGTCGAGTACGTGCCCGCAGCCGGGGGCTCGTCGACCACGGTCCGCTGGTACGGGCCATCTCGGAGATCAACGCGCACGCGGTAGGCGGGCAGGCTGCCTCGCAGTGCCTGCCACCACAGGGTAAGCTCGACAGTCCCACCGGGCGGAGCGCTCGGCGTATCGACCGAGGCTCCCAGGAGGCGGATGCCGTCGGCCATGGCCGCATCGAGGGGATGGGGAATGCTGAGGTCAGCCGGGTTCACGGGGGCAGTCGGCCGAGAGACGGAGATCGTCGCGATGCGCGCCGACGTACCGACCGGGATGCGGCCCTGCTCGAGGACGTCGAGATCGCGGTGATCCTCCTGGGCGTAAACGCCAATCTCCAGGGCGTACGTGCCGGGAGGCGTACCGGCGGGAACCTGGAAATCAAGAGAGCCTGTCACGACATCGCCGGCCCGCCAGTTCATCGTAGGGTAGGTGTCAGCGGCCGGCCGCCGGTCCTGCCGCCAGTAATAGAACCGACCATCGGTCAGGCGGAGTGACACGATGTAATCTTTGGTCAGCGGCTCCAGGGCGCTCCAGTAGAGGGTGATCTCACCGGACGTCCCGGCTGCCAGTGCCGCGCGTGGTAGATCGTAGCCGAGCAGGCGCAAGCGGCCGCCAAAATCGACCGGACTGGGATGATCGGGCGTCGTGCGTACGGTGAAGTGTGGCGGATGATCGATCTGATAGAGCTGAAGTTCCAGGCCGGTGAACTGTCGTCCCACCGGAAGCTGTGGGTAAGCACTCTGGAGCGACCGGCGCACGTAGCCGGTCGGATCTGCCCAGTCAGCATTCCATAAGAGGAACCAGGCGCGCCGATGCCCGGCCAGAATCTGGTTCAGAGCGCGGGCCGCGCCCTGAACATCGGTCCCCGGCTGCAGTGCCGCCCATGGAATCCCCTTTCGGTCATAATATTCGAATGCCTGGTAGGTATCCATCATCAGGACGACGATATCGCCTGGCTCGTAATGCTGTTCGATGTAGCTGACGGCAGCGCGATTATCATCCTTGCGGTAACCAGGACCGTAGTACACCTGCCAGAGCTGGGAGAGTGAGGTTGCGAGCAGGACGCCCGCGAGCGCGGCCGGCGGCATGCCCGCGGCGATCCGGACCGGGATACTGCGGACACGGCGGATCGCCAGGAACCATTCCACGATGATGAAGGCGAGAATGAGGTAGAACGGCGGCGCGATAGTGATCAGATAGCGCTCGGTGAACTTCGGGTTTCGCGCAAGGATCGCGTACAGTGCGACAAAGGGAATGACGGTATACCCTAACAGGTAAACGGCGGCCCGCCCACGCCGGAGCGCCTGACGGCCAAGACTGACGACGCCTACGGTCAGCAGGAGGACTGCCGCGAGACTGACGAAGGGGTGATGTGCCAGGGCAGGGTACTGACCGATGGTAAACGCTGCAAACACGTGCTCGGCGACGTAGGAGAGCGAGAGCTCACCCTTCCAGAAGTCCGGCACCTGGAAGAGACGCTGCATCTGCAGATAGGCGGCAGGGAGCCAGGGCAGGTACAACAGCCCCACGCCGGCAATGCCGAGGAGACCTCGTCGAGCCTGTTTCTCTCCCCGAGCAATCAGCCCGATCAGATAGAGGGCATGGAAGGCGATCACCAGGCCGCCAAAATACTGGGTGTACAGCGCGGCCGTAGCACAGATCAGGTACAGCAGCCACCAGCGCCCACCCTCTTTGAGCGCGCGCCAGAGGGCATAGGTTGACAGCACCCCGAATGTGGCCAGGGCGCCGTACATCCGCGCCTCCTGGGAGTAGTAGACCAGAAAAGGCGAGAGGGTGACCATGAGAGCGGCCAGAAGTCCAATCGCGAGGCCGCGGGCCGCTTCCAGGCGGCCGCCGCCTGTCCCATCCCGGCGGAACAGGGCCCGACCGAGGACGAACGTCCCGGGAAGAGTGGGCATACCGAGGAGGAGTGACAGGTAGCGGACCGCGAACTCGCTTTGCCCGACAAGGGCCATCCACCCGTGGAGGAGCAGATAATAGAGAGGCGGATGCAGATCCTGATAGACCAGCGTGGTGATGAGGCGGGGCAGGGGACGCGCCGCGAAGATAACGCTCAGTGCCTCGTCCAACCAGAGGCTCTGGGCCCCGATCTGCCAGACCCGGGCGGCATCCCCGAGCGCTACCAGGAGGACCGCGATCCAGAACGCGCGCGCTGTATCACGCCGCAGCGCGCAGGCGTCGCTCTTCGCCGCTGACGTCGTGCCCTCTGCGGCAGGCCTTGCATCGCGCCGCGCCTCGCTCACGCGCGGAACCGGATCGGTAACCATCTCCTGTCTCTCGCCACGTCGGCGATTATACCTGCTGCCCGGCTCCCCCGGCCCGGTCGCCGGCACCGCGTCCGATGATCGTCGGGGGTGATCTATGCTCACGGCCTGGATCCCGATGATGCAGCCAGCTCTCGGTACATCTTGAGAGTGGCTCGCGCGATCTCCTCCCAGTCGAAGTACGGGGCCAGCCGAGCGGCTCCAGCCGCCAGATGTCTGCGCAACTCGGGACGAGCGATCAGGAGATCGATCGCCCCGGCCAGCGCCCGCGCATCTCCGGGGGGAACGAGGAGCGCATTCTCTCCGTCCACGAGCGAGGGCAGAGGTGGGAGGGCTACCCGGGGCCGCGTTGTCACGATGGGCAGGTGATTCACGATCGCGGCAATCAATGTGCCGTGCCGCAGCGACGCTCCTTCAGCAAATGGAAGGACGCTGACATCCGCCGCGGCAAGACAGGCGGCAACACACCGTGCCGGCAGGAAGCCCGTCCAGGTCACCCGTTCGCGTACGGCAGGATCGGCAAGCCGCTGTCGGATGCTCGCCACGTAGGGAGGATCGTCCTTCCCGTGGTCCCTGGCCGGGGCGCCGAGCATCAGCAGATGGACCGGCCGTTTGTCCTGGACCAGGCGGACGAATGCCTCAGCGAGCGTTTCGAGCCCCTTGGAAGGGTGCAGAAAACCGAAGTAGACCAGGAGCAGATCGGCATCCGGGACGCCGAGCTGGCGGCGCCGAGCAGTCCGCTCCTGCTCGGTCAGCGGCCGGGATGGAATGTTGCTGCCGATCGGAATCGCGTACAGAGGACGTTTACCCCAGCCAAGGGCAGTCCGGGTGCCGCCCTGTCCTCTCGTCACCCGGGCCAGGTCATCCGCGTTCGTCACGACAACGGCATCAGCCCCGGCCGCAAGCGCGTGCGTCGCCGCGTGGCGGGCAGCCCCGAGCTTGGGGAGGATGTAGGGCTCCTTGAGGTCGTGAAAAGTCACTACGATCCGCGGCCGGGACGATCGGAGGCGCAGGATCCACGGAAAGAGGTTTACCCCAAGGCGCATATCAAAGGCGCCCGTCTGATACTGGATGTGGACAACATCGGGTGCGATCTCACTGATCACGCGACCGATCGCGCTCCAGGCCGGGAATCCCCAGCTCGTGACGACCGGTCGCACCGGGACCGGTTCCTCCGGCCGCGTCTCCACCTGCGATGAGGTAACGACGGTGACCTCCACGTCCAGACGTGCAAGGGCCTGGCCCAGGAGCGATGTATAGTCGCCGACCCCTCCGCGCATCGGAGGGTACTCACCGGTGACCAGTATCACGCGCACGGCCGGCGGCTCCTGGTTTCCGGAGCAGAAGAGAGGGTGAACCCCTTCAGGTGCCGTGCCTGATACCGCGCAACGGCGAACAGAGCCCGCATCCTCTGCCAGCGCAACGACGGTCGGTGGAGCACCGCGAGCTTCGCCATCTCGATCCCCAGCTCGGCCAGGGTGCTGGCGAGCAGAAACAATCGAAGGGCACGTCCGACCGCCGGTCCATAGTACTTCTCGAAGTAGCGAGCCTTGCTCTCGTTGAACCGTTGTGCTCGCAGGATGGTATTCTGCTCACTACTTCGCCCTTCATGATGGACAACGGTCGCACCAGGGAGGTAGACAATCTTCCAGCCGTGGGCTCGGAGACGGCGGCACAGGTCGAGCTCCTCTGAGTACATGAAGAACCGCTCATCGAAGCCGCCGACCCGGTCAATGACCGTGCGGCGTGCCAGGAGGCAGGCCCCGACAAGCCAGTCCACCTCCTGGGTCCGATCGTCCGAGCAATCCTCCAGATAGTACCGACGGAGGGCAGGCCAGCCGTTCCACAGCCGCTGGAGCACCGTGCTTTCGACGAGCGCCGTCATCAGGGTCGGGAACCGACGGCGGGATGACTGCGCCCGGCCGTCGGCATAGAGGAGACGGGGTCCCACTATTCCGACATCGGGGTGCGTCTCGAGGTATTCAAGAAGGGTAGTCAGCGCGCCGGGGCGGACCTCGGTATCCGGATTGAGGAAGAGGACTGCCATCCCCCGTGCTGATTGGAGGGCCTGGTTATTGGCCGCACCAAAACCCGGATTCGTGCCATTGGCGATCACGGTGACGCGCGGGAAGAGGCGCCGAATGGCTTCCACAGTGCCATCGCTCGAGCCGTTGTCGACGACGATCACCTCGATGGCCCGTCCCGGAGCGGCCTGCTCAAGAGAAGAGAGGCAGCGCATCAGAAAGTCGCGCACATTGTAGGAGACGATGATAACAGTGGCATCGGTCATCGGGCGCGATTGTACATCGGTGATGAAGGTCCTGGCCAGGGTAAGCAGGCGAAGAGAGTGGCCCGCGTCTTGCGAGCCCGGCCGCTCGCGGCTATACTTGGAATCGCCCGCGGTCGGACCCTCGGTGATGTCAGGAGAGGGGGAAAATATCGTGGCAGAGCCTCTGGTCTATCTCAACGGCGAGTTTCTACCCTACGAGGCCGCACGGATCCCGGTGGAGGATCGCGGCCTCCAGTTCGCCGACGGCGTCTATGAGGTTGTTCGCTACTACGACGGCCGTCCCTTCCGCATGCAGCAGCACCTCGCGCGATTGGTTCGGTCTGCCGCGGGCATCGAGCTGCCCCTCCCACCGATCGAGGAGATCCGGCAGGCGATGGATGCCCTGGTCGAGCGGCAGGGACTGCGAGATGCTACGGTTTACCTGCAGGTGACGCGCGGCACAGCGCCACGAGCTCACGGCCTGCTCCCGGATCCGACGCCGACGGTGATCGCGATCGCCCGTCCGGCCCGCGTTATTCGACCTCGCCCACCGCTGCGGGTTGTCACGATGAGTGATGATCGCTGGGCGCGGTGCTACCTCAAGACAACCGCACTGCTTCCCAATGCGCTGGCGCGCGAGCGCGCCCGGCGCCTCGGTGCCGATGACGCGATCTTCGTGCGCGATGGCTTTATCATGGAGGCAACGGCGGCGAATGTCTTCCTGGTAATGAAGGACCGCCTGCTCACCCCTCTCCTCACCAACTACATCCTGGCTGGCATCACCCGCGAGGCAGTCCTCGAGCTTGCGGCCAGCGAGGGAATTCCTGCTTCCGAGGAACCGGTTCCGGCGCATCTGATCTACCAGGCAGACGAGGTATTCATTACCGGCACGAACAGCGAACTCGGGCCGGTCGTTGCCGTCGACGGCCGGACGATCGGGACTGGTCAGCCGGGGCCGATCTTCCTGCGGCTTCTCGCGGCGTTCGACGTCGCCGTGCACGGTGCCCAACCGGTCGGAACCGGGCCAGCCTAGCGGCCGGACGCGCGCGCGCCGGCCATGGCGGACGGCATGGCGGCGCGGCATTGCCCCGCTTCAGACCCTGCCCTGGCGCCGCGGAGCGGCCCTGGCAGTGGCCGTCCTGTTGGATCTCGCGGCACTGCTCGTGGTCAGCAGCCTGGTTCCGCTCTTCTACTGGCGTATCCTGACCTCCAGCCCCGATGACGCCGCGACATTTCTGCCCGGCGATTTCACCGAGCTTCACTATCCCTACCGTCGGTGGGTAGCTTACCAGATCGCCCGTGGTGAACCGGCCTGGTGGGATCCGTACGTCTCGGCCGGTCAGTCGGCGGTCGGCGACATCCAGTACCATGTGTTCTATCCGCCGGATGACTGGCTGGCACGATGGGCAGGTGCGGCTTTCCCAGTGCGTGCCTATGAGCTCGGTGTCGTTGCGCACGTGGCGCTGGCGGTGATCTTCACCTATCTGCTCGGCCGGCGGCTGTCGAAAAGTCGTCTCGGCGGCATGGTGGCCGCAGTGATCTTCGGGTTCGGCGGCTACCTCTCCGGGTTCCCCGTCCAACAGGTGATCATTCTCGAAGCAAGCGTCTGGCTTCCGTTTATCCTGCTGTGCATCGATATTGGGGCAGACCGGGGCCTGATATCAGCGTTTGTGGCGGGCGCGGTCGGTCTCGCCCTCGCCGCACTGGCGGGCCACCCTCAGACCCTGTTTTACGTCGCGGTGACGGCCGGCCTCTACCTCGCCTTCAAGGGGATCGCAGATAGGGGCCTCCGATGGGTGGTGATTCCCGGTGGACCGGTTCTATTTGGTGGAGGGCTAGGTCTGGCCGCTATTGCGCTCGTTCCCGCGTACTTCCACCTCGGGCTCACTGACCGCACCGAGGTCGGCTATGCCTTCACTCGCTCCGGCTTTGCGCTCCACGAACTGCTCGGCCTGATCTTCCCGATCCAATACGGCGGTGCCGCGCTGTACAGCGGTGTTGTGTCGCTCCTTCTGGTGGTGGTGGGCCTGATGGGGTCAGAGCGGCGCGCTCAACGTCTTTTCTGGCTCGCCCTCGGGCTTATCGGGCTTCTGCTGTCTCTTGGCGGGGCGACCTTTCTGCAGGCTGTCCTGTACCTCGCCCTTGGAAGCCTGAAGTTTCGCGACTACGAGCGCTTTTCCCTGCTGGTCAGCCTGGCCGTGGCGATCCTGGCCGCGCACGGTATGGCCGAGGTGGTGAGCAAGCAAGATCTGCGACTCGGCTGGGTCCGGCGCGGCATCGGGGTGGCCGCCGCCGTGCTGATCGCCTTCCTGATCCTGTGTGCTCTGGCGTGGGGTGCGGCAGGCGACGCCACCCGGGCCAGTGCCCTTCCGCTTCTTGACCGAGCTATCTTCACCGCCCTCGTGCTGGGTCTCGGGGCGGCGATTCTTCTCGGGCGCGAGCGGCGCGCCGTGCGCCCGCGGGTGGCGGGCTTCCTGCTGATGGCTGTCGTGACCTTCGACCTGTTCTCCACCAACTGGCAGGTCAGTCTGCAGGCCGGCGCACCCGAGGATCTGTTCCCGACAACCCCCGTTGTCAACTACCTTTCCAGCTATACAACGGGCCTCTTCCGCATTGCCAGCGAGGGGCTTCTGCCCGGTGATGGGAATGCTGGCGCGCTCCTTCGCGTGCCGGATGTGGTCGGCAACAGTCCTCTCGATACGCGCCTGTATGCCGAGTTTACGCGCCAGGTTCCCGAGTGGACTCGCTGGCAGATTCTGAACGTGCGCTACGTCCTCACGCGCCGCCAGCTTCACGATCCACGCCTGCATCCGCTGCTGCAGGATAGCGGGACATACCTGTACGAGATAGATTCGCGCCAGGCGTTACCCCGCGCGTATCTCGCGTACCACACTGTCCCGGTGCCGGATCACGCGACCGCCCTGGCACTCCTGCGGTCACTTGATCCCCGCGAGGTGACGGTCGTCGAGGGAACAGGGCTGGCATTGGACGCGCACCCGTCGACTGGCGACAGGGTGACGATCCCTCGCTACGATGCGAACGCCATGGCCGTTCAGGTGAGACTCGGAGAGACGGCCGTGCTGGTGGTCAGTGAAATCGACTATCCAGGCTGGACTGCTCGCCTGGATGGACATCCGGTCCCCATTCTCCGCGCGAATGGCGTTGTCCGCGCAGTTCTGGTTCCTCCGGGCGAGCATACGGTCGAGTTCCACTTCGAGCCGCCTGGCCTTTCGGAGGGCGAGGAGATCAGCATGCGGACGGCCAGGATACTGGTTGCGCTGGTGTTGTTCGAGGTAGTACTGCGGCTGGTGCGCGGCGCGCCCCGCTGGTGGCAGAGTGCCGCCCGGACGGGCAGGTTGCTGGCACGGCGGACCGTTTAGCGCCGGGAAGGCGCGGCCGGTCTCGGGTTGTACGGTCGTCGGCGGCATGCTACAATGGTACAGTGGCAATTTACCTGGAAGAACATGCACAGTATGTGTGGAGGGGTTCGTCGTGGACACCGGAACCTGGGTCGTCAAGAAGGGCCTCGCCGAGATGTTGAAGGGGGGCGTGATCATGGATGTGGTCACGCCGGAGCAGGCTCGGATTGCTGAGGAGGCCGGCGCCTGCGCGGTGATGGCGCTGGAGCGTGTTCCGGCTGACATTCGCGCGGCCGGGGGGGTCGCCCGGATGAGCGATCCCAAGCTGATTCGGGAGATCCAGGCAGCGGTGACGATTCCGGTCATGGCGAAGTGCCGGATCGGCCATTTCGTTGAGGCGCAGGTTCTGGAAGCGCTCAAGGTTGATTATATTGACGAGTCCGAGGTCCTGACGCCAGCAGACGAGACCCACCACATCAACAAGCACGCTTTCAAGGTTCCGTTCGTATGCGGGGCGCGGGATCTGGGCGAGGCACTGCGCCGGATCGCCGAGGGTGCGGCGATGATTCGCACGAAGGGCGAGGCGGGCACCGGCAATATCGTCGAGGCGGTTCGCCACATGCGCGCCGTTATGGACGGCATCCGGAAGCTGGTGAACATGCCGGAGGAGGAGCTGATGGCCGAGGCGAAGAACCTCGGTGCTCCCTATGAGCTCGTCCTCGAGGTCCACCGCACGGGGAAGCTGCCGGTCGTCAACTTTGCGGCCGGTGGCATCGCCACGCCGGCCGATGCTGCCCTGATGATGCAGCTCGGTGCCGATGGAATCTTCGTCGGATCGGGGATCTTCAAGTCGTCGAACCCGGCGGCGCGGGCGCGCGCGATTGTCCAGGCCACGACGCATTACAACAACCCGGAGATCATCGCCGAGGTCTCGGCGGGGATTGGCGAGCCCATGCGGGGGCTGGATATTGCGACCCTCCCGCGCGAGGAACTCCTCGCAACACGCGGCTGGTAGGTCAGGGGGCATAAATCGGACGTGGTGATTGGCGTTCTGGCGCTTCAGGGAGACTTCCGCGAACACGGGCAGATGCTACGGCGCATCGGGATCGATGCAATCGAGGTGCGCCTTCCTGCTGATCTGGCACGCGTTGACGGCCTGATCATCCCGGGGGGCGAGAGTACGACGATTGGGAAGCTCCTGGTACGCTTTGAGCTGATGGATCTGCTCCGCCAGCGGATCGCGGATGGCTTCCCGGTCTACGGCACGTGCGCGGGAGCGATCGTCCTATCAAACCAGGTGCTCGATGCCGCGGCCGATCAGCCGGTGCTCGGAGTTCTGGATGTGGCGATTCGGCGGAACGCATTTGGACGTCAGGTTGATAGCTTCGAAGTTGACCTGCCGGTGCCGATCCTCGGCGATCCGCCGTTCCATGCGGTATTCATTCGAGCGCCGATCATCGAGCGCATCGGGCGCGGCGTAGAGCCCCTGGCGCGCCTGGACGATGGAACAATTGTGGCAGTCCAGCAGGGGCACCTGCTGGCAACCGCCTTTCATCCAGAGCTGACGACTGACGGGCGCTTCCATCAGCACTTTGCGGCAATCGTCGAGAGGTCGCGATGAGGCGCCCTGGTTGCGAGAGCCCATGATCCGGGCTTTACGGCCCACGGATATCCTGCCTTACGTCGCTTTCTGCCACCAGATCTCCCATGCCACGGGCGAGTCTCCGCCGGTGGCCTTTCGGCCGGTGGCTGTGCTGGGGGGCTTCCTCGAACGGTCCTTCGCCCTTGAGCCAGGGCGCGAGAGCTGGGTCCAGATCGAGCACGGGCAGATCTCTGGCCTCATCTCGGCGAAGCGGCGCGTCGGAGCCGATGTCTGGGATGTGGACCAGCTCGTCTATCTGCCTTCCGCGGATGCGCCGCGGACGTGCATGCGGCTTCTCAAGCATCTGCTTGCCGCCGCGAGCGATGACGGGGTCCAGAAGGTTTTCCTGCGGGTGGGAGCAGCAAACCCAGCCCTCGGCTGGGCCCGGCAGGTCGGCTTCATTCACTACGCGGAGGAGACGATTTACCACCTCCCGGAGGTCCCATCGCTGGCCCACACGCCGGAGATTCCGCAGATGCGGCCGCGCCGCCCGGCAGATCACCAGGCGCTCTTCCAACTCTACTGCACGGCCGTTCCCCTGCGCGTTCGGCAGGCTGAGGCGATGACCCTGCACGAGTGGCGCTGGACTGATGGCTGGTGGCTGCACCCGATGAGTCTGCGCTTTCTGGCCAATCGTGCGCGATCGGATTACGTGATCCAGATGGAGGAGCGTGCCAGTGGATGGCTCCAGGTAGATCGACGCCATCGACGTCTTGGTGTCCTGACGGATGCGCGGGAGGCAATTGATGTCGAGGCGCTGGTGCGTTATGGGCTGGCAAAACTGGGCCCGGGTCGCGGAGCGTTCTGTGCAGTGCGTGACTACCAACCGGATCTCGCGGCAGCGCTGGAAGAGATCGGATTTCGTCCGATCCAGGTCGATGCGCTCCTGTCGCGTGCTCTGGCCAAGCGTCTTCCTGATCTGAAGTTAGTTCCGGTGCGAGCATCGTAACAATGACGTATCGTTCACACATTCGACGATCGAATGCCGATGATTTCCGGCGCGGCGTCGCGCCATTTGCGCGCCGGCTGGGAGGGATCTTCGATATGCGGCCGTCCCTGCCGCCGATCCCACCGCTGAGCTCGAC
>JADGGD010000217.1 GCA_019690095.1 Chloroflexota bacterium
GAGGATGGGCGGTAGAATACCGAGGATTCTGCCAGGGCTATCTGTGGTGCATCTTCGACTACCAAGCGAAGTTTTCTGTTGAGGTAGAGTCCTGCGACAGAAGTAACAGCTAACCCCAGAGAGACGTCGATTATAGATAAAAAGAACCCAGAGAAAAGCAGTGCTCCTAGCCATTTTCCATTCATAGCCGGCGAGACAGTCGGATGGAGCGCACGGTTGATGAAAGTCACTGCCTCGCTTGGCCATCGGAATATGTGGACGAACGCGTAGATGGGGATGAAATGATAGAGGACGGCTCGCCATGGAGTAATCGGATAGATTCCGGACGTGATTTCACGTAGCACAACGTGGAAGCGATGGACCCAGAATAACCAATAGGCCCAGCCACTCAAGAAAAGCAATGGGAAGAGACCCTGGGATAAGGCTTTGACGTTACTGAGGCTAGCTACTTGTGCAAATCCTTCCGTGGTTTCCACTAAGAGCATAAGCACGGCGATGATGCAACCTGGCCAGCCTGGGAGCAAATGGGTTCTGCTCTTATAGGGAAAGGATGTGGGTGTCTCGGCATTATCCATTGACTTGTGTTCTCCTTATCAGGGGTGAAAATCCAGCCTACTCCGGCTGCTGCATTGGCCATTGATAGACTTCATCACTTACCTTTGCTCTTCGGACTCTTTGCTATCCACTCCCAGGTACCCTGCTAGGTAAGCCCGGACCAGAGACCGGAACACCGGCCCGTGGTTCGGAACCTTCAGATGCACCAGCTCGTGGACGATAACCTCGGCGCGAAAAGCAGCGGGCTGCTGCAGCAAGTCCGTACTAAAAGTCAGGCGTCCGGTCGACGAGCAACTCGCCCACTTGCGATTCATGGGTCGGATGTGGACCTCCCTCGGCTCGACGCCAATGCGCCTGGCCCACTCTCGCACCTCTGCCCGAAGCACAGCGGCCGGCACAATCGCTTCAAGCGGCAGCCACGAGTCCGTGACACCTTTCTTTAGGATGACGATGATGCCCTCCTCAGAACCGTGAGTATACTGTCTACAAACTCCGTAACCTTCTGGACCTCCACCCTGGCTTTGAACAATACCTGGATTAATGCGATGCGGAGGTCGCGCTCTTGCGCGCTGCTCGTCCGCCAGTGGGGATACTGCTCGAAGGCGGTGGCCGCTTCACGGGCGGCCACAGTAGGCTCCGCTACCCCCGCACCCCGGAGAAGCCAGAACACGGCGAACCCCTCGGGCGAGATGGCCATCTGCTGACGGGTCTCCTCGGCTTGTTTGACCTCCTGGAGGAGCTGCTCAATCTTTTGCAGGATCTCCTGCGTCGTGGCTTGGCGCTCCTCAAAAGCCTTGGCAATCTCCTCGGCCCGCTCGCCAATGGACAGTAGATAGGGTGCCTGGGCCCCAAGTTCGTCGACCAGAGCGTGGATTACCCGTAACAGGTTGAAGATCTTCACTGTGTCGGACTGGGTCTGGCCCGCGAGCTTTCGAAGCATCTCGGCGTCGAGCTTCGTGATGCGGCCAGGAGGCTGAAACAGCCCAATGTCCGTGTGCTGCTGGACCAACGCGGCAGTCTTCCTAAGGAAGCTCTTGTCCACCGATACCCCCGGCTCGTAAGCGGCCCGCGACACCCGATACATCCAGGTCAGCGTCTCGTAGTCCTCTAGGTAGGGCCGTAGAAACGGGTCCGGAGAGAGGATCTCGTACAGCTCCTCTAGCTCTCGATAGAACCGGTAGAATTCCTCGCGGACTTCCCGATCACGAACGTGCTCCAGCACCGCCTCGGTGGCCTTATCGCCTGTCTTTCCCGCCACGACGGCCAGGTACTTCGAGCGGCCCTCGGCCATCAGGGTCTCGAACCGCTGCTGAAGGACATCCAGCCCCTCAATCACCGCCTGCACGTCCTCGGAGTCGAAGGCAAGCGCCCGCTCCAAATTGTCGAAGATCCCGACGAAGTCGAGGACGAACCCCGACGGCTTCCGCCGCCCCTGGTCGTCTTCGTAGGGGCGATTGACTCGGGCGATGGCCTGAAGGAGCACGTGGTCGCGCATGGGTTTGTCGAGGTACATGCAGTAGAGGATGGGAGCGTCGAAGCCGGTCAGCAGCTTCTCGGTGACGATGAGCAGTTTCGGCAGCTCGTCGGGCTTGCGAAAGGCAGCGCGAACCCGCTGCTCCTCCTCCTCGGTGAGGTGGTACTTCCGTAACGCGTCGGGGTCGCTGTGGTCTGGGCTGATGACCACGGCGGAGTAGTCGCCTGGTAGATAACGGTCGAGGGCTTCCTTGTAGTACACACAGGCCTCGCGGTCCACCGCTACCACGAAGGCCTTGTACCCCATGGGCTCCACCGTGGTGTGGAAGTGCTCGGCGACGAAGGCGGCTACCTGCTGGACGCGCTCGGGAACCTTTAGCATGTTCTTCAGGGTGACAGCGCGCTCCAGCACCCGGTCCAACTCCTCGGGATCGCTTACCCCCTCCAGTTCGGAGAGGCTCAGGAACTCTCGCTCCAGGGTCTCACGGTCGACCAATAGCTTGTTTGGTGCCAGGGCGTAGTGCAGGGGAACGGTGGTACCGTCCTCGATAGACTCACGGATGGAGTACTTATCCAGGTAGCCCCTGGGTTGGTCGTCAACACCGAAGACCTTGAAGGTGCCCTTGCCATGGGCGGTCTTGTCGATGGGGGTGCCGGTGAAGCCGATATAGGTGGCATTCGGCAGGGCACCCATGAGGTAGTTTCCCAGGTCGCCGCCAGTGCTGCGATGGGCCTCGTCCACCAGGACGAAGATGTTCGATCGCGTATTGAGGTTGGCGGGGATATCATCGAACTTGTGGATCATGGAGACGATGAGCCCGCGGTGGTCGCGCTGGAGGAGATCGCGCAGGTGGCGCTTCGATTCGGCCACCACGACCTCGCCGAAGCCGACGGCGGCCAGGTTGCCAAAGAGCTGTGCCTCCAGCTCGTTGCGATCCACCAGCATAAGCACGGTCGGGTTCTGGAAGGCGGGGTCCTCGATGAGGCGCTTCGCGACGGTGATCATCGTGTAGGTCTTGCCCGAGCCCTGGGTGTGCCAGATGAGGCCTCGCCGCTTCTTCGGGTCGCGGGCCCGCTGGACCACCCGCTCCACCGCCCGCATCTGGTGGGGACGAAGCACGGCCTTGGACAGCTCCCCGTCCTTGCGGGTGAAGAGGATGTACTCCGTGAGCACTCGCAGGACCCGGTGCGGCTCGATGAAGGTCTTGACCAGCGTCTCGAAGTCGCCGGCCTGCTCCTCGCGCCAGTTGAAGAGCGCCTTGCGAGAGAGCGACCACGTGGCGCCGTAGTAGTACTGGACCAGGTGGGTGAGGGCGTGAAGCTGGAGGATGGCCATCAGCTCGGGCGTCTCGCGGTGGTAGCGGCGGATCTGGTCAAGGGCTTCCGCGATGCCCTCCAGGTGAGTGGCTGCCTTGGTCTCGACAATGATGACCGGGATACCGTTAACGAGAAAGACGACGTCGGCGCGGATGGTGCGGGTCCCGTTGGAGAAGACGAACTCGTCGGTGACGTGGAAGGTGTTGGCGGTGACCTGGTCCGGGTCGAGGAGCCGGACGTTCCGCTCCCGCCGCTCGTGGGCGACGAAGGTGGTCCGTAACCCCTTCAGGTACTCCCAGGCGTGCAGGTTCCCCTCGATGCTGGGATGAACGCGCAGGATCCCCTTGACCACCTCCTCGGCCTGCGTGACGTCGACGACCACCTCCGGATTCAGCCGGAGCAGTTGGGTCACCAGGACCTCGTGCAGCACCGGGCTCGTCTCTCCTCGACGCAGACGCAAGGCCTCCTCCGGGGAGAGGTACGTCCAACCGACTTCCGTCGCGTACCGCACGAGAGGGATCTGCACCGCACTTCGTTCAGAGGGGATTCTGGTCATCGACTGCTGTCCAATCTATGTTAGCCGCTCTTCTATAGCCCGGCTGAATGCCATCCTCCGCTCGCGGATGAAGCTCGAGAAGTCGTCCGCCCGAAGGGCATGGTAGGCTGCAGGGGAGATGAAGTGGCTGTCTAGGGTTTTCAGCAACTTCGTCTCATCGTAGCCATGGCCACGTAAGCATTCGTCGAGAAAGATCGACGGTCGCCTGTTCTGCTTGACCTTGTTCGTACGTTCGGAGATGAGAGTACGATTCAAGATGGTGTCTACTGGATAATTTTTGCTGTAAATGCCCCGTGGGAAGATGTGATCATCCTGGCACTGATGGAGATTCGCAGGCTGGCCGGTCAGGAAGTCCTTTGCCCCGCGACATACGATAAGGCACATCAGCCCGCGGTAAATCGCAGAACGTGGCTCGTCGACATCAAGGTCAAGGTCCTGCAGACTTGCCCGCTGAATCCAGGAGGGTGCTACCGAATCTGTGATCCATCGACGCACGTCGCGGAGGTCTTGGAACGTCTTTGTGTCCACCGCTGAATCGTAGCGCTGGGTGAAGACATTCGCCCAGTACCAACGGTCAATTTTCTCGTACTCGGCGGCTCCGGCCTTGATCGTATTGAGTTCACATAGCAACGCTGCCAGCGGAACCAACATGGTGGTATAAGGAATCCATTCCTGTTGGAAAGCGCCGTATAATGTCGTCACCCGATTGTACGCTGCTACAAGCGCGCTGGTTGCCTCTTCCCAGCATCTATCGAAGGATCTGGCGTCAAGTGCATCAATCGCGTCGAGAAGATTGCCCTTGCGTGGCTCTTTGCCCTGCAGAACAGCAATCACTTTGATGACGAACTCTGGCTTTACTGCACTCGTCACTTGCCCGTGTACACTAGCGAACGCGTTCCATTTCTCCCTCAAGTTCACCCCTTTGAGG
>JADGGD010000218.1 GCA_019690095.1 Chloroflexota bacterium
CAAGGCCAGGACAACCGCGACGATCCCCAGCCGGATGGGCCAGGTGCCGGGGAGTACTGCCTGTGCCTCGGTAGGCGCGGCGGCCGGGTCTGGTCCGGTCCGACGCCCGGGCGGGTAGGCGCGCTGGAGCGCTGCCACGCGTGCATCGAGCGTGGGAGGAGGTGAGGGGGCGGTATCGGACCGGATCGCACCGCCGAGCGTCGCGTAGCCGGCCAGGCGTTCCCGGCAAGCGGCGCATTGAGCAAGATGCGCCGTGACGCGCTGTCGCTCGGCCGGGTCGAGCGCGTCGTCATGGTAAGCCGAGAGCAGCGCCAGGTCCAGGGGGTGATCCAGCCGGGGTGACTCACTCATGGGGGATCTCGCTCTCGCTTGTCTGGGCCTGATCCGGAGGGACCGGGCCAGCCCGACCGTCAGCCGAAGGTCGTGCTCGGGTCGACCAGTAGTCGCGGGGAAGCTCGCCGCCAAGGTCCAGGTATGCGGCGCGCAGGCGTTCGCGGGCGCGGAACAGGGTGATCTTCGCCGCGGCGGTAGAGATGCCGAGGGCACGGCCTACCTCATCCACCGAGAGACCGTGGTACTCCCGCAGAATCAGGGCGGCTCGATCGCGGGGAGAGAGACGGGCCAGCGCCAGCCGCACCAGGCTTGCCGTCTCGCGGCGCATGACCTCTGCCTCCGGATTTCCCGAGGGATCGGCGGCAGGCTGAAGGAGGCGGCGGATGATCGCCCAGGGCTGCCGCTGTGCCCGTGCGCGGCGTCGAAGCTCATCCAGGCAGACATTCGTCGCGATCTGGAAGAGCCAGGCACGAAGCTCGCTCGCCGGCGGTCGGCGGTCCCAGGCACGGAGTGCCTTCTCAAACACCACGACCGTCAGATCCTCGGCATCGGCGTCCTCCGGCACCAGGCGGCGCACATATCCGTAGAGCGCCGCGCGATATGTGAGATAGGCGGCCGTGAAGCTGTCCTTCTCCCTGGCGTCAGTGTCGTTGGCGATCTGGTCCAGCGTCGCTGCTCCCATCTGCTTTGATCTCCAGCCGGGCACGAGAGGCATTGCCCGACTGTCTTGCCGGAGTTCTCCGGAGAAGAGTGCTCGGACGCTCTGCGCATGGTACCCCAAAATCGCGTTGGTGAACAATCGCCCGGCGCTCGCCGGGGAGGGACAGCAGGCGCGGTCAGGGGCCGGGGGACAGGCTGGAGAGGCGGTGGGCACGGATGTCGTTGGTCTCCCTCGCCGGAGTAGCTCGCGTGGAGGCGAATTCAGCGATCCGGCGTGGTAGCGACCCGGACTGATTGATCGAGAAGGATCCGATCTTCCCCGCTCGCCGTGCGCAGGCGTTCTCCGGTTGCGGCATCGTACAGACCGATCTCGAGCCGATCCACGCCGGACGGCGTATCCGGGGGGATTATGAGCACGTGGCGGTCGGCAATCGTCTCACCGGGTGCCCAGGTGGTCGTGGGTCGCTCGCCTCCGGCCGGGAGGCCGTCGTGCTGTGCGCGTACCTTCCCGTGGTCATCCAGCAGGTGGGTGAAGACCGTCCATCCCCGGGAGAGCGGGGTCTCGGTCCGCCAGTAGAGGGTCAGAACGAGCGTCTGGCCCGGTCGGACTGACGCCGCGTCCAGGTCGTAGCCGAGAAACTCGATCCCATCTGCCAGCCTTACCGTCAGGGGATGGGTGATCTGCACCGGTGCTGTCGAATGCGGCCGTGTCTGGACGGCGATCGTGCCGATGCGGACTGCGGCCCCTCCCCCGGCCGGCGAAAGGGGGGTCCCATCACTGCGATGCAGGGAGGCCCAGAGGGTGAGCGTTCCCGGCGCCGTACCGGCTGGAATGAGCAGGTGCTGGCGATCGATGATCACATCGCCCGTGCGCCAGTCGCGGGCCGGCCAGACGCCGCCGGTTGGTGCCCGCGTTATGCTGGCGATCGCTCGGCCAGCGGAGTCGGTGGCTGTCAGGACAGTCTGGAGATCGGACCCCGGCGGGCGCAGCGCCTGCCATACCAGCGTTACCGCAAGGCTGTCGCCGTCGAGCACGGTAGACGATCCAACGGTTGCGCCAGCCAGGCGCACCGTATCTCCAAGGCGTGCGTTCAGGCGGTGCTGAATCGCGAGTGCCGAGAGGTCCGGCGGTTTTCCGGATCGGATGACAGTCAGGGGTGGGCTTCGCCAGGCGTTGCCAGCGGGCTGTCCTGCCTCTCCCGTCACGGACAGAGCCGTGCCATTGGCGTGTTCAAGGCCTACCTCCAGGCTGTACGTGCCGATTGGGGCTTCCGGCGGCACCGGGAGCGGTCGGCGTACGATCAGAACCTGGCCGGGCCGCCATTCTGTGCTCGGGTAGACCTCTTCGTCGTACTGGGCCCAGGTTTCACCTGCGGCGTCGACAAGATGGACGAAGAACTTCAGCGGCTCCGAGGGCGGGCGGTCGATCTGCCAGGAAAGGACTGGCCGGAGCTCGGCCCCGGTCACGACAGCGCGGGGAACATCCGCCCCGACCAGCCGGGCAACTCCCCCGAAGTCGGGCCGTGCGGAGAGCCCGGCCGGGACCGGCAGGGCGCCGGGACGCAGAACAAACGCTGCGACCGCTAGGCCGTGGTCCGGCGCCGTCAGCACCGCCTGGCGATCAGCTGCGGGCAGATCCCTGTACCAGGAAGGATCGGATGCGCTGCGTGGGAGGATGTAGAGCACCTCCCCTGCCCCGGGCGGCGGCAGCGGCAGGGCTGCTCGCCCGTCGAACCAGTGGAGACGGCCGAACAGGTCGCCATCAAGAAATGACTCAGTCGGATCCGGTCCATAGCGGGAGGCCACGTACACCAGTGAGTAGTGCGGGCCGAGCGTTCGGATCAGCCGGGCCGCGTCGGTTACATCGCCTTCCAGCGCCAGGTAGGCCGCCGGGCTTGGAGCCCAGACGGCGAAGTACTGGTAGGCTGCCAGCGTCCCCGCGATAACCGGCCAGGCGTAGAGCGCCGGGGCGAGGCGCGCCACGGATTCGGGCGCCGTCCGGCGGAGCCAGTCAACGGCGGCTGCGAGCCCCGATGCAGCCAGGAGAACAGCCGGTGGAGCCGCGCCAAGCGTGCGCATAAACTGGGGCGCATCCACCGAGAGGAAGCCGGGCAGGAGCATGCTCGTGCCCCAGATCAGGCAGAGGCGCCCGGCCTGCTGGCGCGGGTGGCGGAGGGCGAGCAGAATACCGGCGAGGAAGAAGACCGCGCTGACCGGGTCAAAAACCGGGCGACCGGCCAGATTGTACTTCCAGTCCGCATCGCCGTGGAGGATAAACATTGCCAGCGTGCTTATGGTACTGCGCCCGGCGGCAGCGGCCGGAGATGGGCCGGCCACGCGTTCATTCCACACCGCCACCTCGTCAGCACGGCCGAGGAAATCGGAGGGTGTCCGCAGGAAGTGGAACCCCAGGGGGGCCGCGACCAGGATCCCGGCGAGAGCTGCAGACAGAGCCAGGAGCACACCCCGGCGTGGGAGATGCGACGGACCCTGAGTGGAGGAATTGACCAGTTCAGCCAGCCCGACCAGGGCCACCGCCAGGGGGAAGAAGCGGCTAGAGGGGTAGGTATAGAGCTGAAGCCCGACCAGTCCCCCGCCAGCGATCGCCAGTCTGAGGGAAAGATGCTGGAACGCCTTCCAGAGTACGAACAGGGCGAGCGTATCCAGCAAGGGCACGAGGATCGCCCGCTCGCCGAGGCGGCTCGCGTGGAGATGCCAGTAGAGGCCCGCGAGAAACGCGGACGCCAGGAGCCCGGTGCGGCGGTCGAAGAGCGCTGCTCCCAGGGAGGCCACCGCCACGACCGTTGCCGCACCGCAGAGTGCCCCGGCCAGGCGCAGGGCGAGGATCCCCGGTCCGAGGAGCGCGCTCAGGGCGGCGATCAGATACATAAAGAGCGCCTCCCGGCCGGCATAGCTGGAGAAGAAGACAGGGTGAGCCCGGCCGCTGAGGATCTCGAGACCGAGCAGGCCATTTGCGGCCTGATCGAAGTGAAGACCCGGTGGAATTGCCGCAAGATCCACCACGCGGAGGGCCAGCCCCCCTGCCCCGATCAGCGCCGCCAGAGCGAGGAAGCGCCCGGTCGGCATTGTCGACCGGCGCGCGGAACCGGATGAAGGGGAGAGATCGTGTCGCACGGAGAGCCGCATCATCAGCGGATACCATCGTACCCGTCCGGTGCCCCGAGGCACAACGGTAATAACCAGAGTCAAAAATTAGGATGCGCCACCCGTCTAGGGGACATCTGGCTCCATACTGAAACTGAAGCATGAAGCGCATCGCGAGGCTTCTAATAATACTGTTTTGACCAGTTCTCTACGACCGGTAGGAGTGATCACTTTGGCCAACTCTCCCACAAGGCCCCGTTCTGTGTGATACCGTTTTCTGCCTCGACATAGACATCGAGGACGGCAGGGGAACAGCTACAGCGCGAGGTCTGCCCATCGTATCCCTGGCGCTCCCGGAACGAGTATGCCATCTTTCTCGACTGACCGTAGGTTTCGATCAGCATGGTACAATCCCTGGACGACGTGATAAGCGGCCTTTGCCGCCGAGCCCTTCCGTCCATCCTGGACTGTTCCATCTGCGTAGACGATGGAGTGCCATTCTCCCACTGCCTGGTCGCGCTGTTTAGTCATAACGAACCGGGCTTGCGCAGAAAGCCAGTCAAGATAAAGAACATCGCGTGTTAGACGATAGGCGAACGAGAGGGCTCCGAGCAATTCAGCCTGCATCCACCATATCTTGCGTGTATCAACAACTCCGTCTCCAGCACGGCCGAAAGCGTAGATCCCCCCATATCGTGCATCCC
>JADGGD010000219.1 GCA_019690095.1 Chloroflexota bacterium
GTGTGTCTCGTGGGCTCGGTGATGTGTAAAAGAGACAGTGGCCAGGCTGACGATCTGGCGCCGCTCTGCAGCCACTCGAAAGAAGGCGAGCCCCTCGTCCGAGAGAAACCACGACCCATCGTCGTCGGACCGGACATAATGGGTGAATCCTTTTATCCGGTAGCGGTCGATGGTCGCGGCCAGACGATCGGCTGCGCCGGGGGTGTGGTAGGTCTCGGTCCAGGAGCAGTCAACGTCAGCGATCTGGTAGAGGCGGCCCGGGTAGCGTCGGACAGCCTCGGCCACGTAATCGTTGTTATCAGGATTATGATCGATACGCGCGCAGACGACTGCAGCGCGTTCGACCCCGTTCTGGTCCATCTCGAACAGGAGCTGCTCCACGATGCCCCGGCTCATTGGGTCCGGCACCGGCGGCTGGTAGGGCCAGAAGCGCCAGGCATGGCAGTGTGAGTCGATGATCACCGCTCTTCTCCTGTGGTTCCGTGTTCCGCAGTCCCGCGGCGGGTAGACGTAGTACAAGCCTCATTCTATCAGGTTGATTCCGGATGCTCGCCCCCGATTGCCGTGCGAGTCGGCTGGCCCGGGCGGGGGCCGTCGGCTAGCCCGGCACGTGACGTGCAGGCTGATCGGGTCATGCGGCGTTTGCGGCCGCGGCCCGGGTGAGCCCGAGGGAAAGGCTGATCTCCGGGGGAAGCGCGGCCGTCCAGTACGAGGCAAGTCCTCCAGATCCAGGAGGGAAGTGCTGTGATTGGAGCCGGCGGTCTATCCGGGCCCCGGTGGCTCGGCCGGATGGTGCGCATTCTCGTACTCGTATCGCTCCTCGAAGGCGGCCCGTTCGGCGCGCCGGTCCGCGCATCGGTCCGGGAAACTCCCTCGCAGCAGGGGCAGGCCCAGGTTGATGTGCGGTTCTTCCCGCAGACAGGCTTTCGAATTTCGGATGATCGGTTCTTCGACTACTTCAACAAGCGGGGAGGGGTTCGGACTTTCGGCTATCCTGTTTCGCGTTCGTTCCGCTTCCTGGGGAGCCCGATCCAGATCTTCCAGCGGCGCGTGATGCAGCTCCAGCCGAACGGCTCGGTGGGACTGCTCAACGTGCTCGATCCGGATCTGATGCCGGTGACCGCTGTCAACGGTGCCGCTCTCCCTCCGTTTGATCCGGCGCTCGCGGCAAGCGCCCCGCGCGTTGGAACGCCCGGCTTTGCCAGCGCTGCGATTTCCTTTCTACGGGCGCATGCACCCGAGTCGTTCAATAACCGACCGGTGCGCTTCTTCACGACCTTTCAGGACACGGTCACTCTTCGCGACGCCTTTCCAGCGGGGGATGGAAATCCTTCGCTCCTTCTCGGCTTCGACCTCGAGATGTGGGGGTTTCCTACCAGTGCTCCCCGGACCGACCCACGCAACGCGAACTTCATCTTTCTGCGCTTCCAGCGCGGGATCATGCACTTTGATGCCTCGACAGGCCTGACCCAGGGCCTTCTCGCTGGTGATTACTTCAAGGCGGTCCTCACCGGGCGGAATCTGCCGCCTGACCTGGCCGCGCAGACAGCCGGGAGCCGGCTCTTCCAGCAGTATGACAACTCCCGCCCGCTCGGCCTGAGCCGCCCGGCGCAGCTCCCCGGTACCGATATGACCAATGCATTCGAGCCGGAGGTGCCGATCCCTCCTGAGCGCGGCTCGACCGGTCTGCGCTACGGCATGCAGGCCCAGATGATCGGCCAGCCCCAGGACCAGGTCATCGCCGCGCTCTACGGAGCAGGCTTCCGCTGGTTGAAGCAGCAGGTCCGCTGGGCCGACTTCGAGCCCAGTCCCGGGAATATTCAGTTTGCGACGCTGGATCAGATCATCGACACAGCGGCGCGCTTTCAGACCCCTCTTCTCTTGAGCATCGTTACCTCGCCGCCGTGGGCGCGCGCGGACCACCTGACCAACGGACCGCCGGATGACCCTGCCGCACTGGGAAACTTCGTCTTCGCACTCGCGAGCCGGTACCGCGGCCGCGTTCGGGCCTATGAGATCTGGAACGAGCAGAACCTCCGTCGAGAATGGGCTGGCCGGCCCCTCGACCCTGGCCTGTACGTTGACCTTCTGGCCGTCGCGTATGCCCGCATCAAGCAGGCGGATCCGAATGCCATCGTCGTGTCCGGCGCGCTTACCCCGACCGGGGTCAACGACGGGGTTGTGGCGGTTGATGATGTGGTCTACCTGCGGGGGATGTATGCGGCGCGTGGCGGTCGGTTCAAGGCGATCGCTGACGCGGTCGGCGCCCATATGTCCGGCTATAACAATGCGCCGGAGGATTCAGTCACCCACCATACTGTCAGCACGACGGGATTTAAGAACCATCCCAGCTTCTACTTTAGCCGGATCGATCAGCTCCACGATGTCATGGGAGCGAACGGGGACAGCCGCCCGATGTGGATTACCGAGTACGAGTGGGCATCAACGTCCCCGCCCGTGCCAGCTGGCTTCGAGTGGACGACCCAGCTCACGCCCCAGCAGGCATCGGATTTCCTGGTCCGGAGCATCCAGAGCATCAGGGCAAGTCGCCCGTGGGTGGGAGCAATCTTCATCTGGAACCTGAACTTCCGCACTTTTCTGGACCCCCATATCAATGAGCAGGCGATCTTCGGCATTCTCGATCCGGGCTTTGTCCCCCGGCCGATGTACGTCGCGCTGGCGAATATGCCCAAATAGCCGGTAAACGCGGAGTAAGACGAGCAGACGGTCGGTGCGGCACTGTCAAAGGGAGAAGCCTCTCGGGATGGTTTCTCTGACGCCGACCGCATTCACCGCGGCGGATCGCAATCCACCGCGCGGATCAGCGTCAGGGTCTTGCATCCGCGCTGAGTCGCCAGCGGTCGCCGCGCCGCGTGACCTTTCCAAGCGATGCCAGGCGCGCGAGGTGGGCGCGTACATTGCGTGCTGCGAGCGGCTGAAGGGGCGGGGGAACGCTCGCGTATACCTGGCGGACGATCTCGTCGATGGTGGCCTCCCCTTTCTGGAGGGCGGTCAGGATCTGCCGATCTCGTTCGGCCCGGTGAGCAAGATATTCCCGGATCTTCGCCTGTCCATCAGGAATCAGCGGCCCGTGGCCGGGCAGGATCACCCTGGGGGCCAGCGCGAGTACGCGGCCGAGCGACTCAAGATAGCGCTCCAGGGCGTCGGCTGTCTCATCGAGGACGACGGTCCCGGCCCCCGCAATGAGATCGCCCGCCAGGAGAATGCGGTCAGCAGCGATCCAGAATGCGAGATGATCTCTGGCATGGCCGGGGGTCTCCAGGACAGTGATCGGGACATCCCCCATCTCCAGGAGGGCACCATCGCGGAGGGGGTGGTCGATCCCTGCCAGGGATGGATGGCCGAGGATCGGGGCGCCGACGCGTTCGCGCAGGGCGAATGCGGCTGGCAGGTGATCCGGATGGCCGTGGGTCACCGCCAGGGCGGCGATTCGACGGCCGCGATCGGCCGCTGCGAGGATCGCCGCGATGTGCGCCGGCAGGTCCGGTCCGGGGTCAACGACAATAATATCTTGCTCCCCAACCAGGTAGGTGTTGGTACCATCACCGGTCAGGGGAGAGGGATTTGGGGCGAGCAGGCGGCGAATCTGAGGGGCTACCAGCATGCGGCAAGCTCAGGAGGGAGCTGGAGCTGATGCTCCTCGGCCGGGGGCGGGCCGGGGACGCGAACCGTCCGGGCAGGCTTGCGGTCGGCGAAATCCAGAAGCGCTTCCAGATGGGAAAAGGCCGCGAGCCGCTCAAGGTGCTTGCGCGTGGGGAAGACCAGCGGGAGCGCGGGGGTGCCCTCCAGGCCGAGGGCCCGACGCGGTGTGATCCAGAGCCCCGCAGTTGCCTCATCAGGGGTGAAGAGCGCGGTCTGACCCTCAGGGAGGGCGGCAATGAAGAACCGGGTATCGTACCGGTGGCGCATCCAGGACGGACTGATCCAGTGGGAGAAGTAGTGCAGGCGGTCGAACTCCAGGAAAAGATGCCGGCGGGCGAGGATCTCGGCAAAGGAGATCTCGCCCCGCTGCAGGCGTTGCCGGTCGGCGGCCAGGTGTACGGCTTCGGGGCTACCGATCGCCGGCGGGAGACCGTGTGCGTCGACAGCGAGGAGGATGCCGGTCTCCTCGAACAGCTCGCGCATGCCAGCACGCCACAGCGCGAGGGCGAGCGATCGGCTTGCTGGCGGCTCGGACCCGCGGGCGGTGAATGCCGTATAGGCCTGGTCCTCGGAGAATATCCTGGCAGATGGAACCGTCCGATAGTCGTCGGGGTTGACCGTGCCGCCGGGGAAGACATACACGTCCGCGAAGGATGCGGCATCCGCCCGCCGCCGGAGCATGAAGACCTCCAGGTCATCAGGCGCCTGTCGAACCAGGATCACTACCGACGACGGACGCGGCATCGTTGACCGCGCATCCGGAGCACCGGGCGAATCTACCATTGACCTAGCAGGATCCACCCATCCCTCCCGCTGGCGCTCGTAGCGCTGGAAATTATATGGTACCGAAGCCAATGGCGCAGAGACAGCTTATTAATCGCTAGAGATTCGGCCGTGGTGCCCAATGTCAATTTACGGTTGAACCAAGTGGTCACTGTCGCGGTTTACGCTGCTCATCGAAGATTGCAGGCGCTTGTGGAGACTCTCAGCGACTGCCGCTGGGGCTCCGCAGGATCTTGAACGGCTCGCTCCAGAGCGTGCTGGCTGCGGCAACGGCCGCGGCTAGAGCCCAGTCTGATACTGTAAGCGGAGCCATCTTCGCAGGCAGGCTCACCGGTTGGACGTAAAGAACAG
>JADGGD010000220.1 GCA_019690095.1 Chloroflexota bacterium
AATTTCTGCCCCCGCCCAAGGTGTCCCCGCGGCGGGCGGGGCGGGGGGGCGGCCCCCGGGCGGGGGGGCCGACCTGACCCTGCGCGGGTGCCCTATTCCTCCGCGCTCCAGCGCTCCGCGACCGGCAGCTCAGCGCCGCAGACCTTGCACCAGCGGCGCTTGATCGCCGTTCCGCGCATCTCGACCTCGACGCTGGGGTGGGAGCAGGTGGCCGGGTCTGGTGGGGCCGCCGCGCTCTCCCGACGCTCCTTCTGCCACGGCAGACGCAGCTTCATGCCAACCTCCTCGCCGCGGGCGGGTCCGCCCATCGTGGATGATGGATCGTGTGCGATCTAGTATAGATACTTCAGCGGGGAATGCAAGGATGGGCACAGCGGTGCGCCAAAATCGTGCACGGGATGGCGTGCCCCCTGTGTGAGATACGAGATTGAAGATCGTGGTATAATCGGCGCGAATGACCGGCGGCCCCACGCCGACCGGCGCACGTGCCGAGGAGGATGCCATGCGGATCGGCCAGATCGCACGCCCGTCCAGCCGGGAGGACGGCTGGCTGGAACGGGCGATCGTCGCCGGGTTCGTCGCCACCGCGCTGATGACCACGGTGTTCGCAATCGCCTACGGTATCGCGATCCTGCTCGGCTCGGCTGCCCCCGAGGCGCCGCTGATCGCGCGGTGGCTCTGGGGGCTCGGGCACAATGTCGTGACCGCTCACGCCCGAACGGCGGTGCCGGTGGTGGTGCTCCTGCACTTCGTCTTCGGCCTGATCTGGGCGGTGATCTATGCTGCCCTGGCCGAACCGCGCCTGCCCGGACCAGCCTGGCGGCGCGGTGCCCTCTTCGCCCTCCTGCCCGGCCTGCTCTCCCTGCTGGTGTTCCTGCCGGCGGTGGGCGGCGGCATCCTCGGGCTCAGCCTGGGCGCCGGTCCCCTGCCCATCGTGGGCAATCTGCTCCTCCACCTGGTCTACGGCACAACGCTGGGCCGCCTGTACCCGGCGGAGGGCAGTCGCCTCCTGATCGAGCGGGGAGAGGGGGAGAGCCTGGACGAGGCACGCATCCTCGCCCACGCCGAGCAGGTGATGGCGCTGGGGCTCACGGCAGGTCTGGCGCTCGGCGCGCTCCTCGGCTGGCTCGGCCTGACGACGGTCGCGCCGGATCAGCCGGCCCTGGCGGCGCTGACCATGGGGGCGGTCGGCGGCAGTGCGGTGGGGGCGCTCATCGGCTCCTTCGCCGGCCTCTCGCCGGGGCGGCACTGACCCGGGCGGCCGGCGGGCTCAGCCGGCGGTCAGGAGCGGCTGGCCCTGCCAGGTGACGCTGCGAAGCTTCTCCTCGCCGCGCCGGACCACCGCCGCCGGGAGCGGGGCGTAGAAGAGATCGCGGGCGTACCCCTGCCCCTCGTGGATCAGCCACCAGAGGAGATTCACCAGTGCTGTGCCCTTCGTTCGGTCGGTCTGCTGCTGGCGCAGGAGGACCCAGCTGAAGCCGGCGATCGGGTAGGCCCCCGGGGCGGCACAGCCGGCGATCCGCACCCGCAGGTCGGGCGGTAGGGATGCCGCCGCGGCCGCTGCGCAGGCGCTGGCGCCGTCGGAGGTGGGCGGCAGGTAAGCACCCGTTCCGTCGGCGATCGCGGCGCTGGTCAGCCTGTTCTGCATCGCGTAGGCGAGCTCGAAGTAGCCAATTCCGCCGATCGTCTGCCGGACCTGGCCGGCGACGCCTTCGGATCCCTTGCCGCCGATCCCGACCGGCCAGCTGACCGCCGTGCCGCTTCCGCCCCGCTGTTTCCAGGTCGGGCTCACCGCCGCAAGGTAGGTGGTGAAGATGTCGGTCGTGCCGGAGCCGTCCGAGCGGTGGACGACCGCGATCGGCAGGTCGGGCAGTGTCCGCCCGGGGTTGAGGGCGGCGATGGCCGGGTCGTTCCAGCGGGTGATCGTGCCCAGATAGATCCCGGCGAGGACCGCGCCGGTGAGCTTGAGCCCGTCGCCGACGTCGGGCAGGTTATAGGAGACGGCCACCGCGCCGAGGGTGATCGGCAGATGGATGATGCCGCCGCCCGCCTCCTGGATCTGCTGGTCGGTCATCGGCGCGTCCGAGGCGCCGAAGTCGACCACCCCCCTGGTGAGCTGCTGGATGCCCGCGCCCGAGCCGACGGACTGGTAGTTGACCCGCACTGCCGGGTGCTGGTCGTGGTAAACGGCAAAGGTCTTCGAGAAGAGCGGATAGTCGAAGGTCGAGCCCGCCCCGGTCAGGAGGACTGGCGTTGCGGTGCCGGCCGGGGATGGCGCCGCGGCCGGCGTGCCGGTGCCAGCCGCAGCGGTCGCGGGTGGGGCGGCCGTCGGGCGTGGGGGAGCAGGTGTCGGTACCGTCGTCCCCGGTGCGGCCGCTGGCGGCCCGCCGCACGCGGCAACCGCGGCTGCCAGCGCTCCCGTGCTGGCGATGCGCCGGAGGGCGGACCGTCGGGATATGGCCCTGGAGTCTCGATGCATGGGGCTTTCTTTCCTCCGCTGATCTGATGCTCCTGATCTTTCCAGCGTGATTGTGGCGCGGCGGCGTTAGGCCGCGGTGAAGCGGGGCTAAACGGTCGGTAAGCGCGGCGTTAACGCCCGGGCCGTCTCCAGGGGGAGGGACGGCTCAGCCGAGGCGCCCGGCGAGGAAGGCATCCGTGCGCGGGTTCCGGGGGTGGTGAAACAGCTGGCGCGCCGGCCCGGCCTCGACGATCGTGCCCGCGCCGTCCGGTCCCGCCAGGAGGAGGGCGGCCCGGTCGGCGATCCGCGCCGCCTGTGGGAGGTCGTGGGTGACGATGATGATGATGTAGTCGCGCTTGAGGTCGGTCAGGAGCGCCTCGATGGCGAGCGTGGCGACCGGATCGAGGGCGCTGGTCGGCTCGTCGAGGAGCAGGACCTCCGGGGCGATCGCCAGCGCCCGGGCGATGCAGAGCCGCTGCTGCTGCCCGCCCGAGAGGGCAGTGCCCGGCGCATGCAGCCGGTCTTTCACCTCGTCCCAGAGGCTCACCCGCTCCAGCGCCTGCTGCACCAGCGCCGGAAGCGACCGCCCGACGCTGATCCCGTTCAGCCGAAGACCCGCCGCGACGTTGTCGAAGATTGACATGGTCGGGAAGGGGTTTGGCCGCTGGAAGACCATCCCGATTCGGCGGCGCACGAGCACCGGGTCGGCGTCCGCGCCGTAGATGTCGGTGCCGTCAAGCAGGACCTGCCCGCTGACGCGGGCGCCGGGGGTCATCTCGTGCAGGCGGTTCAGGCAGCGGATGAGCGTGGACTTGCCGCAGCCGGACGGTCCCATGATCGCGGTGATCTCACCGCGGGGGAAGGCCAGGGTGATATCGCGGATGGCCGGACGCGTCCCGTACCAGGCCGACAGGCCGCGGGCCTCCAGCACGCGGGCTGGCGCCGGGGTCTCCGGGACCGGGTGGACGGGCGAGCCGGAGGCGGTCCGCACGAAGAGGCCAGGCATCCTATCCTCCTGATTCGGTCCGACTGGTCAGCAGACGGGCGCCCGTGCTCAGCAGGAGGACCAGGCCCACCAGGAGCAGGGCCCCGGCCCGGGCCTGGCGCTGCCAGTCGTCGTAGGGTGAGATCGCGTAGGTGAAGATCTGCAGGGGGAGCGCGGCGATCGGCTGACGCGGGTCCCAGCTCCAGTACTGGTTCCCGAAGGCGGTGAAGAGCAGGGGGGCCGTCTCGCCGGCCGCCCGGGCGATCGCCAGCAGAGCCCCGGTGACGATCCCCCGGCGGGCGGCCGGCAGGACAATCGTGAGCGCGACCCGCCAGCGTGGGGCGCCGAGGGCCAGCGCGGCCTCGCGGAGCGCCCCGGGCACCAGGCGGATCGCCTCCTCGGCGGAGCGGGTGACCACCGGCAGCATGAGGATGCCGAGGGCAAGGCCGCCGGCCAGGGCCGAGAAGCTCCGGAGCGGGACGACCAGCACCGCGTAGGCGAAGAGGCCGATGGTGATCGCGGGTATCCCGGTCAGTACGTCGGCCCAGAAGCGGGCGGTCTGAGCCAGCCGGCTCGCTCCTGCCTCGGCCAGGTAGAGGCCGGCCCCGATGCCGATCGGCACGCCGACGAGTGCGCCCATCGCAACGAGGATCAGCGTGCCAGCGATGGCGTTGGCCATCCCGCCGCCGGTCTCGCCCACGGGCCGCGGGGTGTGGGTGAGGAGGTCGAGGGTCAGGGCGCCCGCGCCCGCGGCGGCGATATTGCCGAGGACGAGGAACAGGGCGGTCAGGGAGAGCGCCAGGGCCCCGAGGCAGAGAGCGGGCATCAGGAGCGCCAGCGCCCGGCGCCGCCGTCCGATGCCGCGAGACGGCCGTCCCATCAGTGCTGTCCCGCCCGATCGTTAGCCGGCCGCCCGTGCCAGACCAGCAGGCGGGCGACCGCATTCGCGGCGACGGTCAGACCCAGGAGGACCAGTCCAATCTCCATCAGCGCCGCCAGGTGGAGGTCGTCGGTCGCCTCGCTGAACTCGTTGGCGATCACCGCCGTCAGGGTGTAGCCGGGGGCGAAGAGCGAGGCGGAGATCACCGGTCGGTTCCCGATGACCATCGTCACTGCCATCGTCTCGCCCAGCGCGCGCCCCAGGCCGAGCCCGAGCGCCCCGATCAGGCCGCTCCGGGCGCACGGCAGGACCACGTGCCGGATCACCTCCCAGCGTGTTGCCCCGAGGGCCAGCATCGCCTCCCGCAGGTCGCCCGGCACCGTCCGCAGGGCGTCCCGACTCACCGCGGCGATCGTCGGGATGATCATAATGGCCAGGATGAGCCCGCCGGCCAGCATGCCGACCCC
>JADGGD010000221.1 GCA_019690095.1 Chloroflexota bacterium
ACCACCGCCACCACCACCGGGGCCACCCACGCCTCCACCACCACCGCCACCCGCGCCAGCACCAGGGCCAGCCGGCGGTCCCGTGCAGCAGTTCTTCAACGCCATTGGGGACGCAGTGGGCCGCGCGGTGGGCGCCGTGCGTGCCGGTCTCGGGCGTCTCCTGGGCCGCCGCTAATCCTGCTCATCCTCTCCTGACGCATTCCCGCAAGCTCCTTCCGATATCCATCGGAAGGAGCCTTTTTTATGGTATACTAGAGGAAAGAAAGATACTTCCTTTTTGTAAGGCGGGGGCAACATGCCCAAAGCAATCGAACGCAAATTGATGGCCGAGGCCACGGCCAGGGGGCTGCGCGGTGAGCGACGCAACGCCTATGTGTATGGCACCCTGCGCCGGATCGAGGCCGCCCGTGCGAGCCGCGCGGGCAGCAACCCATCCCGACGGGGGCGCCATCACCCAAAGAAAGGGAGGGAAGGGAGGCGGAGGAGGACACGATGATGCCGACGATGCCGACGACGATGACAACGAGAGGAGAGAGCGCAGCTCTCGATGAGCTGCTGAGCCGACTCGAACGGCTCTGCTCGCTGCTGGAAACGGCAGCAGCAGCATCGAGGCCGCCAGAATTCTATCAGCGGCTGGTTGGCCCAAACCAGCCCGCCATGATCGACTACCGTGAGCGGCGGCATCTGTTCGTCTGGGCGCCGGCGGCGGTGACGCTGCAGCTGCCGGCTGATCTGGGGCAGCTGGCGCTCGCTGCTGGCAGCTGGACCAATGTCGGCCTGCGGCAGGGCACCCCAGTCACAGCCTCGACGACGACGCTGTTGCTTTTTAAGGCCACAGACGAGGTGGCGCCATGACGTCATCGTTGCCCACCACCACGGTTGAGGCGCTGCGAGCGCACCTCCGCGCCGCCCGTCAGCAGCAGCAGCAGCAAGAACAGCAACAACAGGAATGGGAAGAGAGGGAGGAGCATGGAGCACCTGGAAGCAGTCACGGCACAGGTCCAGGCATTGGGGCAGACAGTCGAGTCGCTCCTCAAGGCCCAACAAGCGATGCTGCAACGGCAGGATCAGATCTTCGCCCGGGTCGAGCAGGCAATCAGCAAGTTCGAGCAGTTGAGCGAGTCGCTCGCGGTGACGAACGAGGCGCTGCTGAAATCGCTCGACGAGAGCGATCGAGCGATCGACGACCTAGTCCAGGCGACCGCAGCACTGATCAAGCTGCGCGCCGAGTTGAGCCAGCCCGCGTCACAGCAGGAGGCGTAGTCGGCGGCGGCGCCGGGGCCGGAGGAGCCATCCCGCCCGCGGTCTTTTCCGAAGAGCTGGCGCGGCCTGCCGCCGGGAAGCCATCCCCCCCACAGCAGCCGCAGGGCGAAAAAAAGGCCCGCAAGGCGGCGGCAGGAGGAGGAGAAGAGAAGGCCAGCGGCGGCAGAAAGCCGGGGGGGCGGCTGCCGTACTCTGCCGCGGAGGCACGCGCGCAGCGCGAGCCACTGATCGCCAAGCTGCAGAGTATTTTTGAGTATATCGACCAGGCGCTCTGGAACTATGCCCTCGATGAGGCGCGGCAGCCGATTTTTTCCGATATCGATGAGCAGGAGTGTGCGCTCCTGGCCGATCTGCTTCTGCGCGCGGCCCAGCGCTCAGCCCGCGCCGCTGCCGCAGTCGACCTCATCATCGAGAGCAGCGATTATCTGAGCGCTGCGATCATCCTGCTGCCGCGCCTGCATCGGGCAGAGCGGTTGCTCATCGAGGGTCGCCGCAGGCGCAAAGAGCGGCGACGGGGAGGAGGCCACCAGCATGCGGCTACAAATACGCATCATCCATGACGACAATGAGGGCGGCGGCGGCGATCAGGCTGAAACAACAACAACAGCAGCAGCATACGTCTGCGATGCCGCGATCATCACACCGCTCCTTGAGCGGCTGGCGGACGAGCTCATTCAGCAGTTGGACCGCTGGCCGGCGCCGCTCGCGCTCGCCGCGAAGACGCTGGCACGTCAGTGGCTCTATGAGCAGGAGCGGAAATATCAAAGCAAAGCGTTCAGGCCGGAGAAAGGAGAGCATCCGGTCCGTCGCGTGATGACGGTGCTCTCGACCATTTTGCGGCATGTCAACCATGAGTATGGTGTTGAGATTCACGCCACGGCAGCAGCGGCAGCAGCACCAGGAACCCCAGCCATCATCAACCATTTTCACATCATTGGGGGAGCGATGGCTGCTGGCCGGGACCTCGGGAAGCGGCAAGACCTGGCTGGCGCAGCGACTGATCACCAGACTGAGCCAGCTCTTTCCTGAAAGCCGGCTGTACGTCCTTGACAGCAAACTGGCCGGGGAATTTGACTCGTGGCCCTGCCGCATCGTGACTGAGGCTGCGCCCCCGCCCCCGTCAGCGCGGCAGCGCCTGCAGGTCTGGCAGCCGCCTGTCCTGCACGCAGCCGAACTCGAACGCTGGTTCGCGCACATCCTGCGTGATGGCCCGGCCTGGCTCTACGTCGACGAGCTCGTCGACGTCTCTCGCGGGCGCGAGGCGCTGCCCGGGTTCAACCGGCTTTTGAAGCTGGGCCGTGCGCTTGGGGTCGGGGCCGTCGTCGGCACGCAGGAATTGGCACGCGTGCCGCGAAACACCATTGGCCAGGCATCGCATTACTGTCTGTTTCGCCTTGTACTGCCATACGAGCGGCAGCTCTGCCGTCAGCTGCTGCGCGCTGTCGAGCCAGTCGAGCCGCCGCGCGATCCGCACGGGTTCTATTACGGACAGAGCAGCGCATTGGAGAGCCAGCGCTATTTTCGTGATGCCAGTGCTTTCATATCCCTGCTTCATAGGAGGTCATGAACATGCATCGACTCATTCGCTTTGTGGAGCGCTTCGGCGTGCACCTCGTCGTGCTTGCCATCTCGCTCATCGTACTGGTCTGGATTCTGACCTGGGCTGAGCGTACCTTCGGCGGCAATGCCATTGGCCAGGCCGCCCAATGGATTGAGGGACACGCCGGACTGCAGCCGTCGGCGTAGCAGGAGTCAAGAGGCGCAGGAAGAGAAAGAGAGGAGGAGAGAGAACATGGCAGTCACTACCAGTCGGGCCACCGGCTCCGCCGCGATGCTGCTTTCCCCGCAGCAGATTGCCCAGCTGCCCACCGCCCAGCAGCAGCAATATCTGGCCTCGCTGCCACCACAACAACGGCAGGCGATCGCCGCGCAGGTGGCCCAGATCCAGGCGCAGCAGGCCAATCAAGAGGCCATGCGGAAATCTCTGAGGAAATACGCGTACTGCCCGGTGACTGGCGGCAGCGGGACGACGGCCACTTACACCAGCGGGCAAGTGCTGTCGTTCGATCTGCCCGTGGTCGGCAGCGGGTACGCATGTGGGCTGTTGATTCACTATAACATAACGTTCACGCCGGCCAACGGGACGTCTGCGGCGTACGCCATCAATCAGGCCGCGCCGTGGAACATTTTTTCGCAAATAGAGTTAGACTACAACGGCGTCCAGATCCGAACCCATCCATATATTCTTAAAATCCTCGACCAGTTGCGGGGCTACGGGCGCGCCGCGCAGAACGCGGTGGTCCTTGGATCGGGCAACAGCCTGATTAATCAGAATATCAACAATCTTCCTTCTTTGACCGTTGGCTCAGCAAATACCTGGTCGGGGATGATGTACCTGCCACTGAACGCGCTCGGGACTGCGACCGTGCCTGGCCTGCTGCCGATTATGGGGGTCGGCAACCGCCCGCAGCTGAAGCTGACGTGTGCGCCGTCGTTTTTGGGTCCGGACCCGCTGCTTAATCCGCTCTCGCCGGCTGGCGGCAGCGGAAATGCAGTGACGATCAATAGCGGCAGCGTGTTTGTCGACGTACATTACCTCGACGGGACGAACCTGCAGTCACCAGCGCCGTATGCGATCTCGCTGCAGGGGCAGCCGACGCTCCAGTATTACTGGGATACGCCGCTGGCGCCGTTGACCTCCGGGTCAAACAACCGTCAACATATCAACACGCTGCTCGAACACTGGTTCGTGGTGTCTGTCGTCATCGACGGCCAGCAGTCGAACACCTTCGTCTCGAGCGTCGCAAACATCCAGGCCATCCAGCTCTCACCCGACTCGGTCGGTCAGCAGTCCCTGATCAACTATGGGTTCGGGAATAATCTGACCATTTATGACTATTACAATGACATCCGCCGGCTGACCGGTCAGGACTTGGACGCCGGCGTCATCATCTGGGTGGCCGGGAATCTCCAGGGGGTCAACGACCCTGACTCCCGCATGGGGGCGCAGCCGCTCAATATGCGTGACGGCGGCTTCCCGGCGGCCACGCATGCCTACCAGATCGGGACAGTGGGCACCAGCATTGCGGGCCTGACGCCGCGTGTGGAGACATTCCTGATTTCGATGAATTATGATGGCCTGCGCCTCGGATAGTCCCGGAGTGTAATAAGGGGGAGGGCACTGATGATGCGCGCACTCATCCTGCTCAGCCTGGGCCTGCTGCTCCTGCGGATTGCGCTCGGTGGAGGCGCCGGCAGCATGCTGGCTGCGATCATCGTGCCCCAGGAGATGCAGGAGTCATCGTCGTCGTCGTCGGGAGGAGGACAATAGCAGATGGCCGCAGCAGCGAGCAGAGCCAATGCGCTGGCCCAGATCGCCCAGTATCTGCAGTCCGCCGGCGTTGATCTGGCGCAGGCGCCGACGGTCGATCTGGCGCAGGCGCCGACGCAGCTCCTCGAGCCGGGCCCGGCAGGGGGAGGAAGCGGGGGGAGC
>JADGGD010000222.1 GCA_019690095.1 Chloroflexota bacterium
CACTGGTCGAGGTCTGTGCCGCGGGTGTGGCTGCAGCACTGCCACTCGAGGCACCAGAAGTCGGCGCTGTCTGGGGGGCAGTGGGCTGCGGAGCCTGCGCCGGCGCTGACGTCGGTGACGGCACCGCCTGGCTGCAGGCGGCCAGCATTCCGATTCCACCTAAAGCGATCCCCATCGAGATAAAACCGCGACGTGTGATGCGCTTTTCCATCAGCAGCTCCCCTCTTCTTCACCTAGAAAGATCGATCTCACCGGTGCCGCTGTGTGTCCGGCGAAAGCAGGTTGACCCACGAACCGTCGGCGGCATAGGTGATGGACATAGTATACGTATGGGGTGCTGTATCATATACCATAGTGAGTGCCGCGGAAGTCCCATCCGAGTCTCATTATCAGGGGGTGCTAGCTGAACAATGGGCCGATTATCCCCCGGAGATCCTGACCCACGCCCGGACACCGATGGGCTATCAGCTACGCCGCTTCAACCAGACGCCGGGCCGCCTGAGGCGTTCATCGAGCTGGTGCGGGATGCCCTGCTGCACCTGTATGACCCTGCCTACCTCCAGACCCACCCGCTGCTCGCCTGCATCGGGGCGGAGGCAGGACAGTCGACCATGACGCGCGGCAAGCGCCTCCGCCAGGCCCTCCTCGACGCGATCGAGGCGCTTCAGCCCGGCGCGGCCGAGGCCGCTGCGCCGTATGCCTCCCGCGCCTACCGAATCCTTGAGCTCCGCTACATCGAGGGCCACGAGGTCGCGGAAATCCTCTCCCAGGTCGCTCTGTCAAAAAGCCAGTACCACCGCGAGCACCACCGCGCCCTCCAGGCGGTCGCCTCGCTCCTCTGGGAACGCTGGCGGCGGCCTGGCGTGCCGCCCCACCCGGATGACCGCCGCGGCACCGACCCCGATATGACCCGCCAGGAGGTCGAACAGCTGGTGGCCGCCGCCGCTCCATCGAGCGCCGCCCGGGTGGATCCGCTCGAGAGCCTGCGCAGCGTGGCATCTCTCCTCCATCCTCTCTGCGCCCGACGTGCTGTTACCCTCGATCTCACCCTGCCCGACCGCGCGCCGGCGGTCCGCGGCGAGCGCGTTGCCCTGCGCCAGCTCCTGCTCATGGTCCTGGCCCACGCGATCGATGGGGCAGACGGCGGGACGGTGGCGGTATCCCTGCACACTGACCAGGCACGCGTTCGGGTACGGGTGCGGAGCCCCGGTCTGGCTCGGGAGACTGTTATCCCGACGACGGACTGGCTCCCCTTCCTTGAGGCCCTGCACGGACGCCTCGACGGGCCGATTCCGGCCCCAGACGGGCCTGGCGGCCTGCTCGACCTCTCCTTCCCGGCTGCTGATGTCCGCACGGTGCTGGTCGTCGATAACAACACCGACTTTATCAGCCTGATCCAGCGCTATCTGGCCGGCACGGGATGGGATGCGGTCGGCGTCTCAAATGTTGATCAGGCCCTCGCGTTCGCACGCCAGCAATGCCCCGCGGCGATTGTGCTCGACATCGTCATCCCCGGCCGCGACGGCTGGGACCTGCTCGTGGATCTGAAGACCACCCCCGCAACTCGGGATATCCCGGTCATTGTCTGTTCCGTCCTGGCCGAGCCTGAGGTCGCTGCCACCCTCGGTGCCGCGGCTTACCTGCGCAAGCCGATCAGTCAGGACCAGCTCCTGGCCGCGCTGTCTGGCCTTCCCTTACCCGCCGCCACGGCCGTCTGACGGCGGAACGGCCGACCGATCGAGGTAGGCGCGGGGCGGCCGCAGGGCGCCCAGCAGCCCCTCAACCATGCCGAGAATCTCCTCTTGCTGGAAGCCCTCTGGCTTGTGCAGGACCAGCGGCCCCCGTAGCGCCATCTGCCCCTCGCCGGGCTCGTGCGCCGAGATGACGATGACCGGGATGGCGGCTGTCGCGGGATCCCGGGCCATGGCCGCAAGCACGTCGTTGCCACTGCCGTCCGGCATCACCAGGTCGAGGAGCACCAGATCCGGCGGCTCACTCGCCAGCTGGGCGAGCGCCTCGCGGCCGCTCCGGGCTGCGGTCACCCGCTCGACCTCCCCTCGGCCGATCCAGCGCAGGTAGCGGGTGATCAGGCGCACAAAGCGTGGATCATCATCGACGATGAGCACGCGGTGGATTGGCCGGCCCAGCCGCGTAATTACGTCGCGCAGCTCAGTTCGGGTAATCGGCTTCACCAGATAGGCGGCGACCCCGAGCGTCGCTGCCAGCCGGGCGCCGTGGGGAACCGGCAGACAGATGACCGGCACGGGCGGCTCGATCGCCAGCGGCCCCACATCCCCCTCGGTATCGGCGAGGATCGCGGTCGCCCGCACCTCTACTGCCAGACGGGCCGCGTCGGCCAGGTCCGGCGCCGTCAGGACGCGGTAGCCGCGCAGGTGGTGCTCCAGGAACTGGGCGAGCCGCCGATCGTCCACGGCCAGGACCAGGATGCGCTCGGGCCGTCCTGCCAGACCTGGCATCCGCAGGGGATGCCAGGTCTCGGCCTCGGCACTCCCCTCCGCGGGCGCGATCGGCAGGGTGAACCAGAAGGTCGTCCCGACACCGAGGGTGCTCTCGACCCCCATCTCGCCCCCGTGGAGCTCGATCAATCGCTTGCTCAGGGGAAGCCCGAGCCCGATGCCGCCCAGGCGGTGCCGCCGCGGTGCCTCGCCACTCTCGACGTGGTAGAACTCCTCAAAGATCCGATCAAGGTCGGACGGCGCGATCCCCTGACCGGTATCGGCGACGGTGACCAGGATGAATCGTCCCTGCGGAACTGCTGAGATCGTGATCCCGCCCCGCTGGGTGAAGCGGGCAGCGTTGGTCAGGAGGTTGAGCAGAACCTGCCGGATCCGCAGACGGTCAACAGTCAGGACCGGCAGGTCGGCCGGTATTCGCACCTCCAGCGTCAGCCCCTTCGCCGCGACGTATTCCCGCACGATCCCACAGGCGTCCTCGATCACCTCGGCGAGGTCCACCGGCTCCCGGGCGAGGGCCAGGCGGCCAATCCCCACCCGAGCGAGATCGAGCACGTCTTCGGTCAGAGTGAGGAGGTGCCGGGCGCTCCGGTAGATAGCGTTCAGGTCGCCCCGGTAGGGTGCCGGCAGGGGCACACCGTAGCTCTCCGGGGAGGTCAGGATCATCTCGCTGAAGCCGACGATGAGATTGAGCGGCGTCCGCAGCTCATGGCTGATGTTGGTCACAAACTCGGACTTCGAGCGCTCAGCGACCTCGGCGGCCCGCCAGGCCAGCTCAAGCGCGGCGTTTGCCCGCTCGAGTCGGTAGTAGGCGTTGTCAAGCTGCTTCAGGGCGCGGTACAGCTCGGCGCGGTGGCCCCGTGCCTCCTCAGCACTCTTCAGCGCCCGTGCGTAGCTGTCCAGCGCCCATTTCACCGCGATCACCAGATCGCGCCCGAGTGCCCAGGCAACGATCACCGCGATCATCTCGCCAATCCCGACCAGGGCGATCTCGGCGGGGGCGAGAAAGCCCAGGAAGCCAGTCTGGTGGAGCAGGATCAGGAGCGCGACCGACGCGGCGCCGATGACCAGGCCGGCCAGCGGCTGGAGGAGCGCGGTCGCCGCGAGGGCAAGAAGCGGGTAGAGACGAAGCGGCACGCTCGTCTGGAGTACGCCGCTGACGAGTGCGAGAATCAGCACGGACGCCCCCAGGAACATCTCGATCGCCTGACTGACCCGGCGGGCGACGAGCAGGTAGCTGCCGGCCAGGTACCCGAGGACGATCGGGAAGCACAGCCAGTAGGGCAGGACATCTGGCTTGTCCGGCAGGGTGCTGAAGACGGTGAGGGTTCCCAGATGCCATGCGAGGTAGCCACCGGTTGCCAGGATGATCAGGACCTGAACGGTATGGACGCGCAGCTCGTCGATCTCGCTCTGGATCTCGGTGGTCCACAGGTCGCGCCAGGTCAACGTATCCAGCATTGTGCCCCCCGGTGGGCCGCAGTCCGGCTCATCGGACCGGATCGGCCGACACCGTTAGCATACGTGCCCGACTGCAGATTAGAAAGCGGTAAAAAGACTGGCGCACGGCGGGCGCGTCAGGGTACACTGGGCTCATCCCCAGGGACAGCCGGACCATCAGCATGCTGCCTGGCTGTTCGGTCAGCACAATCGCGACGAGGGGATGTGGTGGTGTGGTTTCGACGATGGGCAGTCGCGCTGGCTCTGGCCGTGCTTCTCACCCCCCTGCCGCAGGCGCCGCCGGCGCGGGCGGCCAGCGCTCGCTTCTTTCCCCAGACCGGCTTCTGGGTGAGTGACCCCAGTTTCCTCGACTTCTACATCAAACGCGGCGGCACGCGCACCTTCGGCTATCCGGTCTCCCGCGAGTTCACCTTCCTGGGCTTCCCGGTCCAGATCTTCCAGCGCGCGATCATGCAGCGCTATCCGGACGGTCACGTTCAGCTCCTGAACCTGCTTGACACGGGCCTCTTCCCGTACACTCAGGTCAACGGCGCGATCTTCCCGGCGGTCGATCCGCGCATTACCCGGTCCGCACCGCCGGTGAACTCACCAAACTACAGCCAGGCGATCCTGGACTGGATCCGGAAGATGGCGCCAGACCGCTGGAACGGCATTCCAGTCGCCTTCCACCAGACCTTCGTGAACACCGTGTCCATGCGCGATGCCTACCCGACCGGCAAACCGAATCCGGCCCTGCTGACCGGCTTCGACCTGGAGATCTGGGGCATCCCGACGAGCGCGCCCGCCTTCGATCC
>JADGGD010000223.1 GCA_019690095.1 Chloroflexota bacterium
CCGCGCGCCTCCTGCGGGAGGATATCGCTCGGCTGACGCCATATCCCGCCCCTCCCTCCCTCAATGAGTTCGCTCGATCGATCGGCATGGCACCGGAGGCGATCGCCAAGCTCGACCAGAACGAGAATCCTTACGGATGCTCTCCCCGGGTCATAGAGGCGTTACGCACCTATAACTGGTTTCACGTCTACCCGGACCCGCTCCACCGCACCCTTCGGGAGCGGCTGGCCGACTACACCGGCGCGCCGGCGCGGCAGATCGTCGTGGGGAACGGCTCTGATGAGATCATCGAGATCCTCGTCCGCCTGTTCGTCGCGCCAGGGGACCGGATCATCACTGCTGATCCCACGTTCGGCTACTATGCAACGGTCGCAGCCGGTGCGAGCGCGGAATTCACCGCCCTGCCGCGCGGTCCTCGCTTCGAGGTGGATCTCGATCGAATCCTCGCGGCGCTCGATCGGCGGACCAAGCTGGTCTTCCTGGCATCGCCCAACAATCCGACTGGGAATACCACGCCGCTGGAGGTGATTCAGGCTCTGCTCGAGCACGAGGTCATCGTCGTCATTGACGAAGCATACTACGAGTTCTGCGGTCAGACCGCCCTCGGTCTGCTCCGGCAGGGCGCAGATAATCTGGTCATTCTGCGCACCTTCAGCAAATGGGCCGGGCTGGCCGGGATCCGCCTCGGCTACGGGATCCTTCCGCCCGATCTGGCGGACGCCGCCTATCGCATCAGATCACCGTACAGCGTCAGTCGAGTGGCGGAGGTGGCCGGCATCGCCTCACTGGACGATCTCCCCTATCTCCAGTCCAATGTAGAGAAGATCCGCGCTGAACGCGATCGCCTGGCCGGCGCACTCGGTACCGTCACCTACCTGGTTCCGTATCCCTCGGAGGCCAATTTCATCCTGTGCGATGTCATCGAGGGATCTGCGGCAGACCTCCAGGAGGCCCTGGCGCGCCGCGGCATCCTGGTGCGGCGGTACAGCGCACCTCGCCTGGAGAATAGCGTGCGCATCTCAGTAGGTCGCCCGGAGCACACTGATCGCCTCCTCGCCGCGCTTCGGGAGGTCGCATAGATGGAGAGCGACAGCGGGCGCCGCGCTCGGATCGAGCGCGAAACACGCGAAACGAAGGTTCGGGTAGACCTGAACATCGACGGCACCGGGATCGCCAACGTGCAGACGGGCATCGGCTTCCTCGATCACCTTCTTACAACCGTTGCCCGCCATGGGCTCTTCGACCTGTCCATCGAGACGATCGGAGATCTCGCGGTCGACTCCCATCATACTGCCGAGGATACCGCCATCGCGCTCGGCCGGGCCTTTGACCAGGCCCTGGGTGACCGGCGAGGAATCGTCCGCATCGCGCACGCCTACGCTCCGCTTGACGAGGCACTCGCGCTAGCGGTCGTCGACATCAGCGGTCGCGGCCATGCCGAGATCGATGCCCCACTCGGCGTTCCGATGCTCGGGACACTTGACGCCGATATGGTCCGTCACATGCTCGCCTCATTTGCAATCGAGGCACGGCTTACTCTGCACGCGCGGGTTCTTGCAGGAGTGAACGCCCATCACCGGGCCGAGGCGCTTTTCAAGGCCTTCGCCCGGGCGCTCGATGCAGCGACACGGCGAGATCCGCGCCTCGGGGACATCGTGCCGAGCACCAAGGGAACACTCGGCTGAGATCAGGCGCCGCCCTCAACGACGTCGAACGAGAAGTCCTCAATCACCGGATTAGCGAGGAGGCGCCGGCACATCTCCTCGACCCGCCGGGCGGCCGTCTCACGGTCAGGGGCATCAAGGGTGATCTCGAAAAGCTTGCCAGCCCGGACGGTCTGCACCTCCGCAAAACCGAGGTGACGCAGTCCCCCCTGGATCGCCAGTCCCTGGGGATCGTTGACAGCGGGCTTGAGGATCACCCGAACACGGGCCAGCCAGGTCACGCATCCTCCTCCGGCAGCGGGACCCCGACCAAACGACGGTACGCCTCGCGGTATTTCTGGGCCGTCCGCTCGACGACATCCGGCGGCAGGGCCGGGGCCGGCGGCATCTTGTTCCAACCGCTCGCTTCCAGCCAGTCGCGCACAAACTGCTTATCAAAGCTTGGCTGATCGCGCCCCGGCTCGTAGAGCTCCACATCCCAGTACCGCGACGAGTCGGGTGTCAGGAGCTCGTCGATCAGGATGAGCTCGCCATCAACCAGGCCCATCTCGATCTTGGTATCGGCCAGGATCAAGCCGCGTGAACGCGCATACTCGTGCGCGTATCGATAGATCTCCAGCGAGATAGCCTGCATGCGCCCGGCCAGCTCGGGACCAACCATCTGACCAAGCCGCTCCGGCTCGATGTTCTCATCGTGGCCGCTCGCCGCCTTCGTTGTCGGGGTGAAGATCGGCTCGGCAAGCCGCTGATTGCGCCGGAGCCCTGGTGGGAGTGGCTGACCGCACACCGTTCCCCGCTCGCGGTACTCCGCCCAGGCCGATCCGGCGAGGTAGCCGCGCACGATACACTCGACATCGATCCGACGGGCTTTCCGCACGATCATCGCGCGCCCGCGCAGCTGATCCGCAAACGGGCGGAGAGACGCCGGGAACTCGTCCCAGCGTGCTGTGATCAGGTGGTTCGGGATAATCGGAGCGGTCCGGGCAAACCAGAACGCGCTGAGCTGGGTCAGGACGATGCCGCGACCGGGGATGGGCGTCGGCAGGACGACGTCGAACGCAGAGAGACGGTCTGTTGCCACGATGAGGAGCTCGCGCCCAAGATCGTAAATATCCCGCACCTTCCCGCGCGCGAGCAGTGGTACGCCATCGAGCCGTGTCTCGATCACTGCCCGGGTCATGAGAACACGCCTCCTCTCCTCCCGAACCCCACCTGCGCAGCCGTCTTCGACCTGTCATCGCCGGGATGCCTGGCACGCCATACGGGCACGCCCATTATAAGGCAGCCCAGCTGCGGCCAACAACGCGCTGGCAAGGAACTTGTTGTAGATGGCCGCGGATCACGGCGACCGCCCCGGCCGGTCGCGATTGGACAGGGCGATCTGATCAATGTTATAGTGTACGCGGAATTCTGCAAGGCTGGTTATCCTGTCTGACTGCCCAGGAGGTTATGTGGTGGAGCTGGGGGAAACTCTGGCCCGCTTGCGGAAGAATGCCGGGGCGACGCCCGTCGCACTGGCCCGCGCTGTTGGACTGGATCCCCTTGCCATCGAGAGGATCGAGCGGGGTGAGATGCGTGCGCTCGATCGTCAGCTGGTGCTTGACATCGCCCGCGCCCTTGACCTGACTGATGCTCAGACCGATGAGCTTCTCTGGTCAGCCAACCAGCTCCCGGTATCGCGCTCGACCGAGTCTCCCCGATCGCACACCGTCGCGTTGTTCGTCGACCACGAGAACATCTACCTGGCCCTGGCGGACCTCATCCGCACCCTGCCGCCGCGCATCCAGGCGCGCGAGCGGGCGAAGATCGAGCCGGCGGTGCTTGCCGAGCGGCTCCGCACGGCCGCCGAGCAGATCGGCCGGGTCCGGTCGGCCCTGGCCATCGCGGACTGGGAACGCCTGCCGACCGGCCAGGTGAAGGAGTACCTCAAACAGCGCTATCAGGTAGACTACAATCTGACCGGTCGAAACAACGCGGACCTCAAGCTCAGCGATGCTATTCGAAACGTTCTCGAGGACGATGAGTACGCGGATGTCGATACCTATGTCCTCGCGACCGGCGACGGCGGATACCTCGCCGTGGTGGATACGCTTCTGCGGCGGCAGAAGCGCGTCGTCGTCTGGGGCGTCCGTGGTGCCTCGAATCAGCTCCTCATCCAGAACGCGACTGAGTTTCGCTGGCTTGACGAAATCGTCGGAATCGAGATGAGTGAGGCCCCAGCCTCAGAGCTGGGCGAGCTGGATGGCCCGGCTCGCGCCGGCGGGGAGCAGGCTCCAATGGGCGAGGATCTTCTCTCGGTTGGCAACGAGGTCAGTCCTCTTGAAGCACTTGCGGTATGCCTTTCGCGCCATCTACGTGTGCGATCATGGCCCTTTATTACGTTCGTTCGTTTTATGAAGTTCCTGGAGGACACCGGCCTCTTTGGTCAGCGGCGCGAGGAACAACTCGCCTGGCTCTCCCACGCCAAAGAGACGCGGGTCCTGCTGGAGACGATCGTTGATGATCCCAATGAACCCGGGCGGATTGCCCGGCGTTTCTACCTCAACACCGAGCATCCGCTCGTCCGGCGGGCCCTCGGAATCTGGCAGAGGGTCGGCGAGGTGATCGGCCCGGGCGGCCGGGGACTGGCGTTTGGTGCCGCAGTGGAACGGCTGACCGCTGATCCCGAACTCCGCCTCACCGAAGTCCAGGCCCGAAACTGGCTCACCTGGATGATCAACGCGGGATTCCTGACCACCGAGCAGGTGCCGCACTTCCGCAAGGAGGGCGTGATGGTTACCCTCCTGCGGCAGAGCCCGGGTGCATGGGACAGCCTGCCCGCGCCGGATGAGCCCGAGGGGCAACAGCGCCTCCGACGCGTTGCCGAGTTTGCGGCAGTGCGTCTGGCCAACTTCCTGGATCGTCACCCGACCTTCGCCTGGATCGCCCTCTCGCAACTGCTCAACCAGCTCAGCGCCGCGCCATCGCCGAGCGCGGCATCGACAACGGCGCTGAGCCGCTACGATGCGAAGCGAGCGATCTCCCTGGCTGAGGAGATCGGGCT
>JADGGD010000224.1 GCA_019690095.1 Chloroflexota bacterium
ACCAGCAGCTTCGCCCTGACCCTCCTGTATGCCCTTGCGACAGCTGCCCTGCTCGCCGCCTACCGGTACCGCTGGCTGCCCCGCCCGGGCATCCTCGGCATCACGATCGGCCTGCTCGTGGTCGACCTCGTGGGGAACAATGCGGTCATCAACCCAACCCCCGACGACCCGACCGCTGGCTTCCAGCATCCCGCAGTCGTGGCGTTCCTCCAGCAGCACCTGGGATCGGCCCGGATCGACACGGTGACCGGCGTCGAGGACATCTGGCAGCCGGACGCCGCCGCACTCTACGGCTTCCGCAGTCTGTGGGGGCTGTACGACCCGCTGACCCTGGCCGACTACTACTGGTTCTGGAAGATCCAGATTCCCGGCCGCAGCTCGCGTCTCTACGACCTCCTCGGGGCCCGGTACCTCCTCGGCCACAAGGACGTCGTGCTGGACTGGCAGAAGTTTCGCCTCGCCTTTTCTGACGACCCAGCCATCAATGTGTACGAGAATCCGCGGGCACTGCCGCGCGCCTTCTTCGTGAGCGCAAGCACGGTCGTTCCGAGCCACGACGCTGCGCTGGCGGCGATCAAGGCGCCCGGCTTCGATCCAGGCCGCACGGTTGTCCTCGAGGGAGGCACCGCCCTCCGCGGACCGGCCGGGGAGGCGATCCCGGCCGCGTTCGTCGTCGATGGGCCGAACACCGTGATCGTCCGGATCAATGCCCCGCGCCCGGGCTATCTCGTTCTGGCCGATCCCTATTACGGCGGCTGGCAGGCAACCGTGGACGGGCGCCCGGCACCGCTCTTGCGCGCGGACTGGATCTTCCGGGCCGTGCCGGTTGGTCCGGGATCACACGAGGTCGCCTTTCGGTTCCGGCCGCGGTCGCTCCTGGCCGCGGCGGGCATCTCCGCCCTGGCCTGGCTCGCCGCGCTGGCGGTCGTTGCCGGCAGGCTGATCGTCTACCTGGTTCAGCCGGCGGGAAAACAGCGGCCGGTGGTGCCAGCGCGGACTTCCCCCTGACAGACGCCGCACCTCACCGTGCGCCGCACTTCAGCTATCGTCGAAACGTCCAGGATGGATTGGCGTAGCGGTCCCGGGCCAGCTGCGCGGCCAGGGCACGCTCGTCCGCGTCGAGGGAACCTGCAGCAAGGCGCACCCCCAGTACCTGGCGGAAGCCGTCGGCGATCGCCGCGGCAACGTCTTCCAGATCAATCGGGCGGCCGGCAGCCTCCTCGAGCGAACCGACGCGCTGGCGGAGAAAATGGATCAGGGAAGTTCGCTCCGTCTCATCTGCCCCACTCAGCAGTGCCACCAGCTCCTCCTGGCCGCCTGAGACCTGAACCGTGCCGTGCTGGAGGATCGCGGCACGCCGGCGGATCTGGGCATTGCCAATCAGCTTGCGCCCGTGCCCGTCGAGCAGCTCATAGGGCCCCAGGGCGCAGAAACAGAGACGTGCCGCCAGGCTCGGGGCTCCGTCCCCAGGCCTGGCCATCAGCCCCGGCGCGGCCGGCTCTACCCGGATGTTCAGCCGCGCCAGCCCTTCAGCGATCGGCTGTGCCAGCCGCTGGTAGGAGGAGATAAGGTCGCCCCGCCACAGCGGGTGATCAGCCGGCAGGATAAGGGCGTAGCCGAGCTGACCGCGGTGGAGGACCGCCGTCCCGCCGGATGCCCGCCGCACGATCCCCCATCCCCGGCTGGAGATCCCGATCGGATCGAGATCGTGCGATGATTGGGCAGTCCCCAGGGAGATCCAGGGCGACTGCCAGGTGTAGAAGCGCAGGGTTGGCGGGGAGACACCTTCTCCGACGAGGGTGAGGATGGCCTCGTCAACGGCCATGTTCTCGGGGCCGCCCTGACAGTCAAGGGGCAAGAGACGCCATGTGCCGGTCACACCAGTATTTGGCACACCACGGAGATCGTCCGGAGCCAGCCGAGGCACCCGCGCCCGCGGGTTCTCCCGGGTCACAGCAGACACGCTCGGCCCGAATGGGCACGCGCTTCCGCGTGCCCGAGACAGTATGCTACCATGGCTCTTACAGCTCCTCGGCGATGGATCGGTGAGGGATGACGCGCGGTCGGTGCCACTCCGCCGGGGACCGGGAGGATGGAATGCAGATCGACACCAGCACCGAGTTCGGCGCGCGCGTTGTGCGGCGGCTGCAGGACGAGATCATTATCTGGCTGACCACGGTTGCGGCCGATGGAACGCCCGCACCGCGACCGGTCTGGTTCCTCTGGACCGGCACGGAGTTTCTGATCTACAGCCAGCCGAGAACGGCCAAACTGCGCCACCTGGCCCGTGATCCCCGCGTTGCCCTTCACTTCAACAGCGACGACCAGGGCGACAACATCGTTGTCTTCACCGGCACCGCCCGGGTCGACGCGGCCGCACCCCCGGCTGACCGCGAGGCAGCCTACCTGGCAAAATACCGGACGCACATCCAGCAGATCGGGATGACCCCCGAGAGCTTCGCCCGCGCGTACGCAGTCGCGATCCGGGTCACCCCCGAGGCACTGCGCGGCCACTGAGGCGGTACCCGTAGCCCCCTACACCGAGAACAGCACGTTGATGACATCACCGTCCTGGACGACGTAGCCGCGCCCCTCGGAGCGCACAAGCCCCCGGCGCTTGGCCTCGTTCCAGCCGCCGGCCTCCAGGAGCGCCTCCCAGCCGATCACTTCGGCGCGAATGAATCCGCGCGCCAGGTCGGTGTGGATCACCCCGGCTGCATCAACGGCAGTGCTCCCGCGCCGGACCGTCCAGGCCCGGCACTCATCCGGCCCAACGGTCAGGAAGGAGATCAGGTCGAGCAGGCGGTAGGACAGCTGAATTACCCGACTGAGTCCGAGCTCCGCGATGCCCAGTGCCGTTTTGAACTCCTCGGCCTCGGCCGGCTCCAGCTCGGCCAGCTCCATCTCCAGGCGGCCAGCGAGCGAGGTGACCTCGGTGCGCGCGTAGGGCTGGGCCGCCCGGGCCGCCGCGATGATCTCCTCAATGCCTTCGGGGGTATCACCGGTGTTGAAGAGGATCATGAGCGGCTTGGCGGTCAGGAAGCCGTAACTGCGCAGGAGCTTTGCGTCTGCGTCGGCCAGGCCGAGATCGCGGATCGGTCGGCCGCTCTCGAGCGCCTCCTTGATCTGTTCCAGCAGTCCTCGCTCGCGCGCCGCCTCTGGAGGGGCGTTCCGGGCGAAGCGGAGCTCTTTTTCCAGCCGCTCCAGCCGGCGCTCGACCACTGTCAGGTCGTTGAGGACCAGGTCCTCGTGGAGAAGCCGCAGATCGCGGAGGGGATCAACCTGCCCGAGCGGATGGGGGACAACATCGCTTGCGAACGCGCGGATGACCAACAGCAGGGCATCGGCATTGCGCAACTGTCCAACCACCTGGGCCGCGCGCGCGCCAGTCCCATCGGTCTGGAGGCTCCCGGCGACATCCACGTAGCGGACTTCGGCTGGCGTAACCTTCCGGGGCTGAAACAGGGCGGCCAGACGCTCCAGCCGCTGATCCGGGACGTGAACAACCGCCCGGTGCGGCTCACCGCCCGGCGCGGCATAGGTCGCAACTGCGACGCGGGCCCGGGCCAGCGCGTTGAAAACGGTTGTCTTGCCCGCCCCGGCAAGCCCCATGATGCCAATCTCTACCGACATACCTCTCCTGCTAGCCGCGCCGGGGACGGGATCAGGCGACGGTGCGCTGGACCACGATGCGGTCGCCCTCGACGATCGTCCCGATCTCCTCCGCTGCCAGCGCACCAAAGTTAACCAGGGCCTCGTGGAACGCGGCGGCCCGCTCCGGCGGGACCGCCACGAGCAGTCCTCCCGAGGTCTGGGCATCGCAGAGCACGAGACGGTCTACCTCGTCGATCCCCGGTCCCCAGACAACTTTGTCGGACAGGTAGGCCAGGTTCCGGCGGGTCCCCCCCGGTACTACATCCTGGCGGGCGAGATCCCAGGCCTCAGCCAGCACCGGGACCCGCTCGAGCGTGACGAGCGCCCCGACTCCACTGCCGGAGACCATCTCCCACAGATGGCCGAGCAGGCCGTAGCCGGTCACATCGGTGCCGGCACTGGGCGGCACCGCCGTCATCGCCTCGGCCCCGGGCCGGTTCAGCGCCGCCATCAGCCGGGTGATCCGCTCGATCAGAGGAGGGCGGGCCAGGCCGCGCTTGATCGCGGTAGTGATAATGCCGCTTCCCAGCGGCTTGGTCAGAAAGAGGCGATCACCCGGGCGCGCGCCCACGTTCCGGACCACCCGATCGGGATGCACCTGACCGATCACAGAGAGGCCGTACTTCGGCTCCGGATCGTCAATCGAGTGTCCCCCGATGATGCAGATGCCCGCCTCGGCCGCCTTGTCACAGCCGCCCGCGAGGATCCGCGTCAGGACATCAAGCGGCAGTCGGTCGCGCGGAAAGCCGACCACGTTCAGCGCGAAGAGGGGCCGCGCCCCCATCGCGTAGATATCGCTCAGGGCATTCGCCGCGGCAATCAGGCCGAACGCATAGGGGTCATCGACGATCGGCGTAAAGAAATCGACCGTCGCGACCAGCGCCAGCTCATCGCTGAGGCGGTACACCCCGGCGTCGTCAGCGAACGCCGTGCCGACCAGGACATCTGGATCGGTTATGACAGGCAGATGGCGCAGCACCTGCGCCAGCTCGGCCGGGCCGAGCTTGCAC
>JADGGD010000225.1 GCA_019690095.1 Chloroflexota bacterium
GTCTTGAGATCAGCGTTGGGAATCAGCCACGCTGTCGGGATGTTCCCGACCTTGCCCGCCAGGTCGCGGCCGGTGACGACGGCGATCACGCCGGGAGCAATGCGGGCCCGGGACGCATCGATCCGTACGATGCGCGCGTGGGCATGCGGACTGCGGACGAACGCCACATAGGCGAGATTGGGGAGCTTGACATCGTCGGTGTAGACGGCGCGCCCGGTGATCAGACGGGGATCTTCTCGCCTCTTCACCGCAGCGCCAAAGATCCTGCTGACGGCCATGGCAGAGCCCCTTTCCTTCCTGTAACGCGCGCGAGCGCCCGGCCTTACCGTGCCGACGCTGGCGCCGCTCCCGACTGCATCTTCCGCGCGGCGTACTGGACCGCCTTCACGATGTTATGGTAACCGGTGCATCGACACAGGTTCCCTTCCAGGGCGTGCCGGATCTCCGCCTCGGTGGGATTCGGGTTGCGCTGGAGCAGCTGGACCGCCGAGATGATCATGCCCGGCGTGCAGAAGCCGCACTGCAGGCCGTGCTCCTCCCAGAATCCCTCCTGAACCGGATGGAGTTCCCCATCACGGGCGAGCCCCTCGATCGTCGTAATATTCGCGCCATTTGCCTGGACCGCGAACACGGTACATGACTTGACCGACTGCCCGTCGATCAGCACGGTGCAGGCGCCGCACTGTGAGGTATCACAGCCGATGTGGGTGCCGGTTAGGCCGAGGACGTCGCGGAGATAATGGACGAGAAGAAGACGAGGTTCCACGTCGTGTTCGTAGGTCTTGCCGTTTACCGTGACGCTCACGTGACTCACTGCGCTCTACCCCCCAAGAGTGTTTAACCAGTGTGCGACCAGGGAGAGTTCCAGGCGTTGCGCGCTCGCGGTGCCCGGTGGCCCGGTGAATCCGACCACCGGCGCGTTCGGCGTACCATCACCTCCTCGCGGGGCCGGCTGGGCTTGGTCCTGCCGGGGTGCTGCCGCGGCCGGTCGATCTGCCGGGCAGAGAAGATGGTGCTGACGTGGCAGCATACTGGACATGGTAATCAAGATGAGCCAGGAACGGCCGCGGCATTCACTATATTCACGGTGTCAGGGCGTGTCAAGGTGCGGGATAGCATCCTCGAAGACAATGGCGATCAGCCGGCCGGACGCATCGTAGCTGGCAATGCCGCATCGCACGGCCGGGCTGGCCGAGCGGACGTCCTCGATCAGCAGGGGGAGGACGCGGCCGGTATTCTCGATGAGGTCCAGGGTGGGCAGTTCATCTGGATGCACCCACCGCAGGATGCCCTCCGTCGTGGCAGGCGTCCGGCCAGTCCGGGTCTGTCCGGTCAGGTAGACGAGACAGACGATCCCCTCAGCCGGATGCGCGAAGAGAAGATACCGGCGGACCCGCAGCTCCTCGATCTCTTCTGGAGCGAGATCCGTCTCTTCGAGCACCTCGCGGCGAGCGGCGCTCAGCAGGTCCCCGATCTCTCCGGGCTCGACCTTCCCGCCGAGGCCGGTCCAGCGGTTCGGGGCGAAGCGCTTCGACGGTGATCGTCGGAGCAGGAGAAGCCGCCCCGCGTGGAAGAGCACCACGACTGTGCGAATATCCATCGGGGGGATTGTGCATTAAGGAAACCGGAAAGACAATCCCATCCGCTGGAACCGGCGCGCCGCCGGCGTGTATAATGTCGGGGGCCGGAGCAGTGGAACGTCCGTTCGCTCCCGCGTGAGGAGGGGATATGCCCGAGTTTCGAGTCGTCTCGGACTTCCAGCCAACCGGCGATCAGCCCCAGGCGATTGCCAAGCTTGTCGAAGGGATTCGCAAGGGCTATCGTGCTCAGACCCTGCTCGGTGTTACTGGGTCGGGGAAGACGTTTACCATGGCGAAGGTCATCGAGCAGGTCCAGCGGCCGACGCTCGTGATTGCCCACAACAAAACCCTCGCCGCCCAGCTGGCCAGCGAGTTTCGTGAGTTCTTTCCGGACAACGCCGTCGAGTACTTCGTCAGCTACTACGATTACTATCAGCCCGAGGCATACGTTCCCCGGACCGATACCTATATTGAAAAGGACGCAACGATCAACGACGACCTGGATCGTCTGCGCCATGCCGCCACCCAGGCCCTGTTCACGCGCCGTGATGTCCTGATTGTGGCCTCGGTTTCCTGCATCTACAGCCTGGGCGAGCCGGAGGAGTACAACCAGACGACAGTGCGGCTTCGGGTCGGTGAGACCCGCAACCGCGACAAGCTGCTGCGCTGGCTCACGGACATCTACTACGAGCGGAATGACTATAACTTCACGCGCGGGAAGTTTCGCGTTCGCGGCGACGTGGTGGAGATCTTCCCGGCCTACGAAGAGGTGGCGGTCCGCATCGAGTTCTGGGGTGATGAGATCGAGCGCATCGTCGACATCGATCCGGTGACCGGGGAGATTCTGATGACCCGGACCTCGGTGGAGATCTATCCGGCCAAACACTTCGTCACCAGCCGGGAGAAACTCCAGCTGGCGATCCGTTCGATCGAGGAGGAGCTGGAGGAGCGGGTGCGTGAGCTCCGCGATCAGGGCAAGCTCCTGGAGGCAGAACGCCTGCGGCAGCGCACCACCTTCGATCTGGAGATGTTGCGGGAGACCGGGAGCTGCGCGGGAATCGAGAACTACGCGCGCCACCTCGCCCAGCGCCCGCCCGGCAGTCAGCCGTGGACCCTGCTGGACTACTTCCCCGATGACTTCCTCATGTTCATTGACGAGTCGCACATCACCCTGCCGCAGATTCGCGGCATGTATCACGGGGATCGGTCGCGAAAGGAGGTGCTGGTCGAGTACGGCTTCCGCCTGCCGTCGGCCCTGGATAACCGACCACTGACCTTCCAGGAGTTCGAGCGGCACATCAACCAGGTGATTTTTGTCTCGGCAACGCCGGGACCGTACGAATACGAGCACAGCCAGCAGATCGTCGAGCAGGTTATCCGGCCGACCGGTCTGGTTGATCCTTCGATTGAGGTCAAGCCGACCGCAGGCCAGATTGATGACCTGATTCGCGAGATCCGAGTGCGGGTGGAACGTGGCGAGCGCGCCCTGGTGACGACGCTGACCAAGAAGATGGCTGAGGATCTGGCCGATTACCTGCGTGAGGTCGGCATCAAGGTCCACTACCTCCATTCGGAGATCGAGACGCTGGAGCGGGTGGACATCCTCCGCGATCTCCGCCTGGGCGTGTACGATGTCGTGGTAGGGATCAACCTGCTCCGGGAAGGGCTTGATCTCCCCGAGGTGTCGCTGGTGGCCATCCTTGATGCGGATAAGGAGGGATTCCTCCGGTCCGAGGGGTCGCTGATCCAGATGATCGGTCGCGCCGCCCGTCACGTCGACGGCCACGTTATCATGTATGCCGACACGGTCACCGACTCGATGCGGCGTGCGATCGAGGAGACCTACCGACGGCGGCGGATTCAGATTGCCTACAATGAGAGCCACGGCATTACCCCGGTGGGGATCCGAAAGGCGATCAAGGACATCACCGATCGGGTCCGGGCGGTGGCCGAAAGCCGTCCGTCCTATACCGTCGAGCGAGCGATCCCGCGGGACGAGGCTCGCCGTCTGATCGCCGAGCTCGAGAAGGAGATGAAAGAAGCGGCTCGTCAGCTCGAGTTTGAGAAGGCGGCCCTGCTCCGCGATCAGATCTTCGAGCTACGCCGTGCGCTGGAGTGAGCATGGCTCGTGACTGGATCATCGTGCGGGGTGCGCGCGAGCACAACCTCAAGAACATCGATGTCGAGATCCCGCGCGATAAGCTGGTAGTGATCACCGGGCTCTCCGGGTCTGGAAAGTCGAGCCTCGCCTTTGACACGATCTTTGCCGAGGGCCAGCGGCGCTACATCGAGTCCCTCTCGTCCTACGCCCGGCAGTTTCTCGGGCAGATCGAGAAGCCGGACGTCGATGACATCCAGGGGCTCTCCCCCGCGATCTCGATTGATCAGAAGGGGGCCAGCCACAATCCGCGATCGACCGTCGGCACGGTGACCGAGATCTACGATTATCTGCGGCTCCTCTATGCGCGCATCGGGCAACCGCACTGCCCCCGATGCGGGCGCCCGGTAACCCGCCAGACGGTTCAGCAGATCGTGGATGCGATCCTCTCCCTGCCAGAAGGCAGCCGGATCATGATCCTCGCGCCGATCGTGAAGGATCGGAAGGGTGAGCATGAGAAGGTCTTCGAAGACGCCCGGAAGGCTGGCTTCGTCCGGGTCCGGGTCGATGGCGAGGTGCGCGACCTCTCCGAGGAGATCGTCCTGGATAAGAACCGCAAGCACGTGATCGATGTGGTTGTGGACCGTCTTGTGGTTCACCACGGGACGAGCAACGGCTCCGACGATACCGCGCGGATCGCCGATTCGGTGGAGACGGCGCTCCGCATGGGACAGGGGGTGGTTACGGTCGCGGTTGTCGGGGGCGAGGACGTTCTTTTCAGCGAGCAGTTCGCCTGCGTCTACTGCGGGATAAGTCTGCCGGAACTGGCGCCGCGCAGTTTCTCGTTCAACAGCCCGCACGGGGCCTGCCCCGCCTGTTCGGGCCTGGGGACCACCCTGGAGATCGATCCAGATCTGGTGGTACCCAACCCGGACCTCTCGATTGATGAAGGAGCGATCGCCCCATGGG
>JADGGD010000226.1 GCA_019690095.1 Chloroflexota bacterium
TCGTGGGCTCGGATATGTGTTTAAGAGACTGGGTGGCCGGCGGGCCACCGCCGGTGGAGATGGTACCGAATGCGGATGATCCCCTGCTATGCCAAGCAGGATAAGCACCAACAGAACGACGGGGAGCCAGCCGGGGAAGCGGGGCAGAAACGGAAAAGCCAGATGAGGCTCTGTTCGGCCGTGCCATCCTGTATCCATTCGCACTCGCCTTACTGCGAAGGCCCGCAGACACGGGTTGCGCAGGGGGCGTGCCATTGGCGTGCAGGTCCATCGTCTCCGCTCCGGGTTTGGATGCGGTCTGCTGGATGCGGCTTAGCGCGGCGGGATGAGGTACATCAAGGCCGTTGGAGATCAGCCGGCGGCCCGGAGGATGCATGCTGGGGCGATCACGCTACCTGGGCTTTGTGATAACCGGCGCGTTCATCGCACTCCTGGCGTGGAAGGTCGACCTCCGCGAGCTGGAGGTGGCGCTTGTCCGCGCCAACTACCTGTTCATCGGGCCGATTGTCGGCTGTATCTGCGCGAGCTATCTCCTCCGAACGATGCGCTGGAAGAGGATCCTGGGGCCAGTTCGGGCACTGTCGTTCCGGACACTGGTGTCGGTCGTGTTCATCGGCTTCATGGCCAATAATATCCTGCCGGCACGGATGGGCGAGCTGGTGCGAGCGTATGCTCTTGGCCAGAAGACCGGCCTGAGCAAGAGCCTGGGCCTGGCGACGATTCTGGTCGAGCGGCTGTGTGATGGGCTGACGCTTGTGCTCGTGCTCGGGGTGATCGCCCTGGCGATGCCGTTACCGTCGCTTGTTCGGGAGGTTGGGATTGTCGCTGGCCTCGTCTTTTTTGCTGCGGGCGCTGGAATAGTGCTGGTCCTGGCCGGCGGTGCCCGTGTCCGCTGTTTGCTCGTCCGGGCATCCCAGTCATTGCCGGATCGCCTTTCCCGTCTGATCGAGCGCAAGGCAGATGCGTTCGTTGCGGGCCTGCGCACCGTCCAGGGAGGGCGTCAGCTCGCGGTCATCGCCGGGTGGTCAATTCTGGTCTGGGCGGTCGAGGCGGCAACCTATCTGCTTGTTCTCCGGAGCTTTGGCCCTCCACGGCTGCATGGCCCTCCTGTGCTGGCGGCCCTCCTGATGATGGTGATGGTCAATCTTGGCACGCTGATCCCCTCGGCTCCCGGTTACGTGGGGGCCTATCAGTTCTTTGGCGTGCTGGCGCTCGGGGCCGTTGGTGTTCCGGGCGGGATAGCCCTGGCGATCGCGATCGTCGCTCATGCCGCACAGTGGGTAACCGTTACGGTGATCGGGCTGCTCTGCATGGTGCGGGAGAGCGTGACCGTGAACGTAGCCCCCGACGGGGTTATGGCAGACATTCCGTCTGGCTCCGCCGGGCGGTGGCGGTAGGGGGCGTGAGATGCGACGATACTGGCGCCTTGGCGTCGGGGTGCTCGTTAGCCTTTTCTTCCTGCTCTGGGCGGCGCGGCTCGCCGGTAGCTTTCGAGGCCTGGTTGCGGCGCTGGGCGAAGCCAACTACTGGTTCCTCCTTCCTGCGCTGATCGCCTACTTTACCGGTGTCTGGCTACGCGCACTGCGCTGGCACGTTCTCCTGCGCCCGGTGCGCGCGGTCTCCCCGCGGCGGCTGTTCCCGGTGGTCGTGATCGGCTACATGGCAAATGACGTCCTTCCGGCGCGGCTTGGCGAGCTGGTCCGTGCGTACATCCTGGGTGATCAAGAGGGGGTGGCGAAGACAACAACTCTTGGTACCATCGTGATCGAGCGACTGTTCGATGGGCTTGCCCTGCTCGTCTTTGCGGGCGGCGTGGGGCTGAGCGTGCCACTGGATCCCCAGGTCGCGGGCATCGTGCGCCTGGCGGCGGCGGTGTTCCTGGCAGCCCTGGCGGCCGCGGTGGTACTCGGTGGGACGCGAACCCGGGCCGCGCGGGTGGTTGAGCTGGCCGAGCGACGGCTTCCATCGTCCGTGCGCGGGCGCCTGTCCGCCCTGACGATCCGCTTCCTCGAGGGACTGGGGTGCTTGCAGAGCGGCCGCCTGATCATCGAGGTGGCCGCGCTATCACTTGGCGCGTGGCTGTGCGAAGCGACGATGTACTGGATCCTGGCACTGGGATTCGGCCTTGAGCTCGGCTTTCCGTCCTATCTGCTGACCACGGCAATTGCGAATCTCGGAGCGATGGTGCCGGCCGCGCCGGGGTATATCGGCACCTTCGACCTGGGCGCACTGGCGAGCTTGCGCCTCTTCGGGGCGGATCCCGCCCGGGCGGCTGGCTTCGTGGTCGTACTCCACCTGGCGCTGCTCCTGCCGGTGTCGGTCCTGGGCTTTTACTATCTCTGGAGGTTTCAACTGTCACTTCGGATGCTTGGTCAGCGTATGTCCGCAGCGAGGGCCGATGACCTGTCCGTGCCGACCTCCTGAGGACGCCCGCCTGATTCAGGACGATAGTGAACAAAGTGTGGACAGATTGGTGAGGGAGCGATGACCGAACCGAACCTGCACATCGGCGTGCTTGGCGGCGGTGCTCTCGGGCTCTCGGCTGCCTATCGGCTGGCCCGGCACGGTGTCCGGGTAACGGTGCTGGAGAAAGAAGACGTTGTTGGGGGGCTGGCGGCATCCTTTCCCGTCGGGAACGTCTACCTCGAGAAGTTTTACCACCACCTGTTTCGTTCGGACCGGGTCATAACTGCGCTGATCCGCGAACTGGGCCTGGGAGATCGCCTGGTGTGGCGAAAGGCGCGCACTGCCAACCTGATCAATGGTCGGATCTATCCGATGGATCCGCTTCGCCTGCTCACGCTGCCGGTGCTGCCGGTGAGCGATCGCCTGCGCCTCTGCCTGGGAATGGCCTACCTCAAGCTCTGCTCGGACTACCATCGCTTCGAGGGTCAGCTGGCGATTGATTGGATCCAGCGGTGGATGGGGAAGCGGACCTATGAGGTGATCTGGCGGCCGCTCTTCGAATCGAAGTTCGGCGAGCACTACACCCGGGTCGCGATGCCGTGGTTCTGGTCGCGGGTTTACTGTCGGAGCCTTTCCCTGGGGTACCTGCGCGGTGGTTTCCACCAGCTCTACGTGGCGCTGCTCGAGCGCATCAAGGCTCTCGGGGGCACGGTGCGGACCGGCCAGACCGTCGAGCGGATCGAGGCGGCGCCGGGCGGCCGAGTTCGGGTGACGGTGAATGGCGCGGTCGAGGAGTTCGACCGGGTGGTGTGCACCCTGCCGACCCGCCTGTTTACCCGATTGGCGGTGGGCCTTCCGCCCGACTACCGGAGTCGCTATGATTGGGGTGATTACCACGGCGCTCACTGCGTGATCCTGGCGCTTGATCGCCCCTTGACAGATGTCTACTGGCTGAGCATTAACGACCCGGGCTTCCCATTCCTGGTCCTGGTCGAGCACGGCAACTTCATGCCAGTTGAGGACTATGGGGGCCGCTGGCTGGTGTATCTGGGGAATTACCTTCCCAACACGGATCGTCGGTTCAGGATGACGCGCGACGAACTCCTGGACTGGTACCTGCCGTACCTTGCTCGCATCAACCCGGCGTTCAACCGATCATGGGTCAAGGAGGCATGGGTCTTCCAGGCGCCATTTGCCCAGCCGATTGTCACGGTTGATTACCACGCGCATATTCCACCGCACGAGACGCCGATTCCAGGGGTGTTCCTGGCGAATATGTTCCAGGTCTATCCGCAGGATCGGGGACAGAACTACAGTATCGAGCTGGCCTATCGGGTCGCGGATCTCGCCCTCACTCGCCCGACGGCCGTGCTCGCGAAGGCAGGGTAGGAGAGATGGCCAATATCTGCATTGTTGGCACGGGCTACGTGGGGCTGACAACCGGAGCGTGCTTCGCCGATCTGGGGAATCGCGTGATCTGCCTTGACATCGACCGTGAGAAGATCGCCAACCTCAAGCGCGGCATCTTGCCGATCTACGAGCCCGGTCTGGAAGAGATGGTAAGCCGGAACCGGGAGGCCGGGCGCCTCTTCTTCACGGATAGTTATGATGAAGGCCTGGCGGAGGCTGAGTTCGCTTTCATTGCGGTCGATACGCCGCCCGATCTTGATGGCGGCGCGGACCTGCTGCACCTCCGGGAAGCGGCGGCGTCGATCGCCCGAGCGATGCGCCGTCCCCTGATTGTGGTCAACAAGAGCACGGTGCCCGTGGGGGCTGGTGATCTGGTCGCGGATATCATTGCCCGCCAGCGGGTTGTGGATGTTCCGTTCAGCGTGGTCTCGAATCCGGAGTTTCTGCGTGAGGGGACGGCGATTCATGACTGTCTGAATCCGGACCGCATTATCCTTGGGGCGACCGATCGCACGGCCGCCGAGCGGGTCGCTCGTCTCTACCAGGCGCTGAAGGCACCGATTCTGATCACCGACCTGCATACGGCCGAAATGATCAAGTACGCGTCGAACTCGTTCCTGGCGACGAAGATTTCATTCATCAATGAGATCGCCGCGATCTGCGAGAAGCTGGGCGCGGATGTCAAGGTGGTGGCCCAGGGGATGGGGCTGGATCGGCGCATCGGGCCGGCCTTTCTCGAGGCCGGTCTGGGGTGGGGTGGGTCGTGC
>JADGGD010000035.1 GCA_019690095.1 Chloroflexota bacterium
GGCGCCCGGGGGGGGGGGGGGGGGGGGGGCCACCCCCCCCGGCAACATCTCCCAGGATAGGGTACGCGCTCATGGTAGACGGCACGCTTCCCTCCCGTTCCGGCACCCCGCGCTTACTCGGACCATCGAGCCCACCGGCCGATGCGCCCCCGCCGGCGGTTACCAACGCCCTCCTCCAGTGCGGCGACCCGCTGTTTATTATCGACCCGCACTACCGGATCGTCGCTTGGAACAGAGCCGCCGAGGCCCTGTTCGATCTGCCAGCAGGCCAGGCAATTGGCCAGGCGTGCTTCCACCTTCTCAACGGCATTGATCTCCGCGGCCAGCGCGTCTGCGCCGCACCCTGCGGTCCGATGCTGGCCCTCCAACGCGGGACGCCGCCGCCCTGCTTCGCCCTTCAGGTCGAGGATGGCAACGGCACGCACCGCACGGTCGAGGTCAGCCTTCTCCCCCTCTCGGGAGGATTCGTCGCCCATGTCCTGCGCATCGCCGATCGGCTGGCATCCCTCGAGCGTTTCGCCGACCAGATCCGCCACGCCCTGGATCATCTCACCGATGCGGCGCAGGCTCTGGGTGATGGATCACCCGCGCCGCTACCCGCCCTGACCGACCGGGAGCACCAGGTTCTCCGCCTCCTCGCCCAGGGAGCGACCACCCGCCAGATCGCGGCAAGCCTCGTCCTCAGCACCGGGACGGTCCGGACCCATATCCAGCACATCCTGGCCAAGCTCGGTGCGCACGGCCGCCTCGAAGCAGTCGCAATCGCGCGGCGGTTGGGTCTCCTCATCTGACACCGCACGATTGACACTGCACGATCGGCCGGTCCTCCCGGTCGGAATGCCCTTCAGGGCGAGAATCCATCATCTGGCAGAGCCTACTCCGTCATCGAGCGGATGGCATCCCCGGCCTGTCCCCCTAAGCTGATAACCAACGTGCACGCAGTCGCCCTGGCCATGGGGGCGCGAGTCCGGGGATAGGCGAGCGAGTGATTCGCCTGGCTCCCCTTCTCGTAGCCGGCGCGGACGTGGAGCCAGCTGTGCGACGACTCAGTACCGTGGAGGACGGATGAGGCGTGACCTGGCCGTCGTCGGCGTCGCGTGGCTCGCCGCCACTGCGCTCGGGGAGCTTCTCGTCAGGACCAATCTCTACCCCACCGTACGCTCTGACAAGGGGCACGAGATCGTCGAGGCCTTTCAGACCCTGCTGGCCTTCGCCGTGCCAGTCTTCACCTTTGTCCTGGTCATCCTGGTCTACAGTATCCTGCGCTACCGGGTGCGGGGGCAGCCGGACACGGACGGCCCTCCGCTCGTCGGGCGGGGGTTCGTGCCAGCCACCTGGTTTATCGTGACCGCGGCACTTGCGGTGACGATCATGATCTATCCGGGACTGGTGAACCTGCCGACCGTCGTCGAGGCGTATACCCAGCCGGATCTCGTGGTGCAGGTCGGAAGCATGCAGTGGGCATGGACGGTCACCTATCCCCAGTACGGCATCACGACCCGGAGTGAGCTGGTTCTCCCGGTCGATCGGAAGATCCGGTTTGATATCACCAGCGCAGACGTCGTCCATTCCTTCTGGATTCCGGCCTTCTATATGCGTATTGACGCCGTGCCGGGGATGACCACCAGCGTCTCACTGCGGCCCACTCGGATCGGCTCGTACGCCGAGGATCCGAACCTGCGCCTCCAGTGCTCTCAGCTCTGCGGCCTCGGGCACGCCCTGATGACGATGCCGGTGCGGGTGGTGAGCCAGGCCGACTTCGACGCCTGGGTCCATCAGCAGGCCCATTCCGCCCCCAGCTCACCCTCCGCCGCGCCGGTCAGTGCATCCGAGCACGGGGCAGGAGGTGATGCACGATGATGGGAACGGCTACCACCGCAAGATCAGGAGCCGCATCGGTCTGGGGTGCCTTCCACTCGATCGGCCGGGGCCTGCTCTGGGCGATCATTGGATTCGCCGCTGGCGCGGGGATCCTGGCGATTGCCCGCCTGCTGACCGGCCATACCGCCTGGTCCTTCGAGGCAAGCTTCTCGCTTGGCTACGTCGGCGCGCTGGTCGGCTGGCTTATGGGCGTAGGGATGTGGGAGAGCTGGGGGCGCACCTGGTTCGGGCTTCCTGCAACTGCCGAGGGGCCGCGTGACTGGCGCCGCTACCTCACCTTCACGACGGATCACAAGGTTATCGGCATCCAGTATCTGGTGACCTTCATTGCGGTATTCCTGCTCTCCGGCCTGCTCGCCATGCTGATTCGCGTGCAGATGCTGGATCCGGTTCACCCTCTCCTTGGTCCGGGCACCTATAACCGCCTTATGAGCATGCACGGCATCCTCATGATTGCGGTCGCGGTCGCCGCGATCATTGGTGGCTTCGGGAACTACACCATCCCCCTGCTGATCGGCGCCGAGGATATGGCCTTCCCCCGGCTGAACGCGCTCAGCTACTGGCTCATCCCTCCGGTGGCACTTCTCCTCCTGCTCTCCCAGGCGTTCGGCGGCTGGGACTCCGGCTGGACCGCCTACGCGCCCCTCAGCGAGCGCAATGCGAGCGGCCAGGTGCTCTTCAACCTGGCGATCATTACCTTCGGCCTGTCGTCAATTCTTGGCGGTCTGAACTTCATCGCCACGATCGTCCACCTGCGCGCTCGCGGCATGGGCTGGGCACGTCTGCCAATCTTTGTTTGGGCGATCTTCGTCACCTCCTGGATCGCCCTGCTCTACACCCAGTTCTTCGCCGCCGCCCTGCTGATGGTGCAGCTCGATCGCATCGCCGGAACCTCATTCTTCAAGCCCGCCGCCGGCGGCGCTCCGCTCCTCTACCAACACATCTTCTGGTTCTACTCGCACCCAGCTGTCTACGTCATGGCCCTTCCCGCCTTCGGCATCGTGCTCGAGATCCTGCCGCATTTCGCCCGCAAGCCGCTCTTTGCCTATCGCTGGGCGATTGCCGGCTTCCTGGGTATCCTGCTGATGAGCGGGGGCGTCTGGGCACACCATATGTTCGTCGCCGGCATGTCTGAGACGCTTCTTGCACCGTTCCTCGTGACGACTGAGATCATCTCGATCCCAACGGGGCTCGTCTTCCTGTCGGCGCTCGGCACGATCTGGATGGGTCGGCTCTGGCTGCGCCCCCCGATGCTCTTTGCGCTCGGCATGATCTTTAACTTCCTCATCGGCGGCATTACCGGCATCTTCCTCGCCGATGTCCCGACCGATATCGCGCTCCACGACACATACTTCGTCGTCGCGCACTTCCACTACACCATCGTCGGCGGCGAGATCTTCGCCCTGTTTGCCGCCCTCTATTACTGGTTCCCGAAGATGACCGGCCGTCTGTACCACGAGCGGCTGGCCCAGCTCCACTTCTGGCTCATGCTGATCGGCTTCAATGGTACGTTCCTGCCCATGTTCTGGCTCGGCCTCCACGGGATGAACCGGCGCATCGCCACCTATCCGGTTCAGCTCCAGGGCGTCAACGAGGCCGTCAGCCTGATGGCCTTCCTCCTGGGGCTCAGCTTCGTCTTCTTCGTCGCCAACATGGGCTACGCGCTCCTCCGCGGGCCGAAGGCCGCGGCTAACCCGTGGGCGGCGCGGACCCTCGAGTGGCAGGTCTCGTCGCCGCCGCCGCCCGAGAACTTCCCTCGACCGCCCATCGTTACCGGTCACCCGTACGACTACGGCGTCTCCGGCTCCGCACACGGGGTGATCCCGCACGAGGGCGCCGCCGGGACGCTGGCACGAGGTGAGGCGTGATGGAGACTACTGCCCATCCTGTAGCGGCGACACCCGTAGACCGCCTGGCGATCAACCAGCTTGGCATGTGGCTGTTTTTCGCCTCAGAGGCAATGCTGTTTGCCGCCTTCATTACGGCCCGCTTCTACCTGGTCGGCGTCTGGCGCCCGACAACCGTCAACGAGCCGCTCGGCGCGGCGATGACACTCGCCCTCCTGCTCAGCAGCGCCTTCGCCTACTATGGTCTGCGGGCTTTCCAGCGCGGCGACCGGGCAACCGCACTCCGTTCGCTCCTGGGCACTCTGCTTCTCGGCTGTCTCTTCGTCGGAGGGGTCATCATCGAGTGGTCCACCGCCGAGTTCTCCATCGCCAGTCCCTACGGCACCGCGTTCTTCTCGACGACCGGTCTTCACGTCGCCCACCTGATCAGCGGCCTGATTATCCTCGCGCTGGTCTACCGACTGGTCCGGTTGGGGCACCTATCGCCAGAGCGGCCGTGGGGCGTTCTGGCCGCGGTGCGCTACTGGACCTTCGTTGACGCCCTGTGGGTGCTGGTCATCTATCCGGTCCTGTATCTGCTCTGAAAAATTCCCGATCGTTCTTGCCTCCGGGGGCGCCCGGTCGTTGGGAGGGCCGGGCGCCCGTTCTTTTTCCGTTCCCGCGCAATCGCCCCCGATGCGAGCGGGTACTCCACGTATTCGGGATATGTTCAGGAGGGCGGCAGTCCCGTTCATGGGGGATTCAGGCGATCCCCTTATCGTGGAAGCGTCGGAGCACTCCGCCGAAGAGCCCGACCCAAGCCCATTAAAGGGGGTCACCATGAAGGTTCGTGCTGAGCTTCATTGCTACCACTGCGGTTACATCGCCGCTACGGTAGAGGGATCCCTCGAACGCCCGATCGAAACGGCGCGGCTGATCCAGGCACCCGTGGGACCGGGTGCGTACATCCAACCGGGTGACCGGCCGCGGTGCGGGCGCTGCGGTGGACCGCTGTACCTGGCCGAGATCGAACTTGCGCGGCCGCGGCATCACCTCCGCGCCAACCACTCATCGCCCGCCAGACGACATACCCATGCCCAGGAGGCTGCCGCACATACGCCCGCTGCATGACTGCAGCAGAAAGCCGCACGGCCTTGGGGGATCGAGAGGGACCGACAAGAGACTGGCCATACCAGCGTCGGTCAGGAGAACACGGGTGGTTCAGTCTGGATTGAGTGCCTGCTCTTCACCCTGCTGGAGCTATTCATCTGTATCACGGCGATCAGCGGGACAATCAGGCTCCTCGGCAGGCTGTGGCAGGTCAGGACTTACCTGTGAAGCCACGCCCGGGATCGCCATTCCGTTAGCTACGTCATGCCCAGTCGGGTGCTCCTCGTCAGCGGCGGTGCGTTGCCAGTAGCCGCTCCCCTCAGCACACAGGTCCCCTCAGTATCGATGCTTCCCCGGCACCAGGGTTCACTTGACCGGTCTTCACGATCACCAGATACCTGACCACCAGGCTGGGCATAGTCCCCCGACTGCCAATGTTTACCCTCACCATCAGTCGGTTCGCGCCGATTACATACCGCCGGGCCGTCTGATTGGGCAGTTAGCATGAGCAGGGAATTAGACCGCCCGATCAAGCAGTCGAGATCTTCCGCACGTCGCTTCCTGCACGGCGCAGGGCGCAGCGAACGCAGAAGGGGGTCCAGGGCAACACCTGCAGACGCTCCAGTTCGATCGGGCCGCCGCAGTCTACGCAACGGCCATAGCGACCATCCTTCAGGCGCTCCAGAGCCTCCTCGACTTCCGCCAGACGCTCGCGCTCGGCGTTCCCAAGGCTCGCTTCGAGCGTCTGGGCATTCACATCGGTCGCGATATCCGCCTCGGTTCCCCCCACACTCCCCTCCGCGGCCTGACTCTCAGCGAGGATTCGCTGAGCCTCTGTGAGAAAGGCAATGCTTTCGAGCAGACGATCCCGCTCACGCTCGAGCGCACGGCGGAACTCGGCGCGGATGCCTTCCGGTAGATCGGTCACAGTTGTCCTCCTTAACAGATGGACCGCCTGGCGATGAGTGAACTGACGGCACCACGATTCAGCCGTGCTCCCGGAGGAGCCAATCGGCCACCGGTCCGAGGCCCAGGGCGCGGCAGTCCAGATAGGCCGAGTAAATAGCCCCGCGGCGGAGGAGTTCGGCGTTGAAGTTGAAGAGGACGGTCGAACTGGGCCGGTACCGCGAGGAATCGATCGAACCGCTCCAGAAAGAACGCCTCCAGGGACATCGCCGGGGGTCGATGCTGACCGCTGAGATCCGCCATAGCCAGACTCCGCCGTTGTCAGCAATATTAGTTGACAGCCCGGAGAGCACCAGGAGCCCTGCCCCGGCCTCTCCGTCCACCACCACTCTAACCGGTCGGACCTATCTCCACCGGAAAAGCGAGCAGCTTCCCCTGAACCTTTCCTGAACGGCGTGTCCCTGGATGAAGAGGCATCTCTCGCACCGCGCTATCGCCCAATGCCCCCGACCGCGCGCGCCAGCATATAGGCGGCACCAGCCGCGATGGCCCCCACAACCGCTGTCTGAACCGCACTCCGGCGCGGCGAGACGCTGGTGACATACCCCTTTACCGCGCCAAGAATCAGGAGGGAAAGGAGCGTTAGAACCACGCTCACCTTCAGCGCGCTCGCGATGGGAAGCCCGAGGGCATATGGCGCGAGTGGGATCATGCCGCCCGCGACGTAGGAGAGACCGATCGTCGCGGCACTGATCAGCGCCCGGCTCGGATCGGACTCCTCCAGTCCGAGCTCCTCGCGCATCATAAAGCGGAGCCAGCTCTTCGGGTTCGAGGTGACCGCGCTGGTCGCCGCCTCCAGTGCGGCGCCCTCGAGGCCATAGTCACGGAAGACGGCGCGCACCTCGTCCACCTCGGCATGCGGCACGTCGCGGATCTCGCGCCGCTCCCGCTCCAGCTCGGCGCGGTAGACATCCACTTCGCTCGCCGCGGCGAGATAGCCGCCCAGGCCCATCGCGATAGAGCCAGCTGCCACTTCGGCTATACCGGCGATCAGGACAATCGCACTGCTGGCGACTGCTCCGGAGAGACCGGCTGCCAGGGCAAAGGGAACAGTCAGACCGTCGGACATGCCGATGATCACGTCCCGAACTACGGCGCGGCCGGTGAAGTGCACCTCGCCGTGGGGCACCCGCGGAAACACCCGACTCATCCGACCGCCCGATCCAGATCGGCCGCGCCACTGCTGGACCAGCCGATCGCTCCGGGCGCACTCCCCCGGACTGCATGCTCGGGCCGCACAATGAGCACCGGCACGCGACAGCGCTGGACTACGCTCGCAGCGACGCTACCCATGAGCCGATCCAGCGCGCCTCCGTGTCCGTGCGTCGAGAGCGCGACCACGTCCGCTCCGCACCGGCTCACCTCCTCCACAATCGTTGGAGCTGGAAAACCAACGGATGTTAAGATCCGGACCCTCCCACCCTGGCTCCGGACCATCGCCGCGGCCTCCTCCAGCCAAGCCCGCGCGATTTCCTGGTCCACCGTCGGGTTGTATGGCACATAGGCGGTGAGATCAGCAGAGGTGTAGCCGGGAGGGATGATCACGTGGAGAAGTAGCAGTTCAGCTCCCAGCGCAGCGGCGAGAGTGAGTGCCGACGGCAGGACCCTCCGGGCGAGCTGGGATCCATCGAGTGGGACCAGAACCCGGGGTAACCGCGCGGCCGGCCAGGGCCGCCTATGTGCCCTTGGCACCAGGAGCACCGGCACCCTCGCCCGCCGGATCACCTCGTCAATCACCTTGGATTCCCTGGCAGCCAGGATCAGTAGGTCCACCGGCTGCCGGCTGGCCGCGGCAGCGATCGTCTCACCCGGCTGGCCAATCAAGACCTCAACCTCAACTTCTCCCCCTACCTGACCGCTCAGACGGAGGCGAAGATCATCAAGGTCGGCGGCCGCCCTGGCGGCATCCTCGGGGGACGACACTGCACGTGCTAGCCGGAGCCGTGCTCCGCTCGACCGCCCCAGGATAAGGGCGTAGGAGACAGCGCGCCTGGCAGGTAGTGTCCCATCCAGACCCACCATGATCGTTCGGTACATCACGCCCCTCGATCGGATGGCAATCCCGCCTCTGCACTAACGTGAAACGCCATCCCTGAGGTACAGTATGCCGCTCGGGGGTTCTTCTGCAGGTTGCCGGTGGTGAACGACCGGTAACGTCGAGGGCACCGCCAATTTCACAAGGATTCAGCACGATCATCCGTCGGCCCCGGATCCCCAGGCGCGTGCCGGACTTCGGCACGCACGGGCAGAGTGAAGAAGAAAGTCGAACCCTTGCCCGGCTCCGACTCCACCCAGATCCTCCCACCGTGGCGCTCGACGATCTTCTTGCAAATTGCCAGTCCAATCCCGGTGCCCGGGTATTCACCCTTCCCGTGCAGGCGCTGGAAGAGAACGAAGATGCGCTCAAAATACTGGGGCTCGATCCCAATTCCGTTGTCGGAAACCGAAAAGACCCACTCGTCCGCGACCCGACGGGCCGCCACATGGATGCGCGGTGGCTCCTCCCGGCGGTACTTAATCGCGTTCCCAATGAGGTTCTGAAAGACCTGTCCAAGCTGGGAGCCGTCCGCCATCACCGTCGGCAGAGGATCGTACGTCACGATCGCACCCGCCTCGCTGATTGTCGGTCCCAGATCCCCCAGCACCCGTTCGAGGACAGTATTACAGTCGGTTGGGGTAAACTCCTTGCCGCGCGTCCCGACGCGAGAGTAGGCGAGCAGGTCATTGATCAGAGCCTGCATGCGCGTCGCGCCGTCCACAGCGAATGCGATAAACTCATCGGCATCCTGATCCAACTTGCCGCGGTAGCGCCGTGCCAGTAGCTGGGTGTAGCTTGCCACCATCCGCAGAGGTTCCTGCAGATCGTGTGACGCCACGTAAGCGAATTGCTGGAGCTCAGCGTTCGACCGGGCAAGCTGATCCGCCTGCCGCGCCAGCATCGCCGCCGTCCGACGGAGCTCTTCCTCCGCTCGCTCGCGTTCGACAAACTGTCCGATCTGATGGCCAATCGAGGTGAGAGCGGCCAGGAGGTCCGGATCCGGCGTGATGGTCTGTCGACCAAGGAGCTCGACGACACCAAGGGCATCCACCCCGCGACTGATCCGAAATCCGAGGGCCGCGCGAAAGCCGGCTCGTATCGCCGCCTCTGCCCGGGCCGGATCAGCCGCACGGTCCAGATCCGGCAGCCAGGTTGGCTCACTGCGCATCCAGATCTGACCGACCCACCCCTCCCCGGCCGCAAGCTCCCGTGCCCGGCTGATCCGCTCTAGCTCGACTGCCTCTACGCCTGGCGCATGCCAGACCTCCATACACCGCGCAGTTTCCCCCTCAACCCGCCAGAGAGCGGCCCATTCCCATTCGAGAGCACTCCCAATCGCCGCCAAGATGCGCGGCGCGGCCTCAGCAAGGGTCATTGTCTCAGCGAGAATACGAGCAACCGCGTACTGCATCGCCAGACGTCGTTCGGTCCGGCGGCGAGCCGAGGCATCTCGAGTAATCTCGGCAAACCCCCGGAGCGCGCCGTGCTCGTCGCGCAGGGCGGTGATGACGCTACTTGCCCAAAAGCGCACCCCATCCTTGCGCACCCGCCATGCTTCATCCTCGTGGCGCCCGTTCGCCGCGGCGAGCTGGAGAACCATTGCCGGTTTATCCCGTTCCCGATCCTCGGGAGGATAGAAGAGCGAGAAGTGCTGACCGATAATCTCAGGGGCTGTGTATCCTGCGATGCGCTCGGCACCGCGGTTCCAGCTAACCACCCGCCCCTCCGGATCGAGCATGCAGATTGCATAGTCTTCGATCCCATCCACAACCAGGCGCAGGCGCTCCTCAGCCTCTCGAAGCCTCTCCTGTGCCTGATACCGATCGGTCACGTCCCGGATCGCGCTCATCACGTACAGGCCGCCGCGGGCCCATAGCGGGCTCAGGCTGATCTCGACCGGGAACTCGCTGCCGTCCCGTCGTCGCCCCCACAGAGCGAGCCCCACACCCATCGGGCGGATCCGCGGCTGCCCCCTATACACGCGTCGGTGGTCGATGTGACGCTGCCGAAAACGATCGGGCATCAGCATCTCGATCGTCTGGCCGAGAAGCTCCGCGCGGCGATAGCCGAACAGTGCTTCGGTCTGGGCGTTCACATAGCGGATCTGGCCCTCCTCATCCACGATGATGATCGCATCCGGCGCCAGATCCAGGAAACCGACCAGCTCCTCCGGCCGGAGATCCGCTCCGATCGACAGCGCCGCGCCGGATTCTCTGTCCTCTGTCACTGGTCCACCTCCGCATCCTCGCTGTCATCGCCCGCCTCCCCCAGCGGCAGGCGAACGCGGAACAACGAGCCCTTCCCTTCGGCACTCTGAACGGTGATTGTTCCCCCGTGCAGCTCGACGATCTGCCGTGCTCCCGCCAGGCCAATCCCTGAGCCCGTTGTACGGTCGGCCACGTTCTGGCCACGGTAGAACCAGGTGAAGATGCGTGGGAGATCAGCGGCAGGGATACCCACACCGTGATCCTCCACCTCGACGGTCGCCCACTCCCCATCAGCGTCTTGTTCAGAAAAGAGACGGATGATGACCTCGCTGGACGGAGGGCTGTACTTGATCGCGTTCGCCAGAAGGTTTCCGATGACCCGTTCAAGGCGCGCTGCGTCCCACCACCCGGTGAGCACGGGCACAGCGAACTCCGTCCGAAGCCGATGCCGTGGGGCACGAACTCGATAATCGGCGATCACCCCCTGAATGAGAGCGACCAGATCGGTCTGTCGCCGGCGCAGCCGGATCCGCCCGCCGGCCTGCATCTGGGCAACATCCAGGAGGTCGTCGATCAGTGCGGTCATCTTGACCGTGGCCGCGTCGATCCGTTCCAGCCCCTCGATGATCTCAGCGCTGTTCGGGACATCGCGGGAACGGATCTGAAATGCCAGGGTCTCGGCGATGATCTTAACGACCATCAGCGGGTTGCGGAGGTCGTGCGAGACCGAGGAAAGGACGCTATCCCGAAGGCGGGCGGCCTCCAACGCCTTCGTGAGCAACTGCGCGTTGTCAATCGCCAATGCCGCACGGCGGCCAAACTCCTCGTAGAGCCAGAGATCAGGCATGGCGTGGTCATTGTGGGGAAGTATCTTTTCGAAATAGATCGCCCCCATTGTTCGACCACGGGCAACGAGCGGGACAACGATGCCAGTCCACCGCGGCGAGATCGCCCTATCTTCACCGGCGACGACTGGTTGCGGCGACAGGAGAATCGATCGCCTCTCCCGGACAGCCTGCTGCACTGACTGAGCCAGTGCATCATCCCGCAAGAAGCCCCGATGCCGCTCGAGAAGCCCGGGCACGGCACCCGAGTCTACGTGTGCCGCCGCAACCGGCTCGAGCCGTTCTTCCTGGAGGAGATCCACAATGCACAGATCGGCCAGAACAGGAACGGCCAGCTGGGCTACCTGTTCAACAGTTGCTCCGGGATCGAGCGACAAAGCAAGCGATCGACTCGTCTCGACCAGGAACCGCAGTGCCGCTTCCTGACGCTTGCGCTCGATCGCGTAGCGCAGGGCTCGGATCAGCAGATGCCCATCCACACGGCCTTTAATCAGGTAATCCTGGGCTCCCTCGCGGATCGCCTGCAAGCCTAGCTCCTCATCATCGAGGCCGGTCAAGACAAGGATTGGGACGTCCGGGGCATGCGCGTGCAGACGGCGGAAGCTCTCTAGCCCCTGACTATCCGGCAGGGAAAGATCCAGGAGGACCGCACTGATATCACCCCCACCGAGTCGAGCGATCCCCTCCGTCAGCCGTTCGACCCGCTCCAGGAGAAACGAGGCGTCCTGCACCTCCCTGATCATCTCCCGGATCAGTCGCGCATCACCGGGGTTATCCTCGACGAGCAGGATCGCGTGCCGCATGCCGCGCCTCACTGGTCGCGGCTAGGAAGTGTGACCACAGTAAACCAGAAATCCTCGATCGACCGAACGACCGCGATGAACTGATCGAGATCCACCGGCTTGGTGATGTAGCAGTTCGCATTCAGTTCGTAGCTCTTGAGGATATCCTGATCAGCCTGCGAGGTAGTCAGGATGACGACGGGAATCGAGCGCAGGTGGGGATCTGCCTTGATCTCAGCGAGGACCTCCCGGCCATCCTTCCGAGGGAGGTTGAGATCCAGGAGGATCAGGTCCGGCCGCGGCGCGGCAGCGTATCTCCCCTGGCGGCGTAGATAAAGAAGCGCCTCGACCCCATCGGTCACGACATTGAGATGGTTGCGCACCTTCCCATCACGAAGGGCCTCGATCGTCAGGCGGACGTCGCCGGGGTTATCCTCGATGAGGAGGATCTCCACCGGCTGTATGCGATCGGCATGCTCCACGATTCCGTCCCTGCCTCGTAAACTCCGTGGCCATTTTGCCGCAGGAAAGCCTTCATCACCCGGCCATGGGCCGCCACCACCCAGTACCGGCTCCCCTCGTTGCGGGCTGTACGTGATTGTACAGCATCCCTCCCCACCGGCAACGGCTCACCCGGACCGGTTGGCCGTTCGCTCGGTCGCCTCCCGTGGACGAACGAAGCGATAGCCCAAGCCACGCTCGGTCTCGATGTAACTCTGACCACCCGGTGGGTCGATCTTCGCGCGCAGGCGGCTGATAAAGACCTTCAGGTGATCGGTTGTCGCGTTTGTATCGTTGCCCCAGACGCGATCGAGCAGGGCCTGGTGAGGCATGACCCGACCCGCGTTGCGCACCAGATGGTAGAGCAGCTTGTACTCAACCGGCGTCAGCCGGACCGGCCGCCCCCGCACCCGAACCTGGCGGCTGGTGAAGTTGACGGCCAGGTCTCCAGCCACGAAGTCAGGTATCGCCTCCACTGGCGGCGGGAGATCAGCCCGCCGCAGGACCGCCTTGATCCGCGCAAGCAGGGCAAGGGGACCGAAGGGTTTCACGACATAATCATCGGCACCTAGCTCTAGTCCACGTACCTGATCCAGCTCCTCACCGCGCGCTGTCAGCATGATCACCGGAACGTCAGAGACCCGGCGAATCTCCCGGAGTACCTCGAAGCCGTTTCGCCCCGGCAACCCTACATCCAGCAGCACGACATCCGGCTCGTACTCGAAGAACATTGCGATGCCGTCGTCCCCATCTCCGGCCAGGATCACTACGCTGTCCTGCCACTGCAGCCGAATCCCCGCCGCCAGGGCCTCGCGGACCTCCGGATCATCGTCCACGATCAGGATCTTCATACCCGATCCTCCGGACCAGGATTCCCCGGACAGTATCACCCGCTCTCCCTGAACAGCCGCCGAATAGACCCTGCATCTCCCTGAACGATCCCTGAACCCTCCAACCCTGCCTGCCCGGTGCAGATCCTGAAATGGATGATCGGCCAGTGTCCCGCTCCGGCGTGTCGACCGGATTTCCCGCTACTTCAGCAGACGGCCGCCATCGACAACAATGAGCGCGCCGGTGATGTAGTCAGCCGCCGAGGAGGCCAGGAAGACTGCGACCTTCCCGATATCATCGGGCACCCCCATGCGCCCCAGCGGAATCTGGCGAGCGAACTCCGCCGTGATCTGCTGCTGGGCCTCTGGGGTCAGGTCTGAGGACCGCATGCCCCCCTCTGTCGCGATCCCCCCTGGCGCGATGGCGTTCACCAGGATACCGTGGGGAGCCACCTCGAGCGCAAAGTTCTTGGTGAACATCAGGACCCCACCTTTCGACGCGTCGTAGGCGGCCAGTCCGACCATCGAGGGATGGAGGCTGTCAATCGAGGCAATGTTAATGATCTTCCCGCCAGTTCCCTGGGCAATCATGCGCGCCGCGGCGGCCTTCGCGCAGAAAGCCAGTCCGCGCAGGTTGATCTGGTACACCCGGTCGAAGAGCTCCGGCGTCATCTCCAGCATGGGCACCATAGGGTAGATACCGGCGTTGTTGACGAAGATATCCAGCGATCCGAACGCGGCGACACAGCGCTCGACCAGGGCTGGTCCCGCGCCAACGTCACTCACGTCAGCGGTCATCGCGACGACCTTGCCCGGTCCCCCCTGGAGTTTCCGTGCCGCCTCCTCCGCCGCATTACCGTTCACGTCCCCGATTACGACATTCGCCCCCGCCTCGATAAACCGGCGGGCGATGCCGAACCCAATGCCCATAGCGCCGCCAGTGACGACCGCGTTCTTACCCGTCAGACCGAAGGGGCCCCAGTCAGGCATCACGTCACCTCCATGTTTCAGTGGCCGATTATACCCTGGCAGGTCCCGGGACCGGCCTGTCCCACTGCCGCATTACCCGTCCAACCGGCACGGCCAGGCGGGAACTGCCACCGGGGGACACACGCGCCGCTCCTTGCTGCGGCGCACCGCCTCCGACAGGGACAATATACGCCGCGGAGGTTTCACGCCCGGTAAACGCGGACCCGCCGCAGGTGATGCCGGATCGGAAGCCTGGACAGTGCAGCGAACGGGCCCGGTCGGGGACGCGGAAAAGCCCTCCGGGCTCCCGGAGGGCTTACCGTAGACTGGCGCCAGATGGGGTCAGCGCAGTTTGCCGATCCGGACGCGCCAGGTCGTCGGACCCTGCTCCTGGTACTCCCAGGTAAACTGGCCTTCGCGCTCGAATCTGAACTGGTAGTAGAGCGGCTTGGGATCATGGTCATTGACCAGGATAAACGCCTGCCCAGGGCGCATGGCGGCAAAGGTGCTGAAGATCAGACCGTGCCGCTGGGGCGGGGGAATCTCCCGGACGTCGAGCTCAGGGTCGCCTGGCTCAGACGGAACCGGTCCGGCTGGCTCGATCTCGGCCATCTGCTGTATGCCTCCGCAGAATAGAATGACTGAATCGACCATATCCCTGCTGGTCAACGCGGGGCCATGGTCTGACCGTGTCAAGCATATCCCCCCGCAGTCGTGCCGTCCTTGCGCCAGCACAAGGAGCGATAGCGCTGTCCCCATACCTCCCGCATTCACCTCAGGACACTGGAGTGGCCGGCCGCGCAAGGCGGATCCGCGCATCAAGCACCACAGCGCCCTTCCCTGCCTCGCAGGCCATGACCGGGTTCAGATCCATCTCACTGATCTCCGGTACGTCCTCAACCAGTCGTGAGACGCGCAGGAGCAGCGTTCGCAGCGCGGCCACGTCGGCCGGCGGGTTCCCGCGGTACCCACGCAGCAGCCGTGCCGCCTTCACGCTGTCGATGAGGGCTTCCGCGTCAACATCGGTCAGGGGGTGGAGGCGGAACGCCACGTCCCCGATAACCTCCGCGGCCACCCCGCCCAGACCGAAGGCAACGAGCGGCCCGAAGACCGGATCCGTCACTACGCCGACCAGGCATTCGACCCCGCCGGTAATCATGGGCTGGACCACCGCTCCCCTCATCTCGCCGCTCAGCCCCCGTTCCGCGAGGCCATCAGCGATCGCCCGGTAGGCATCCGCAGCCGCCGCTGGCGAGCGAATCCCCAGATGAACCCCGCCGACATCCGACTTATGCACGATTGTCTGGGATACCAGCTTGACCGCCACCGGCAGACCCAGTTGACGCGCCGCCTCGGCTGCCTCCTCGGGCGAGTGGACCAGGATGCTGGGCGGAAGAGGGATACCGTAGGCGCTCAGAAGCCCGCTGACCTCCTCCGGTTCCAGCCATGGACGCTCCGCTCGCTCCAGGGCCCGGTCCACAATTGCACGGGCTCCGCGAGCATCAATATCTGTGAACGCCGGTATTTCGCCCAGCGGGCGGCGGAGCCATGCCGCCCGTCGCGCCGCGTGCCCGAGCGCCCGCGCCGCGCTCTCTGGATAGGTGTAGGAGGGGATGGTCACCGCACCGCGCAGGATGTCAGGGGTCCCCTGCGTCCCGACAAAGCAGGTGAGCACCGGCTTGCGCGGCGGCGGCGTGCACGCCGCGACCAGCTCTGCCGCAACGTCATCGGCGTTGGTCACGAGCGGCGGGATGAACAGCACGATGACCGCGTCGATGCCGGGATCACCGAGCACGATCCGCAAAGCCTGTCCGTAGCTGGCAGGCGTTCCCGAGGCAAGCATGTCGACCGGGTTGGCGACCGAGGCTTCTGGCGGCAGAAGGGTGCGGAGCCGCTCCTGGGTCTCTGCCGAGAGGACGGGCAGGGTGAGGCCGTTAGCCTCGCAGGCGTCAGCGCAGAGGATCCCGAGTCCACCAGCATTGGTGATGACGGCGACGCGATTCCCCTCCGGCAGGGGCTGGTTAGCAAGGAGCGTGGCCACATCAAAAAGCTCCTCCAGGGTATCGCATCGGATCACTCCGGCCTGGGCAAAGAGCGCATCAACTGCGATGTCGGAACCCGCAAGCGCCGCCGTGTGCGAGGCGGCCGCGCGCTGACCGGACGCCGCTCGTCCGCCCTTCACGGCCACGATCGGCTTGCGCCGCCCAACCCGGCGGGCCACGCGGGCGAAGCGCCGCGGATTGCCGAACGACTCGAGATAGAGCAGGATCACCGCCGTCGCCGGGTCGTCTTCCCAGCGCTCCAGCAGGTCATTCGAGGACAGGTCGGCCTTGTTTCCCATCGAGATGAACGCCGAGATACCGAGCCCCATCTGGCGTGCCTGTTGCAAGATGGCGATCCCCAGGGCACCAGACTGCGATGCTACCGCGACCTTCCCTGGCGGCGGCAGGCTTGGGGCAAAGGTCGCGTTAATCGGCCCCTCCGGTCCGTTGATCAAAACCCCCATGCAGTTGGGCCCGACCAGCCGCGCCCCATGCTCCCGGCAGAGGCGGAGCAGTTCCTCCTGCCGTCGGCGGCCTTCGGCCCCCACCTCAGCAAATCCTGCCGAGATGACCACCAGCGCGCGCACCCCCGCTTCCAGACACGACCGGGCCGCATCGAGCACTGCCGCAGCGGGCACGACGATCACAGCGAGATCAATCTGATCCGGGATGTCCGTCACCGACCGGTACGCCCGAACCGAGCAGATCGCCCGAGCGGACGGGTTCACCGGATAGACCGGGCCGGTGAAGCCGCCCCGCAGGAGATTCCGAAAGAGCTCGTGTCCGATTGAGCCTGGCTGCCGGGAGGCGCCGACGACTGCCACCGCGCGCGGGTGGAAGAGCGGCTCCAGTGAGGCGCTCGCAGCAACGTGCCGCCGGGCATCTGCGCTGGCAATGTAGGCTGCGTCCTCGCGCAGGACCACATCGTATTCGATCTCCCCACCCTCGATGCGCCGGCTCATCCGAAAGCCGAGCCCGCGCAACAGATCGATCATCCGCGTGTTCGACGAAAGAACTCGCGCGAGGAAGCGCTCAACCCCCTCAGACCGGGCCTCTCGCGAGAGCTTTTCGAAGAGGGCTGTCCCGATGCCCCGCCCTTGCTGGGCATCCGCAACCGCAATGGCCATCTCCGCCCGGCCTGGATCGCGTAAGCGCACATAGGAGGCGAGCCCGACGATCTCTCCCTGGAGCTCGGCGACCAGAACGTGCCCGGCCGTCGCCCGGTCCAGGGTATCATCATCAATCCGCGCCCCGGCCGAGTGGAAGCGCAGGGCCCGGCTCTCCGGCGACAGCCCCTGCAGGAGTTCCCGGATCTTGATCCGATCCTCCGGCCGCGCTGGCCGCAGGAGAACTTGACCACCATCACGGAGAAAGGCGAACTCGCCATCTGCCATGCTGATCCAACCTCCATCATTCACTACCGCACTATGAGCAGGGGCATCCCTTGACGACACCATGTCCGCCTATCCCCCAACGCCGCCGGAATACCCACCTCCGCCCCCTGAAAAATTCCTGAATCCCGGCCGTCTCGCGACCAGAGCATGCTATAATCCGTCCGAGCCAGCCAGGGGATATCCGATCGGTCACCGCAGGGGCACAATGACGCGGGATAAGCGGCCCGCGATGGGCCTGGCGCTTCTCGCCAGCGCGGTTCTGATCCTTCTTATCGCCCTTGGATCGCGGGGATTCGCCGACTTCGACTCGGCATTGATCGGCTACGCCGTCGGGACCGTCTTCGCAGTGGCTGCGGTCACCTACCGCTATGCCCTTTGGGTTACGACACGTCCCCCAACACGGCGCTACTTTCGGGCCGGTTGGGCGAGCTTCCTCTCCTGGGACAACTTCCGCCGCTATACCACCCTCGTTCCTGCCGCCCTCTGGCGCGATATCCTGGCCCAGACCTTCATCCGCGAGCGGAGTGTCCGCCGCTGGATTATGCACCTCTGCATCTTCTGGGGGGTCGTGCTCTCCTGCCTGATCACCTTTCCGCTTACCTTCGGCTGGTTCCACTTCACCCTCGTCCCTCCGACCAGCTATGAACTCTGGTTCTTTGGGCTGCCGATCTTCCGCTTCCCAATCCGGGCCGGCACCGGCTTCATCCTCTTCCACGCCCTCGACTTCACCGCCCTCCTCCTCATCGTCGGCCTGGCGATCGCCCTCTGGCGGCGCGTGAGTGATGTCGGCCTGCTGGCAACCCAGCGCTTTGCCTTCGACCTGCTTCCCCTGGCCCTGCTCTTTGCTATCGCCGTGACTGGCCTCGCCCTGACCGCATCATACACCTGGTGGCAGGGGCGGTTCTATTCGTTCCTCTCACTGACCCACGAGGTTACCGTTGTGGGCTGGCTGCTGTCCCTTCCATTCGGGAAGTTCTTCCACGTAGTCGAGCGGCCCGCCAGCATCGGGGTCACCCTCTACCAGACCGTCACTCAGGAGGATCTGACAGCAGGGTTGCGGTGCCGCCGCTGTCAGCGAGAGCTTCCCTCACGACGCTTCATTGACGACCTTAAGACCACCCTCCAGGAGCTTGGCCAGGACTACGAGCTAGGGGAAGGGCTCGGTTCGCTTCAGGATTACTGTCCCACCTGCAAGCGCATCCTGCGGGGAGAAGCGTACTACCAACTCATGGGGAGGCGGTTCCTGTAATGAGCGTGAATAAGGATGTCTTCGCGCCCTGGCGCGCCGCCAACGAGGACTTCGAGTCAACTGGTGCGCCGCCGCCCGGCTGGGAGGGTGTTGATCGCCTTCCTACCGCCCTCGTTCCGACACACTGCTGCTTCTGCGGCGTCCAGTGCGCGATGTACCTGAAGGTTCTCGACGGCACGGTGATCGGGGTTGAACCACGTGATTACCCCCACAACCGGGGGTCGCTCTGCCCAAAGGGGATCGTCGCCTATCAGCAGGCAAGTCATCCGGACCGCCTGACCTACCCTCTGATCCGACGGGGCGGCAAAGACAGCCCGCTCGAGCGCGCAAGCTGGGATGAGGCCCTGGATTACATCGTCCGGCGCTGGCAGGAGATCCAGGCATCGCACGGCCACGACGCCATCGCCGTCTACAGCGGCTCCTCCATGACGAACGAGAAGTGCTACCTGATGGGGAAGTTCGCGCGGGTAGGACTGCGCACCCGACACGTTGACTACAACGGGCGCCTCTGCATGTCCTCGGCGGCAGTGGCCTACGCCCGCGCCTTCGGTCTCGACCGCTGTCCCCTCCCGATGCCGGATATTGCGCTGAGCCGCTGTCTGCTGATCGTCGGCTCGAACACCGCCGAGTGCTTCCCGATCGTGATGCGGTGGATCTGGGCGGCACGCGATAACGGGGCCCGGCTCATCGTTCTGGATCCCCGTCAGACCCCGGTCGCCCGGACTGCTGACCTGTGGCTGCCGGTTCGCCCCGGGACCGATATCGCCGTCCTGAACGCGATGCTTCGCCAGATCGTGCACGACGGCCTGATCGATGCCCAGTACATCGCCGATCGGACAGTCGGCTGGGATGCAGTGCGCGAAGCGGTCGAACCGTACACCCCGGAGGTAGCCGAACGCATCGCCGGGGTGCCGGCCGAACGTATTATCGCGGCCGCGCGCCTGTATGGCCAGAGTTCCCCTTCCCTCATCCTGCACGCCCGCGGGATTGAGCACAGCACCCACGGCGTCAACGCGTGCCTTGCCTGCATTAACCTGGCCCTGGCACGCGGTCAGGTCGGGAAGCCAGGAGGAGGGACAACGATGCTGACCGGCCAGGGCAATGGTCAGGGAGGACGCGAGGTCGGCCAGAAGGCAAACCAGCTCCCCGGTTACCGCCACATCGACGTGCCGGAGGATCGTGCCTACATCGCCCGTATCTGGGGAATTCCGGTCGAGGAGCTGCCGGGGGAAGGGGCCGCGGCGACTGAGATGATCGGGTTGATGGCAGACGGCCGAATCAAGAGCTGCCTGGTCATCTGCTCGAACCTCATGGTCTCCCTGCCAGAGAATGCCGTTGTCCGGCGCGCACTCCGCAACCTCGATCCGCTCGTAGTTATGGATTTCTTCCTGTCCGAGACAGCTGAACTCGCCGACGTCGTCCTGCCGACTGCGGTCTGGTGCGAGGATGAGGGGACAACGACCAACCTCGAGGGGCGTGTGGTCAAGATCAATCGGGCGGCGAACCCGCCCGGCGAGGCGCGGCGAGACTGGGAGATTATCTGCGATCTGGCCCGGCGTCTCGGACGCGGCCAGTTCTTCCCGTACCGCTCGGTGCGCGAGATCTGGGACGAGTACCGCCTTGCCTCGCGCGGCGGCGTCGCCGATTACTACGGCATCACCTGGGAGAAGATCGAGGCCCAGCAGGGCGTCTTCTGGCCGTGTCCCACACTCGATTCGCCCGGAACGCCCCGCCTCTTCACCGAGCGCTTCGCCCATCCGGACGGACGGGCGCGCTTCATCCCGGTCGTCTATGAGCCGCCGGCCGAGGAGCCGGGCGGTGACTTCCCGTTCCGGCTCACCACCGGCCGGGTCGTCTACCACTACCTGAGCGGTAACCAGACCCGACGGCTTGGCTTCCTGAACAGCCAGGCACCGGAGCCATGGGTAGAGATTCACCCGCACGCGGCCGCGCGACTGGGCATCCAGGATGGAGACCGGGTCCGGGTGCGGACGCCGCGCGGGGCGATGGAGCTTAAGGCCCTGGTAACCGCAACGATCCGCCCGGATACTCTCTTTATCCCCTTCCACTATGGCCACGCCCAGGCGGTGAATCAGCTGACTATCCCGGCAGTCGAGCCGACGGTGAAGATCCCCGAGTTCAAGGTCTGCGCGGCAGCGATCGAGAGGCTGGAGGAGCCTCCCGGCCCGGCGACGGGTGCCCGCGAGAACCATACCCCGACAACTGCACCCGCAATGTTCCCCTACACCGCAGGGGAGGTCCACGCCCCGGCTGCAGCGGACAGGGAGGGCCCCTGATGGCTATCAAGACAATCTTCACTGACCCCTCGCGCTGCATTGGCTGTCGCGCCTGCGAGGCGGCCTGCCGGGAGTGTGACTCGCATAAGGGCGAGAGCATGATCATGGTTGATTTCATCGCACGCCCGGCATCGGTAGCGACGCAACCCACTCTCTGCATGCACTGCGTAGATCCGGTTGCGCCGTGCGCCCAGGTCTGCCCGGTGATGGCGATCCTGATCACACCGGAAGGGGTGGTTCAGCAGGCCGATCCTTCCCGCTGCATCGGCTGCCGGAACTGTGTCTACGCGTGTCCCTTCGGCGTGCCCAAATTCGATGCCTCAGCCCGCCTGATGAAGAAGTGCAACCTGTGCTTTGACCGCACCTCCCAGGGTCTGCAGCCCTGGTGCACCCAGGCCTGCCCAACCGCGGCAATCTGGTACGGTACCTACGAGGAGTTCGTGAGCCAGCGCACCGGGCACGCGATCAACCGGACCGTCTTTGGACACCAGGAAGTGCAGACGCGCAACTACTTCGTTCTGCCAGAGGGGGAGGACCGCCTCGACATAACGGCCCTGCTCCGTGCGGCAGCACGGGAGACTGGGCACCCGGAGCGGGAGGAAGCATGGATCGTATGACGAACCAGTCGGCCAATCGTACCCGTCCTGGCGCCGATCAGCCAGCGCGTCCGCAAGCCCCCTGGCGGATCGAGTTTCCCTACCACTGGGATGTGGATGATCTGGTCGCGCGTCGCGAGTTGCTCCACCTCGCCGTCTATACCTCCGGGGCCCTCTTTGGGGTTACGGCGATCCTGGCTATTCTGGGCGCTCTCCGGCGCCCGGAGCGCCTGCCGGCGGTGCCCATCGCTCGGGTGAGCGCGGTCCCGGAAGGAAGCGCACTCTATTTCACCTATCCGGGCCCTGCGGATCAGGCAGTTCTCCTCCATCTACCCGGGGGCCAGTTCGTTGCCTACAGCCAGAAATGCACGCACCTCTCCTGTGCGGTGTACTATCAGCCCACGGAAGGGCGCCTTTACTGCCCATGCCACGAGGGAGTGTTCCATCCCGTTACCGGAGATCCGATCGCCGGCCCGCCACGCCGGCGTCTGCCGCGCATCGTCCTGCGCCAGGAGGGAGATCAACTCTACGCCGTGGGGCGGGAGGCATAGCGTGTCGGCACCGCACCGCGATGGAGGCTTCAGCGCCTCTACCCCGGACGAGCGCCCGCCAGTGGGTCATGGTCCGCTTACCCTGGCGGCACTGACGATCGGGCTCGTCTTAATGAGCCTCCAGCTGTGGCTCCTCACGGTCGCCCTTGACCTGCTGCTGGCGGGGCGAGGTGACGCAGTCTGGCAGCCGGCTCTGGTCTCGGGGCTCATCTTCGTGGGCGGCCTTGGCATGCTGTGGATTCTTCACCGGCGACCGCG
>JADGGD010000036.1 GCA_019690095.1 Chloroflexota bacterium
GGGGACTGCAGCGGGGGCATCTTCGGGGGAGGTGATCAACCACACCCGACCGCCGATCTCTTCGTCCAGAACGAGGCCGACGTCTCCGATTTCCCGTGCTTCAGCCGCTCGTATCTCCAGTTCGACCTGTCCGCGATTCCGCCGGGCAAGGTCATCACCGCGGCTACCCTGCTCGTCTACCAGTTCGGGGGCTCAGATCCGAGCCAGGCCCGTCCATCCTGGATCCAGGTCTTCTCGGTAACCGATCCCTGGGATGAGACCACGCTCACCTGGAACAACGCTCCTCTTGCCAGCAAGAACTTCGGCGGTACCTGGGTCAATCCGATCACAACCTTCCCGGGCTGGCCCGGCGTTGCCGTAACCTGGGATGTGACGCCGCTTGTCGCCGAGGCATACGCAGCCGGGCGTCCGGCCAGCCTGGCCCTTTACTCGGCTGACACCGCCTACCACAGCGGCAAGTACTTCGTTTCATCAGACGCAGGGGATTGGGATGCCGCCGGGCGCCCGACCCTTACCGTCGTGTGGGGCGATCCGGGCCTCACCCTGACCGGCGCGGTGACCCCAACGACCGCGGCGCAGGGAGATATAGTGACCTACGCCTTCACTATCACCGGTCCAGGCACTGCCCTCCAGTTCTCCGACCCTCTGCCGTCCGGCCTTGAGTATGTCGCCGGGAGCGCAACCGCGGGAGCGACCTATGATGCGGCCAGCCGGACGATCCGCTGGAGCGGATCCCCGCCGTCCGGCCAGGCTGTGACGATCACATTTCGGGCGCAGGTCTCAACGAGTTCACCGCTCGCCGTTGCCAACCAGGCCACAATCACCGATGGCCGCACATCCGCCAGCGCTTCCCCTTCACTTCTGATCAACGGATACCGCTTCGAGATCTTTCTGCCGACGATCCTGCGCTGAGTGCCGCTCAGCGCCCGTGCTGGAGTATCCGGGCGATCGCACGCCGGAGCCAGAGTTCGGTGATCTTCCCCTCGAAGCGCGGTCCCCCCTCGATCTCGACGACCGGGATGACGTAGCGGTATCGGGCGAATGCGTCCGCATCCGTGGTGATATCGCGCCGGTCGACCCGAAGCGGATACTCAGCCGCCAGACGCGCGAGGATCTCCCGGGCCCGCTCGCACAGGCAACAGCCCGGCTTTTCCCACAGGATGACCGACACCGGCAGAACGCCCGGACCACCCGGCCCGTCCCGTTCCCTGTCCACCTCTCTCAGCCCTCCCCTGCCCCGGCACGCGCATTGCCGGGGGATATCACCCGCCATCGATCGCATCCGGACGGGAGCCAATGCCGCTGGCGATGAACGATCAACAGATCGCGGCGATAGTCCGCGCGGCACTCCGCGCCGATGCCCGTCTCGCTCCCCTCCCGGTCGATGTCACCGTGGACCGGGGTATCGTCACCCTGCGCGGCGAGATCCCGACGCCGGAAGCCCGCACCCTCACCGTGGCCGTGGTGCAGCGCACCCGGGGTGTTCGCGCTGTTATCGATCAGCTTACCGTCACTCCCGCGGCAGCCCGCCCTGACCCTGAGATCACCGCCGACGTGGTCGCCGCGCTGATCCGTGATGCTGCCCTCGACCTGGCCAGGATCGATGTCCAGACGTTCGACGGCGTGGTCTACCTCCGCGGCACGGTCCCGAGCCCCTCGACCCGTCAGCTCGTGGACGCGATCGCCCGGTCCATCGACGGGGTCTATGATGTCGTCGCTGACCTCGTGCTCGAGCCGCCCGTCGTCCACCCAGACTCAGCGCTCCAGCGCCTCGTACGCCAGCGCCTCGACGCCGTCCTGCAGCCAGCGGTGGCCCACCGCGTTCGGGTCGCAGTCCATCACGGCATTGCCCACCTGAGCGGCACTGTTGACAGCGCGGCACTGCGCTGGGCGATCGATGATCTGGCCCGCTGGACCCCGGGCATCCTCGACGTCATCGACGCCATGCAGGTTGCCGGCCAATCCAGCTAATGGACGAGTCGTTCCCGGAGGCCCTCGCTGGCGGCCGCGGCACGCCGCGCCCAGCGCTCCCGGATGATCCGCAGGAAGTCCGCGCAGAGATCCGCCGGATGCGGACGGAGCGGCCGCCGGACCGGGTGACCATGGGCATCGGAGCCGCAGGTAACCGCGAGCCCGTGCCGTGCCGCCAGTCCGCGATACCACTCCACGTCGGCCATGCTGTGGTAGGGGTGGTAGGCCTCCAGCGCCACCAGCGGCAGTGCCCGGGTCAGATGTCGAAGGTCCTCCTCGGTTAGCCGCACCGAGACACCGGGCTCCTGGCGGGCAGGGTGAGCGACCGAGAAGACGGCCGCCTCAGGCGGTACCAGCACGGCGAACTCAGCGAGATCGAGATAGGTCAGCTCGACCGGGCGCCGCAGTGACAGACTGTGCACAAACTGTCTCGCCGCATCCAGCGTGGGCGCCAGCCCGGCGCGGAGGACCGCGTGCGGAAGAGGATCGTCCACCAGCCAGCCGTCCTCTCCTCGGGCCAGATCCGGATCGACCGCGTAGCCGCGAGCGCGGAGCTGATCAAACAGGTGGAGGTGAAAGCGCTCGATCGCCCTCCGCCGGTGCCGCCGAAACTCCTCCCAGAGCGCGCTGGTCCAGTCGAAGTCGTAGCAGAGGACGTGGTAGAGGCGGCCCTCAACCCTCAGGCTGACCTCCATGCCCGGGAGAAAGAGCAGGCCTCTGGCGCGAGCGGCGCGCGCCGCCTCCGCCTGTCCCTCCAGGCGATCGTGATCGGTCAGGCTGACCAGCGCCAGGCCGAGACCGCTTGCCTCCCCGATCAGCTCGCCCGGTGTCCAGTGGCCATCGGAATGGCGGCTGTGGCTGTGCAGATCAACGGTGAGCGACTCACCAATCACCTGATCGAGCCGTTCCAGGGATTGCTCATCCGGGCCGACCGCGGCATCGACGCGGCGGCCATCGGGGCATGTCTCACTCACGCGATCGCTTCCCTGATTCTCAAACGTTTGTCAGCTACGATGATATCACGCGGGGAACGACCTCGGGGTTGACCGGGTGGCGCGGACGGTCGCCCCGCAGCACGCGCACCGCCTCCTCGGCCACCACCGTCTGGAGGTAGGCCAGGGAGTCGTCCGAGTAGAACGAGGCGTGGGGCGTGAGGATCACGTTCTCCATGGTCAGCAGAGGATTGTCCGGCGCGGGAGGCTCCTTCTCCAGCACATCCAGGCCGGCCCCGGCCAGGTGGCCGCGCGCCAGGGCATCGATCAGCGCGGCCTCATCGACCAGTGCACCGCGCGACGTGTTCAGCAGAATGGCACCGGGCTTCATCATGGCCAGCCGACGGGCGTCGAGCAGGTGGCGCGTCTCAGCCGTCAGCGGGAGGTGGAGCGAGACGAAATCAGACCGCGCGAGCAGCTCCTCGAGCGGGACCTTGGTGACCCCAAACTCGGCCATCGTCTCGGCGGTCGTCCGCGGCGCGGTGGCGAGGAGGCGCAGGCCAAACGGGCGGGCGTACAGCGCGACCTGCCGTGCTACCTGTCCGAAGCCGATCAGCCCGAGTGTCAGCTCGGACAGGCGGCGGGTTGGCCGCATCACGCCGATCGCGTCCCACCGTCCGGCCCGGACCGCCTGGTCCAGGGACTTCAGGCGGCGCGCGAAGACCAGCACCATGGCCATAGTGTGCTCGGCGACCTCGCGGGCACAGAAGCCAGGCACGTTCGTCACCCAGATGCCGCGCGCGGTCGCGGCTGCCACGTCGACATTGTCAACGCCGATCCCGTAACGACTGATCGATCGGCAGCGTGGCAAGCAATCCATCACCCGTGCAGTCAGGGGAGCATACTGGACAATGACCGCGTCGGCATCATGGGCAAACGCGATGACATCCTCCTCGGTCACGCATTGACCTTTTCGCAGCTCCGCACCGGCCGATCGGACAATCGTCTCCTCGATCTCCGTACTCGGGAAATTGCAGTCGAGGATGGCCACAACTGCCACGTTCCTTCTCCTCCTGGCCAGCTTCGTCGAGTCCTGGCGTGCGGCTTGATTCTACACGCCCGGCGCGGCCCATGGGCACGGTACCGCCCCCGAGGTCCCCACGGGCCTGCCGTATCGCCACCTCTACTGGCATATCTCTTGCACCCGGCCAGGCGCACGATCCCCGGCGGACAGTCGACGCCAGCCCCCGGGGAGAGCAGAACACCGCAACGACCGGCATGGTCCCTCGCGGGCATTCGATCGCCGTCGTAGCCGTCGTAAAGGATTCCGATTTTCAGGAGGGTCTCGTAACCGTCATGGGCATTCGAATTCGGCCAGCGCCGGGGCGTCTGGTAGCCGCGGGCATCCTCGGCCTGGCGCTGATCTCCGCGGCCTGTGCGCCCGCGGCCCAGGCACCCCCCACTGCGACCGTGAGGGCAACCGCCGTCGGCCCCTCGCCGGTTCCCGGGACACCCGTCCCCGGCGCCCGGGCTGTCGCCGCGGTCCTCACCGCCAATGCGAGCGGGCACAGCATCACCCTGATTGATGCTACGACCCACACCGTTCTCGAGACGATCGACGTGGGCTTTCCGGCCCGCGCGGTGGCCGTGACCCCGGACGGTCGGTATGCTTTCATCGTCAACGGCGCCTCCGGGGGCAACCTGGTCGCCGTGTACGACCTGCTGACCAAGAGCCACGTCAGCGACATCACCGTCGGCACCGACCCTGCCGCCATCGCCATCAGCAGTGATGGGAAATCGGCGTTCGTCGCCAACAGCGGCTCCAATAACCTCTCGCTCCTCGATGTCCCGACGCGGACAAACGTGGGCACGATCATGGTCGGAGCGCGGCCGGTCGCCCTCACGACCGTGACCGCACCGTCTGGCGTGACCGTCTATGTGGTTGACCAGGGAGCGAATGAGGTCAGCGTCGTCCGTCCGTTCGGAATGGCCGGTGCAACCGCCACGGCCGGCGTCGCGGCGTCTCCAACCGCCATGGCGGCCGCCTCGCCCACGACGGTCGGCACGCCCGGCGCGGTGACCTCGCCCGGGGCAATGGCCTCACCGACCGCGCCGGGCGCCGCGGGCACACCGGGCCCGGGCATCGCGGCCACGATCCGCGTCGGGGCCAATCCGATCGCCATCACCGGCGTCCCCGGCGGCACGCGGCTCTACGTCGCCAACCAGGGCAGTGGGGACATCTCGATCATTGACACGGCGACGAACCGGGAGAGCGGACGGATCCCCGTCGGCGGCCGCCTGACCGGCCTGGCGATCACGCCGGACGGCTCTCGCCTCTTCGTCACCGCTGATCAGCCGACCAGCCACGTCGCGATCGTTGACCTCTCGACGAACAAGGTCTCCCGGACGATCCCCGTCGGCGCGGCGCCCTCTGACATCACCTTCAGCGCCGACGGCCGCCTGGCGTTCGTCTCGGACCGGGTGCAGAACACGCTGAGCGTCATCGATACGGCGAGCGGCAGTGTGGTGAGCACGGTGCAGGTGGGGAATGGACCGGTCTCGACCACCTTCGCCTCGCGTGCCGTTGTGCCGAGCAGTGCTGTGGCCACACCGGGCGCGGCGATGTCACCGACGGCAGTCACACCGGGTGCCGCGCCTATGGGAACGCCAACGGCCCCTGGAGCATCGCCGGCGGCATCACCGACAGCCATGACATCGCCAACGGTGATGGCCTCACCGACCACCACGCCAGCGTACTCCACCCCTGGCGCGGCGATGCCAACGGCGACCCCGACCCCGTGATTCGAACGAATCGTGTGCCGATAAGGGCCTTCCGGCACCTGGCCGGAAGGCCCTCCGGCTCTCCTCCCCACTGATGGACCACCTGGAGGGGGACGATGAAGGTCGAACTGCGCATCGTCGGTCTGCCCGTCGAAGGACCGGCGCGGGTCGCGGCCGACCCGGTCGCCCAGCAGACCTGCCCGCCGCTAGAAATCGAACTGCCGCCTGCGGCACGGGTAGAAGACCTGATTCGCCGCGTCAGCGAGCTCGGCGCGTGGACCGGCGAGATCCAGGAGGTCCTGCTGAACGGCGAGAGCGTCGGCTGGCCGACGCCCCTCCACGATGGCGATGCGGTCACCCTGATCGGTCCGGTCAGCTCGCCCTGAAATTGCCAGCGCTCGCGGCCCGGTCTATGATGGGGAGGCAGAACATCCTCAGGAGCGGACCTGGATCGCGCTGGTGGCTGATCTCTCGACGCTCTTCGCGCGCCTCGTCTCGAGCGGCCCGGTGGGGGTCTTCCTGATCTTCCTCCTGCCGTGGGGCCCCGGCGCACCCGCCGGGATCGTCCTGGCGCGCCGCGAGGGGCTCTCCCCGCTCCTGATTCTCGGCCTCTACGCCCTGAGCGACGTTGTCACAGCGGTCGTCCTCGAGCCGATCGTACGCCTTATCCGGCAGTACGGCGGGCGGACCGGTCTCGGACGGCGGTTTCTGAGCGGCCTGGCCCGAGTGGGCACAGTGACCCGCCTGACCTCCGGGCGCCTCGGCCTGCCGCTCGGCCTGGCCACCTTCACCTTTGTGACCGACTTTTTCACCGCCAGCATCACCTCGACCGCCCTGCCGCTCGGTCGGATTCTGGCGTGGGCCTGCATCATCATCGGCGATGTGGCCTGGTTCGTGATCATCCTGCTCGCATCGCTCGGGATCGCCGCCTTCCTCTCCGACGACCGGCTGCTCTTCGCCGCAACCCTGGTCATCGGGCTTGCCCTGCCCCCGCTTGTGCGCCGTCTGGCGAGCCGCCGCGACACGGCCAGTGAGTTCCGTCGCTGAAGGGGTGTAATCCCAATCACCGTCGCAGGACGGAAGGCTCTCGCGGACCGGTACAGGGCAATGGCACAGTAGGGACTGAGACCCGCAGCGGCGAGCGTGCAGGCGCCGAGCCGGGGCTTACCCATCCCGGCTGGGCATCAAGCGGTCTCGAACGGATCGCCGTACCCCGCCTGATCGATCAGCCTTACCCGGCGGGAGAAGGCGGCTATGGTACAATCGGAACAGCGTGCGGCGCTGGCCAGCGCCCCTGCCGGCGGCCGGCGCCAGCGCCGCCAGTGGAGGCTTCGCCCCGATCGAGGAGAGCTCCTGATGTCCCTGGCCGTGGCCCGCCTGCATCGGCGCACCGGGCGACGCCGCGCGGGGCACCAGCCGCGCGATCGGTCCCGATTCTGGATCGTCGTCATGTGCCTGGCCGGCCTGGCCAGCATCGGAGCGACGCTGGCCGTCGCCGCCGCGATCTGGCTGATCGTCTGGTTTGGCGAATTCGCCGGTGCCCTCCCGCCACCGGACCAGTTGACCGCCCGGGCACCATTCCAGACCACACCGGTCTATGCCCGCGACGGCTCCACCCTGCTCTACGAGATCACCGATCCTAACGGGGGACGACGCACGATCGTCAAGCTCTCCCAGATCCCGCGGTACCTGATCGAGGCGACTATCGCCACCGAGGATCCGAGTTTCTTCTCGAATCCGGGCTTCGAGATCCGGGCGATCCTCCGCGCGGCTGTCGACGACCTCACCCGCGGCGAGATTGTCTCCGGCGCGAGCACGATCACCCAGCAGGTCGCCCGAAATGTCCTGCTTGCGCCAGAGGAGCGATTCGATCAGAGCGCCCGCCGCAAGATCAAGGAGATCATCCTGGCCTACCAGCTCACCCAGACCTACACCAAAAACGATATCCTGAGCGTCTACCTCAACGAGATCAACTACGGCAACCGGAGCTACGGCGTCGAGGCTGCCGCCGAGGGCTACTTCGGCAAGTCCGTCTCACAGCTTGACCTGGCCGAGTGCGCCCTGATCGCCGGCCTGCCCCAGGCACCGGGCTACTACGACCCCTATACGCGGTTCGATGCGGTGAAGCGGCGGCAGGAGTACGTCCTCCAGCGGATGGTGGAGCAGGGCTACATCACCCCAGACCAGGCACGCGCCGCCGCGGCCGAGCCGCTTCACTTCGTCGATCGGCCGCGCGCCCCGCTCGCGCCGCACTTCGTCAACTACGTCTTCGACCTCCTCCACGCCCGGCTCGGCGAGGAGCGGCTCTACCACGGCGGCTATCACGTCATCACGACGCTGGACCCGTCGCTCCAGCGGATCGCCGAGCGGAGCGTCGCCAGCAACCCGAGCATCGCCAACCGGTCCGATGGGACAAACGCCGCCCTGGTCGCGCTCGACCCGCAGAGCGGGCAGATCCTGGCTATGGTCGGGAGCGCCGACTACGGCGACGCGGCGATCGCCGGCGAGGTGAACATGGCGCTCGCGCCGCGCCCCTCGGCCGGCATCCTGGGGCCGCTCACCTACGCCCTGGCGCTGGAGAACGGCGACACCCTGGCGACCCGGGTGAACGATGTCCCGCTGGAAGCGGCGGGCCCGAGCGGGTCCCCCGATGTGATCCGCGCCGCCCACCAGTACCTCGGCCCGGTCACGCTCCGCCAGGCGATCGGGCTCGGCCTGAGCGCGCCGGCGCTCCAGATCCTCGGGCACACCGGCAGTGTGCCCTTCCTCAACCTGCTCGGGAAACTCGGCATCGCCGACGCGGACCGCCGGGTGAGCTATACCCCGGACCTGATCGTCGCGGGCGCACGCGTCTCCCCGCTGGAGGTCGCCGAGGCCTACGCTATGCTCGCCGCGGGCGGCATCGCCCACCCACCAGCGGCGATCGACCGGATCCTCGATCCGAATAACCGGCTGGTTGCGGCGCCCCGTTCAAACGCGGTGACCGTCCTGCCCGCCGGCGTCAGCTACCTGGTGACCAGCGCGCTGGCCGACGAGACGGTCCGGCCGCCGGATGTCCAGAGCGCGCTCCGGCTCGATCGGAGCATCGCGGTGCACGCCGCGGTCTCGGAGGACCAGCGGGATACCTGGGCGGCGGCCTACGTCCCGAATCTCACCGTGGTCGTCTGGGTGGGAAGCACCTCCGGCCGACCGGTCCGCGACGTGGACGCGCCGGTCGAGATCCTCGGCGCGTTCCTGCGGGATGCCTTTGCGGTCCGACCGCCAGCGGCCTTCAGTGCCCCGCCGGAGGTGGTGCCGCTCTCGCTCTGCGCGAACCCGGCCTGCAGTGTCCGGCGCGTCGAGCTGGCGATCAAGGGCACCGAGGAGGCCGTCCAGCAGGCAAACGCCGCGGCGATCGGGAACCCATCGCCTGGCGTGAGCGCGAGCCAGACCCCTCTCGTCGATCGAGCGCGCTTACAGCCCGCGCCAGTCCCGATTGATCGCCCGGAGCCGTCCGGCATGATCACCGTGCCCGACCTCGCGGGGACCTCACCGGAGCAGGCGCGCCTGCGGCTGAGCGCTATCGGGCTGTCGAGCGCGAGCGTCGTGAAGTATGTGAGCGGGGCCAGCCTTCCCCCCGCGCTCCGGGGCATCGCGGTCGGGCAGGTGGTCGGCACTTCACCCGCGGCGGGCGAGCGGGTCGCCCCCGGAACAGCGGTCATCCTGACCGTGCGGCGCGACTGATGGCGCAGTCGGAGCGGCGCTCGGGACGCCGAAAGCAGACAGATACCCCAGCAGGAGCGGCAGGAGTGGCACGACGGGGTCCGGACCGCCAGCGCGAGCGCTGGATGACCATCTACCAGACAGCGGTGCTCGGCGTGAGCGCGGCGGTCATCATCGGCACCTGGCTCCTGGCCATGAGCTTCGTGCAGGCCACGATCGGGCGCCCGGGAGGCGTCGCGCTCGGCCTGGAGGCACTGGCCCAGGTCCTCGGGGCCCGCGCGCCCCGTGCGCCGTCAGCCGATACCCTGCCCGGCCTGACGGGCACCCCCTCGCCCGCGAGCAGTCCCACAGGCGATCTGGCGGCAGTCCCGACCGTCATGCCCACGGCCACGCCAACCGCGACGCCCACGCCGACCCCGGACGTCCGGTTCTACGATCCCGCCCGGGCCCGGACCCTGCTGGCCCAGGCTCAGACAAGCTTCGGCAGTCAGTCAGCGGCCTTCCTCGCCAACGTGACCCTGGCGGCCAGCCGCCTTGACGGGCAGGCGATCGCGCCCGGCGCCGTCTTCTCGTTCAATCGCGCGGCCGGCCCGTTCACGACCCTGAACGGCTACCGACCGAACGGCCGGATCGGAGCAGAGCCAGCGGGCGACATCGCGCCCATCGCGAGCGGCATCACCCAGGTCTCGACCACCCTGTTCCAGGCGGCCTTCTGGTCCGGCCTGAAGATCATCGAGCGCCACCCGCACCCGTTCTGGCTTGACCGCCTCAACGCGGGCTCAACCGGCCAGCGCGGCCTGGACGCCTACGTCAGCGACCCCGCCGACGACCTGCGCATCCAGAACACCACCGGCGACTGGATTCGCCTCGAGGCCGCGGTCCAGAACGGCACGGTCAGCGTCGCCATCTACGGCGTCGATCCGGGCTGGAGCGTCAGCCCGTCGGTCAGCGCGCCGACCAACCTCGTCCAGCCCAGCCCGACCCGCATCATCCAGCCCGATCCATCCCTGGCCCCAGGCCAGCAGTTCACGATCTTCGCGGGCAGTCCCGGGTTTGACGTGACAGTCCAGCGCGAGGTGACCCGTGCCGATGAGGTCATCGACCGCTACGGCATGGTCGCGCACTACCGCCCCCAGCCGGCGGTCATCGCCGAGGGGCCGACCCCGACCCCTTCACCGACGCCGACCGCCACCCCGGCACCGGCGCCGACACCGACCGGCGGCGGCCCGACCCACCTCGCCGGCCTGGATCCGAGCGCCTTCGTCCTGCCGGACGGCCGGATCCGGACGCCGAACCTCGTCGGACTGCCGGAGAGCGAGGCCCAGCAGGTGATCACCGCGGTGGGCCTGCAGACGACATACGTCAATTACCAGGGGCCGGGTGACGTGCCGCCCGATGTGCTCAACACCGTGCCGGTCGGCCACGTGCTGAGCCAGATGCCCCAGCCCGGAACGCCGGTGCCCCGGGGCACCACGGTCTATCTTGCTGTTCGCAAGCAGTAACGACGGGCGGACGGCGGCGACGGGCGAAAGGATGCCCCGCCGGCACGGAAACCGAAGCGCGGCCCGAGAGTGCGACCGCGCGGGGACGCGCACCCCCAGCGAGCGCCCGGCGGAGAGAACAGACCAGGAGCGGGGAAGATTCCCGCAAGGGATGCGCGATCAAGGACCGTCAGAGCAGGGGGAGAAATCGGGAGGGGAACAGAACGCCGGAGCGGGATAGCGGATTCGAACCGCCACACCAACCTTGGAAGGGTCGTATGCTACCGTTACATCAATCCCGCACTGCAGGGACAATTATAGCACGGACTGCGTGATCAGGGGAAGAGATATGGATCAGGATCAGACGATCGAACAGCCCGCACCAGCCCTGGCCGACCGCCCGCTCCGCACCTTCCTGGACGAGCTTGCCTCGGCGGCCCCGATCCCCGGCGGCGGCGCCGCGGCCGCGCTCGCCGGCGCCATGGCGGCCGCGCTGATCGCGATGGTCTGCAACCTGACCATCGGGCGTCCGCGGCACAGTCGGGTGGAGGCGGCGATGCGGGAGATCCTCGCCCACAGCGAGGAGGCGCGGGCACGCCTGACCGCGCTGATTGATGAGGACGCGGCCGCCTACCAGCGCGTCGCCGCCGCCCTCCGCCTCCCCCGCGCGACCGACGCCGAGCGCGCGGCCCGGACCGAGGCGATCCAGCAGGCCCTCCAGCAGGCTGTCTCCCCACCGCTCGAAACCATGCGCCTGGCCCGGGCGCTCCTCCCGCTCTGTCTGGAGGTCGCCGCGCACGGCAATCCGAATGTTGTCAGCGACGCAGGCGTCGCCGCCGAGCTCGCCGCCGCGGCCGCCCGCGCGGCGAGCCTGAACGTTCGGATCAACCTCATGGACCTCACCGACGCAGACGCGGTCGCCCGCTCCACTGCGGAGGTCGCGGCGATCGAGGCGGGGCTCCAGGAGGAGCTGGATCGGACGATCGGCATCGTCCGCGCCAAGACGGCGCCCAGGGGGCAGGGATGAGCGCGCTTATCCTCGACGGGCGGGCCGCCGCCGCCCGGATCCTGGACGACGTACGCGCCCGCGCCGCCCTCCGGGCGGAAGCGGGGAAGCTGTGCCCAACGCTTGCCGTGGTGCGCGTGGGGGATGACCCGCCGTCGGTGCGCTACGCGCGCCAGCTTGAGCGGACCTTCCGCGGCGCGGGCCTCGCCGTCCGCCTCGAGGTCCTGCCGCCGACGATCGACGACGACGGACTGGCGGCCCTGCTCCGGGCCCTCTCGGCCGATGCATCGGTCCACGGCATCCTCCTCCAGCTTCCGCTCCCCGCACATCTCTCACGCGAGCGCGCGGCCGAGGAGATCTCCCCCGATAAGGACGTGGACGGCCTCACCCCTCTGAACGCCGGCCGCCTGTTCCTCGGCCGCGGCCTCCCCTTCGCCCCCGCAACGCCGCTGGGCGGCCTGGAGCTCCTCCACCACTACGGCATCGGCATCGCCGGTCGGCACGCCGTCGTCGTCGGCCGTTCCGACGTCCTCGGGCGCCCCCTTGCCCTGCTCCTCCTCCGCGAGAACGCGACGGTAACGATCTGCCACTCCCGCACGCCGGACCTTCCCCGCCTGACCCGCCAGGCGGAGATACTGGCCGTCGCCGTCGGGCGGCCCGGCCTGGTGACCGGCGACATGGTCGCCCCCGGCGCGGTGGTCCTCGACTTCGGGATCAACGTCGTTGCGGGGAGCGTCGTCGGAGACGTCGACTTCGCCAGCGTCGCCCCCCTCGCCGGGGCGATCACGCCCGTGCCGGGCGGGACCGGCCCGATGACCGCGGCGGTGCTCGCCCGCAACACCCTGACCGCGGCGGAGCGCCAGGACGGGCGCGCGGCCCCCTGAGCGCGCCGGGGATCAGGCCGACCGTCCGTTCGCCCCGGCGAGCGCACTGCCGGCCTGCTCCACCACCTCCTGGAGGACGCCGAGCCAGTTCGCTCCCGCCTGCCGCTTGTCCAGCCGCATCTGCGACCGCCCGGTCGTCAGGAGAGGGCCAAAGCGGCGCCGCAGGGGCTCCGGATCGACCTGGAGCCCGTCGGCGAGCTGGAGCAGGACCCGATCGCCCTCGTCGCTGATCGCCACGATGCCGGCGAGGCGGGCCAGGGCCTTGAGCTGGACCAGGTAGATCAGGTTGAGCGCGGGCGCCGGCGGCTCGCCGAAGCGGTCGCGCAGCTCCTGGAGCAGATCGCCCGCCCCGTTCGGGTCGTCCAGGCTGGCCATGCGGGTGTAGAGGCCCAGGCGCGCCTGCTCGTCCTCCACGTAGCTGGCCGGCAGGTAGGCGTCAATCGGCAGGTCAATCGTGACGTTCAGCGGCCGCTCCACGACCTCACCCCGCAGGGCCTTCACCTCCTCGGCCAGCATCTGGGTATAGAGATGGAAGCCAACCGCGGCAACGTGGCCGTGCTGCTCGGCCCCGAGGAGGTTCCCGGCGCCCCGGATCTCCAGGTCTTTCATCGCGATGCGGTAGCCGGCCCCGAGATCGCTCGCCTCCAGGATCGTCCGCAGGCGCTTCTCGGCGACCTCGCTCAACTGGCGGTCGCGCGGCGTCAGGAAGTAGGCGTAGGCGCGGTTTGCGCCCCGCCCGACCCGGCCGCGGAGCTGGTAGAGCTGGGCCAGGCCGAAGTGATCGGCGCGGTCCACGATGATCGTGTTCACATTCGGGATGTCCAGCCCCGACTCGATGATCGTACTGCAGACCAGCACGTCGTAGCGGCCGGCGGCGAAGTCGAGCATCACCTTCTCCAGCTCTTCCTCCGGCATCTGGCCGTGCCCCACGACGATGCTCGCCTCCGGCACCAGCTCCGCCAGGCGCCGGGCGACCTGGTAGATCGTCTGGACCCGGTTGTGGACGAAGTAGACCTGCCCGCCGCGGTCGATCTCGCGCAGGATCACCTCGCGGACCAGCCGGTCATCGTAGGTCGTCACGGTGGTCCGGATCGGCAGGCGATCCTCCGGGGGCGTCTCCATGACGCTCAGGTCGCGCACCCCGACCAGCGCCATGTGCAGGGTGCGGGGGATCGGCGTCGCGGAGAGGGTCAGGACATCCACCGACGTGCGCAGTTTCTTGAAGTGCTCCTTGTGCAGGACGCCGAAGCGCTGTTCCTCATCAATGATCACCAGGCCGAGATCCTTGAAGGTGACGTCCTTCTGGAGCAGGCGGTGGGTGCCGATGCAGATGTCGATCTTTCCACTGGCCAGATCCTCGATGATCTGGCGCTGTTCCTTCTCCGACCGGAAGCGCGAGAGCATCTCGACCCGCACCGGGAAGGCCTGGAGCCGCTCGCGGAAGGTGTTGAAGTGCTGCTGGGCGAGGACGGTCGTCGGCACGAGCATGGCGACCTGCTTGCCGTCGTTCACCGCCTTGAACGCCGCCCGCAGGGCGACCTCGGTCTTGCCGTAGCCGACATCGCCGCAGAGGAGACGGTCCATCGGGCGGGGCCGCTCCATGTCCGCCTTGACCTCGGCGATGGCCCGGCGCTGATCTGGCGTCTCGACGTAGGGAAAGGCATCCTCCAGCTCCGCCTGCCAGACCGTGTCCGGCCCGAAGGCGTAGCCTGGCGTGACCTGGCGCGCGGCGTAGAGCCGCAGGAGGTCGCGCGCCAGCTCACGGACCGACGCCCGGACCCGTGAGCGCGCCCGGGCCCAGTCGCCGGTGCCGAGCCGATGGAGGGTCGGCGGCTGATCGCCAACGCCGACGTAGCGGCTCAGGCGGTCGGCCTGGTCGGAGGGAACGTAGAGGCGGTCGCCCGCGGCGTACTCCAGGAGCAGGTACTCCCGCTCGCCCTGGCCGTCGGCGTTCCCCATCCGGACCATGCCGGCGAACCGACCGATGCCGTGGTCAACGTGGACGACGTAGTCGCCGGGCACCAGGTCGCTGAGGAACTTCTCCCGATTCGGCCGGCGGACCGGCGCGGCGCGGACCGGTCGGGTCCAGCCGAAGAGCTCGCGGTCGGTCAGCACCACCAGGCCGCCGCCCGCGCCGGCCGCCAGGAGGAACCCCTCGCCGAGCGCGCCGTGCACCAGCACCAGCGCGCCGGGCTCAGGTGCCGTCCGCACCTCGGTCACCGCGGCGGCCGGCTGTCCGTGATCCGCCAGGAGCTCGCCCACCCGACCGGCCTGGCCGGTCACCAGCACCGTCGTGAGGCGGTCGCGGCGCCAGCGCTCCAGGTCGTCGAGCGCCGCTCGCAGGCGGCCGGCGTAGCTCGGCACGGGGTGCAGATCGGCCGGCCGCGTGTGGCGGTCCTGCCCGTCGTCGACCGCCCCGAGGTCCTGCCAGGTCCAGCACAGCCGGGTGAGGCGCGCGAGCCGCTGCTCCAGCACCGGCCAGTCGAGGTAGGCGGTGGCGAACCCGGCCGGAAGCTCGCCGCGCGCGATCAGCTCGAGCCGAAGCTCCTCGGCCTGACGGGCCAGGTCCGCGGCGGCAGTGCTGACGGCGGTCGGCTCATCGAGCACGGCAACCGCCTCGTCCGGCAGGTAGTCCGGCACGGCATGGGCGCAGAGATAGGGCGCGTAGAACTCCAGCCCGTCGAAGGCCAGCCCATCGGCCAGGCGCTCCAGGTCGCGCTCCCACTGGCCTCGGGCCGCCTCGGTCAGCTCGTCCAGGGCGACTGCTTGCAGGGCGGCGAGCGCCTCGGGCGGCGGCGCGGGCACCTCGCGCGACGGCGACAGCGCCAGGAACTCCACCGACCGCTGCGACCGCTGGGTTGCCGGATCGAACACGCGGATCGACTCGACCTCGTCGTCGAAGAACTCGACCCGCAGCGGCATCTCGCGGTCCACCGGGAACACGTCAACGATGCCGCCCCGGCGGGCGAAGGTGCCGGGGTACTCGACCAGCGGCTCGGCCTGGTAGCCGAGATCCAGCAGGAGGGCCGCCAGATCGGTCGGCCGGAGACGGTCGCCCGGGCGGATCGTTCGGTTCAGGGCGCGAAACGCCGCCGGCGCCATGACCGGCCGCATCAGGGCGCGGACCGGCGCGACAACCAGCGCGCGGGGAGATCCGCCGGCGAGGAGGCCGAGCGCCTGGAGGCGGGCTCGAGCCGTGGACGGGGCTGAGGGCAGGCGCTCGTAGAACAGGGGTTCCGGCGCCGGCAGGAGCGCGACCGCCTCCGGCTCGGCCGACCAGGCCCGCGCCTCCGCGGCGAGGTCGCGGGCCCGGTGCTCGCTCGCCGCAACGACCAGCAGGGGCCGGCCGAGATCGCGCTGGAGGGCGGCGAGGAGCATCGGCTTCGCCGGCTCCGGCACCGAGGCGTGGACGACCGCCTGCCCCGGCGGCGCGGCATCCCGGAGGTTGCGCAGGAGGCGGGCATACCACCGCCGACCATCGAGCAGGGAAAGCAGACCGGACAGGTTCATCGAGCTCCTACGCGCATGCGAGCAGGACACGGGTTCGGGGCATCCCCGGGGTTCCCTGTCCCCATCGGGGAGCGCCGGGGAGCACTGCGGCAGGCGTCCTTCCGGCGCCGCGGAGGAATCAGGGGAACACCAAAAGGGACGCACCGCATGCGATGCGTCCCACTGTTCATTATACCATCAGCGAGGAATTGACAGCGGCGCGGCGGCTCTGCTAGATTGGCCGCGCTGTGAAGGTCCTGCACGTTATCCAGCGCTACTGGCCGTACACCGGCGGCTCGGAGCGCCACCTCCAGGAGATCTCGGAGCGGCTGGTCCGGGACGGCCTCCGGGTGACCGTCTTCACCACCGACGCGCTGGACCTCGAGCTCTTCTGGGATCCGCGCAAGGAGCGGGTGCGGATCCTCGCCGAGTCGCACAACGGGGTGGAGATCCGCCGCTTCCGGGTGCACCACCTGCCCGGCGGCCGGCTGGCCTTCGGCGCCGTCCGGCGGTCCACGCCAGCCCTCGCCCTCCTGCCGCTGGCCGGGCGACTGATCGCACGCCGCCTCGCCCGCATTACGCCCTGGGTGCCGGACCTCGCGCGCGCACTGGCCCGCCTGGACGACGACTACGCCCTCATCCACGGCATGAACATCTGCTTCGAGTCCCTGCTCCTGCCCGCGCTCGCGGCGGCACGGCGGCGGCACATCCCGTTCGTGGTCACGCCCCTGATCCACCTGGGCGAGTCCCCCCGCTCGGTCGTCCGCCGGTACTACACCATGCCGCACCAGATCGAGCTGATCGCCCGGGCCGATGCCGTGCTCGCCCAGACGCCGATTGAGGTGGACTATCTGGTCCAGCGGGGAGTGGACCCGCGGCGCATCGTCCTGGCCGGCGTGGGGGTCAACCCGACCGACGTCCTCGGCGGGCAGGGGCACCGCTTCCGGGCGGCGCACGAGCTGACCGCGCCGCTGGTCAGCTACATCGGCACGGCCGCCTACGACAAGGGCACCGTCCACCTGGTCGAGGCGATGCGGCGGCTCTGGGCACATGGGAGCGATGCCGAGCTCATCCTGGCCGGGCCCATGCTCGATGCCTTCCGGTCCTACCTCGCCAGCCTCCCGCCCGGCGACCGGCGGCGGATCCACGCGCTCGGGATGATCCCGGAGGCGGAGAAGCGCGACCTGCTCGACGCGACGGCCGTTGTGGCCATGCCCTCGCGCACCGACTCGTTCGGCATCGTCTACCTGGAGGGCTGGCTCTACCAGAAGCCGGTGATCGGCGCCCGAGCGGGCGGCGTGCCGGCGGTCATCACCGACGGGGTGGACGGCTTCCTGGTCGAATTCGGCGACGTGACGGCGCTGGCCGAGCGAATCGAGCGGCTCCTGAGGGATCCAGCCCTCGCCCGGGCCATGGGCGCGCGCGGCCAGGCCAAGGTGCTGGAGCGCTACACCTGGGACCGGATCTATCCAACCGTGCGCGCGGTGTATGAGCGGCTCGGCGCGCGGGCGCTCCGGCGCCCCTAGGACCGGCGGCCGGGCCGCGCGGTGCCGGCATCCCACGGACTCTCGCGGGGACAGGCCATGAGCAAGGTTGAACAGGTAATGGCACGGATCCGCGGCGAGGCGGCCGACGGACCCGGCGGCGAGCCCGCGGCCGGGCGCCGCGGACGGCTCTTCCCAGACGATGTCTACCGCTGTCTCCACCAGGCCCGGACCCTCGCCGGGGGGCTCGTCGTGGACTACGCCCTCGGCTGGCGGACGCCGATCCTCGGCCCGGTCTGGATGCGGGTGCGCCAGCGCATTCACCAGGAGATCCGCATCTACGTCGATGCGCTGATCGCCCAGCAGAGCCACCTGAACACCCAGCTGATCCGCGCGGTCACCCGGATCACCGAGACGCTCGACGGGCTCGGCCTGCCCGCGCTCCGGGAGGACCAGCGCCAGCAGGCCGCGGAGATCGCCGCCCTCCGGGCCGAGGTCGAGCGCCTGCGCCAGCGCCTGGAGGCGCTCGAGGGGCGCGGCCGCACCGTCCCGGCCGCCAGCCCGGACGACCAGCCGTCCTGAGCCGGGCCGCGGGCATGCGCATCGCGTTCGTCGTCCAGCGCTACGGCGAGGAGATCTGCGGCGGGGCCGAACAGCACTGCCGCCTGGTCGCCGAGCACCTGACCCCGCACGGCGAGATCCACGTCCTGACCACCTGCGCCCTCAACCACCTGCCCTGGGACAACCATTACCCGCCCGGCGAGACAACCATCAACGGCGTCCGCGTCCACCGCTTCCCGATCGACCAGGTCCGCGACCACCGCGCCTTCGACCGGCTGACCTACCGGGTCTTCGGCGGTCCGCACAGCTACCTGGACGAGCTGGCCTGGGTCGAGATGCTCGGACCGCACTGCCCGGACCTGCTGATCCACATCGCCCGCCACCGCGCCGACTACGACCTCTTCATCTTCATGACCTACCAGTACTTCCCAACCGTCTTCGGCCTGCCGATCGTGCCGGAGAAGGCCCTGCTGGCGCCGCTCGCCCACGACGACCGCTCGCTCTACCTCGACGTCTACAACCCGGTCTTCCACCTGCCCCGCCACATCATCTACAACACCGACACCGAGCGCGCCATGGTCCACTGGCGCTTCCAGAACGAGGACGTCCCCGGCACGGTGGTCGGGACGGGCATCCACGATCCGGGCACCCGCGATGCGGCGGGCTTCCGGGCCCGCCACGGCCTCACCGGCGATCTGCTCACCTACGTCGGGCGGATCGAGCCGGCCAAGGGTTGCGGCCAGCTCTTCGAGCACTTCATGCGGTACAAGGCGGAGCGCGGCGGCGACCTCACCCTCGTCCTGATCGGCAAGGCCGAGATGCCCGTGCCCCGGCGGCCGGATGTGCGCCACCTGGGCTTCCTCCCGGACGCCGAGAAGTTCTCGGCGCTCGCGGCAAGCACGGTGGTCGTGCTCCCCTCGGAGCAGGAGAGCCTGTCCATGGTCAACCTGGAGGCGTGGACGGCAGGGGTGCCGGTCCTGGCAAACGGCCTCTGCGCCGTCCTCAAGGACAACTGCCTGAAGGCAGACGGCGGGCTGTACTACACCTCCTACGAGGAGTTCGCCGCCTGCCTGGACGTCCTGCGGGCCGAGCCCGACCTCCGGCGCGAGCTGGCCGAGAACGGGCGCCGGTACGTCCGGGCGAACTACGCCTGGGAGGTGATCGTGGAGAAGTACCTGGCCATCTTCGCCGCGCTCGGCGTCGGCGGCTGACCGCGGCCGGGCGCCTCGCCGCCCACCGGCCCCTGCAGGCCGCGGCCGGGCACGTGCCCGGTCAGAGAGCGGCCGCAGGCGGACCCGGCCCGGCGCGCTCAGCCCGGTCCCGGCGCGGCGGCCAGCCGCCAGATGACGACGGTCGCGCGAAACTCGCCGTTCTCGCCCGGCGGCACGTCCCGGGTCGCCCGCTTCTCCGGCAGCCAGACCATCTGCTCGGCCACGATCCGGCCGTCAAGGCCGATCTCCCCGGGCGCCGGCCCGTCCGCCGTGGATACCCAGTACACCGGCCCGTCCCGAGTCAGCCAGTCCCGCGCGGCCCGCCCGGCCGCCGCCTCCTCCCGCGCCGTCGCCGCGACGACGACGCTGGTCCGCCCGAACAGGTACTCGAAGGGAACCGAGAAGCGCTGGCCGACATCGCCGTCCGGGAAGAGCACCAGCGCGGACGGCGGCACCATCCGCGCCAGCGCACCGATCTGCTCGATCGCGCCGCGGTACTCGACGTAGCCGAGGAGGGGATGGGTCGCGCGAAGGAGCTCGAGCGCTGTCGCCGCGCCGCAGGCGGCCGGCAGGAGGGCGGCCGACCAGCGCCGGGGATCGTCGGGCAGGAGGCGAATGACCGCGTAGGCGGCGGCAAGGCAGACGCCCGGGATCACCAGCGGCACCCAGCGCCGCGCCGCCCAGTAGTAGAGGGGGGTGATCCGCGGATCGGCCAGGAAGATGAGGCAGTCCGCGGCGATCGCCAGCCAGGGCAGGAGGGTCCGGATGCCTACCTCCCGGCGAACGATGAGGATGCCGCCGACCGTCCCGAGCAGGAGGCCGAGGGGCGTGACGAACCAGCCCAGGCGGACGAAGCTCTCCAGCGCGTTCACCGCCGCCACCCGCCCGGGGTCGGACGAGTCGGCGAGGAGGGCCGCGGCGTTGAAGGGGCGGACGTAGTAGGCGTAGGCGGCCCCGAGGCCGACGGCGAGCGCAGTCCCCGCCCGCAGGGCAGCGGCCGGCCGACCGACCGCCGCGGTGCGCAGGCGGCACCGCAGGTCCGGCCGAAGGTGCAGGAGGAGCACGGCCAGGGCGAGTAGGAGGGCAAACGCCCCGCCGGCGGCGAGGAGCCGGCCGGAGACGGCCAGCCCGAGCGTGAGCCAGCTGTACCACGCCGCGATGAGCGCGGCATGCACGGCCGCCTGGACCAGCAGGAGCAGGTACGCGCCCGCGAACCACCAGCCGATGCGGCCGCGGCCGCCGACCACCCAGCGCGCCAGCAGAAAGACCGCCGCCAGGAACGGCAGGGGAAGCATCTCGATCTTCGCCAGGTGCACCGCGCCGAGGGCGAGGCCCGCGAGCACGGCCAGCGCCCGGCTGCCGGCATCCACCGCCGCGACCAGGGCGAGGAAGCCGCCGAACAGCAGGGCCTGGGCCAGGATCTCCGCCGCGGGGTAGCGGGCGAACCAGACCTCGGCCGGGCCGACGGCCAGGAAGACCGCCGCGAGCAGGCCGACGGCACTGCCGAACAGCCGCCGCGCGAACAGGAAGAAGCCGCCCAGGCCCAGCAGGGCCAGGAGGGGCGTCACCATCAGCTCGGCCCGAACGCCGCCGACAGCGTAGCCAAACGCCAGCACGACTGGATACAGGTGGAAGCCGTGGGGGACCGCCCGATCGGCCGAGATCGCGAAGCCGCGCGGCAGGAGGCCGACGAAGCGCGGGAACGCCGTATAGAAGCCGGGCAGGCGGTTCGCGTCGTCGGAGAGCAGGATCTGCCGCGGGGCCAGCGCCAGCCGCGCGAAGGTGGGATCGCGGATGACGATCCCGCCGCCCCGGGCGATCGCCGCGCCGCCGCTGACGTAGCTCCCCGGGTCGAGGCCGCCGAGGATCCACTCATCCGGCGGGAAGAAGAGCGCCGCGCCGAGGGCCAGGGGGACGAGGAAGGCCGCGACCGCGCCGGGGCCGACCGGCCGCCAGCGGCGCCGCCGGGCCGCCGCAAGCATCCCGACGAGCACGGCCGCCCCGATTCCCAGGACGGCGAGCGGGCGGTCGCGGCCGATCTCGGCCAGGGTGAAGCCGAGCCAGCTGGCGAGGAGGAAGGCGGTGAAGACGGAGAGATAGAGAAGCTCCAGGTAGTCCAGCCCCGCCGGGGCCGGGCCGTCCGGGCCCGCCTCGACCGCAACAGCCGCGCTCCTCGTCCGATCCACCGCCGCTCCTGACGCGCCCCCGCGCCGCACTCGTCCGGTGCCGCTCCCCGGAGAGGAGCCAGCCCGGCAGGAGGAGTATAGCAGGACACCCCGGCTCCGGCCGACCGACCCGGCGGCGTCCGGCGTGCGGCCGCCGCAGTCCTACCTCTCCGACCGGCGCTGGAGCGCCTCGACCACCGCACGGGCGCTCGGGGAGAGGGCAGACCATTCGCGGATCTCGGCCAGATGCTCCAGCATCTCCAGAAATTGAGCCGGGTGCACGAAGAAGATGCCCTCGTGCTGCTGGACCCCGTCAGCGTCCGGTGGGGGTCCATCAGCCAGGTTCTCCGTGACGATCGCATGTGCTCGACCGCGGCGGGCGGCTGTCCAGATCGGCACATCCCACTCGTCGATCGGTGAATCAGTCCAGGAGGCAGCCGCTGGCGGACGATCCTCGACAACCTCGAATACGGCCGTGACACGCTGGAACCACTTCTTGAAATCGCGTGAGCAGTCCCGCCATGCGGAATCGGATAGATCCCCACCGCGGCGCCCGAGCCACAGCCAGGTGAGCAGACGGTTCGTCTCGGCGATGACGAGCGGCGACCAGAGCAGGATGACGTACCCATTCCGCGCGGCGTCGATCAGCGGAAC
>JADGGD010000227.1 GCA_019690095.1 Chloroflexota bacterium
CGGGCGGCGATCGCCGCCCGCACCCGCGCCGAGCTGGCGGAGCTGACGCACGATCTCCCGGCCGCGTTACCGGCGCGGCCGGCGCAGGGGACGTCCTGGATCCTCGCTGTTCTGGGATCGGCAAGGCGAGACGGGCGCTGGCAGCTTGCCCGTCAGACCGGCATCGTGGCCCTCATGGGAGGATGCTCGCTTGATCTGCGGCAGGCACTCATCGAAGGAAACGAGGTCGCGATCACTGTGCTCGCGCTGATGGGCAGCGTGCGGATCATCGTTCCGCGCGAGATCCCCGTGGAGGTCGAGGGACTGGCGATCCTGGGGAGCAAGAGGAGCCGTCTGGGAGACCACGTGCCTCGTGGGGGTGGTCCCGTCGTGCGGATCCGTGGTCTGGCGCTTATGGGCAGTCTCGAGGTCGTGGCGCGCTGACGACCGCCTTCAGTTCAGAGAGGGATTCCTAGAAGGGGAGCGAGGATGCCGACAGCCACGTAGAGGATTGAGAGGGCTCCGATGCTGACCACCGTTGCCCAGGCGAGTGCGTTGAAGAGCTGTCCGTTCCGGTATCGCCCCATGACCTCCGGGTCGCTGGCCAGCTTGACGATAAAGACCAGGAGGGGCACGAGCAGGAGTGCATTGACGACCTGCACGATCAACAGGAGCTGGATCAGCGGCACGCCGGGGATCAGCGTGATCAGGGCACCGATCGTGATGAGCGAGGTGAACAGGTAGTAGAAGATCGGTGCCTCACTCGGGTTGAACGAGAGCCCCTTTTCCCAGCCAAAGGCCTCGGTGATCGAGAAGGCGGTGGCCACCGGGAGAACGCCCGCTGCAAGCATCGAGGCCCCGAGCAGGCCGATCCCGAAGAGGATCGCGGCATAGGGGCCTGCGACGGGGATGAGGGCCTGGGCGGCGTCGGCTGCCGTCTCGATCGTCACGTGCCGCGTATAGAGTGTCGCCGCCGTGCAGACGATGATGAAGAAGCTGATGAGATCACCGAAGATCGAGCCCACGATCACGTCAACCCGCTCGTAGTGGTATTCGCGTACGGTAATGCCCTTATCCACCACCGATGACTGCACGAAGATCTGCATGTACGGTGTGATCGTCGTGCCGACCGTCGCGATGAACATAAAGATGTAGTCGCGATCGAGACGGAACGAGGGGATCAGGGCATGGCGGGCGACCGCGCCCCAATCGGGATGGGCCAGGACAGCCGAGATCGGATAGGCGAAGAAGGCGAGGGTCATCACCAGAAAGAGCCGCTCGACCTTCTCGTACGACCCGCGTGTGACGAGCCACCAGAGCAGGAGCGCGGCCGCCGGCACCGACAGGTAGCGGGTGATACCGAAGATCTCCAGGCTCGCCGCAATGCCCGCGAACTCGGACATGGTCGTGATCCCGTTGGCAACAAGGAGCAGGAGCATCGCGAAGACGGTCCAGCGCGGGCCGAACTGTTCGCGAATGAGTTCGGAGAGCCCTTTACCGGTCACGGCACCCATGCGGGCGCACATCTCCTGTACGATGATCAGGCTGACTGTGATCAGGATGATCATCCAGAGCAGTTCGTAGCCGAGGCTTGCTCCAACCGCCGCGTACGTGGCGATTCCCCCGGCGTCATTGCCGGCGTTTGCCGCGATCAGGCCAGGCCCGAGGATCGCGAGATACGAGAGGAGAGGCAGACGCTTCCAGGGACGGCGAAGCCAGGCGTGAAAGGAGAGCCAGGGACGTGAAACAAGCTGCCAGACCGGTGCCTGCCAGACATCCTTCAGGGCCACGCCGGTCCCAGCTCCCTCACCGGAAGAGCCGCGGCAGGCGCCGCTGCCACTCTTCGGGCAGGATCACGTCAATGGCATCGTCGACAGTGACGACCCCAAGGAGATGGTCGTTCTCATCGACGACAGGGAGCGCCAGGAGGTTGTAGTGGGCGATTGTCCGCGCGACCTCCTCGGCGGGATCGGCCGGCCGGGCCCGGATGACCTCGCGCGTCATAATCTCCCGAAGCTTCGTATCGGGCGGCGCGGTCACCAGCTGGCGGAGGGAAACGACCCCAACCAGTCGTCCATTGATCTCGTGGTCGACGACGTAGATGTAGTAGATCTGATCCGGCAGGTCCTTCTGCTGCCGCAGGCGCCCGATCGCCTGGCGTGCAGTGAGATACTCCGGCATGGCGACGAACTCGGTTGTCATCATGCCGCCCGCCGAGTCCTCCGGATAGGTCATCAGCTTCTGGACCTCGGCGGCCTCGTCAGCGGCCATCTCCTTGAGGAGTCCTTCAGCCTGCTCGGCCGGTAGCTCTCCCAGCAGGTCTGCCGCATCATCCGGGTCCATCTCTTCCAGGATATCGGCCGCATCAGCCGGCGGGAGGGCAGAGATGATCGCGGTTGAGACGGCGGGCTCGAGCTCTTCGACCGTGTCGGCCGCGAGCGGCTCGCCGAGCGAGGCGAGGACCTCGCTGGCCTGAGGGTAAGCGAGTTCCTCGACGAGCTGGGCGATATCGGCCGGGTGGAGGCGAGCGATCTTGTCGTGCGGAATGACGAGCTTCACTTGCGGCACTTCGCTCGCGAAGAACTCCACCTGGCTCCACGAGATCAGCTTACGGGTGAGGCGCCCCTCGATGAGCCGCCGCGGGAGGACCCGGGCCAGGAAGCCTGCCGTGCTGACATCGGCCGCGACGAGCCGCAGAACCCGCCCGTACTGGGCGAGCTGGGCATCATTGACCCGCACGACCCGACGGCCCGCAACGTCGACGATCTGACGGTCGAGGACGTCGCGTCCGAGGAGGACCTCGCCGTCACGCCGCTCGAACGGACGCAGGTCCAGCCGGCTCGTTGCCAGCTGGACCCCGGCAGGACCGATCGTCGCGACGGCATCCCATGGGACATAGACGGGTGTGGGGATGCCGCCGACAGTGACCAGCAGTCCCTTGACCTTCGGGAAAGGATCCGTCCCGACCTGGACCACTAGATCCCGCAGTGTTCCCAGCCGCTCGCCGGTGGGGCTGGTAACGCGCACCCCGAGCACCTCGGAGAGATAGAAGAGCACTGTCGAGATATCCCGCGTCGCAAGCGTCATGAAAGGATCCAGGATCTCAGAATCACTCGTCGCATCCGATCTATCGGGTGGTGGCATATGCCATACCCCGTGCCAACCCGCGGGCGTCCCCGGGCTCCTGAGTCATCCCTGATGATTGTACCCGATCTTTGAGTGTTTCCTTACCGGATATTTAATCGCAGGTTAACAATTGATCGGTATGATCGTTCCAGAGCGGTGAGGAGGAGAGCGGGTAGTACGCTCGCTGATCGCGGCGGAGGTTTGCTGCCGCCCGCGGGTCTTCTCGCCCGGTCTGGAGAATCGACCGTCTGGTCGAACGTGGTAAGAGGCGAGATGGCACGTTCAGTAGTTGTCCCCCTGCCAGGAAAGCGGCGCGCAATCGCGCCGTGGGCCCTGGGTGGTGCGGCGCTTCTCATCATCCTGGCGATCCTCGCGTTGACTGGAGTGTTGGCCCAGGCGCGGGATCTGATACCGGGGCTACGGCAGAGCGCCCCGGCCTATCAGACGGCCACGGTCCAGCGCGGGAACATCGAGGTCAGCGTCACAGCGACCGGCCCGATCGAGGCGGTGAATAGCCTCCCGCTGACCTTCAAGACCTCTGGCAAGCTGGCCGAGCTGGATGTTCAGCCGGGCGACCATGTGAAGAAGGGGCAGGTCCTGGCCAAGCTCGACACGACTGACTTGCAGACGGCGCTGGAGCAGGCGAAGGCCAGTCTGGCCCAGGCCCAGGCCAACCTGGCCAAGGTGCAGGCTGGCGCGACGGCTGAGCAGCGGAACGCGGCCAAGGTCGCGGTTGATAATGCGCGGACCGCCGCGGCGAATGCCCAGGCGAACGTCGCAACGGTCAAGGCAAACGCGGCCCAGTCGATTGCCGCGGCCCAGGGGAATGTTCGGACTGCCCAGCTCAACGTGCAGGCGGCCCAGGATGCGCTGAAGGCGGCCCAGGATCAGCAGGCCCGCGGACTCGCGGCAGATCAGGTCGCGGTTCAGAATGCCGAGAAGAACCTCGAGGCGGCCAAGGCCGCGGCCGCGGCAGACCTCCCGATTCAGCAGCAGAACCTCGAGAAGGCGAAAGACAGTCTGTGGTCGGCCCAGATTAACCGGGATGCGATCTGCGGGCGCTCGAAAGGCCCGGACTGCCAGGCGGCAAACGCGAATGTCGCCGCGGCAGAGACGGCGGTGACCCAGGCAGCGGCCCAGGTGGCTCAGAGCCAGCAGCAGGACCAGCAGCAGATTGCCCAGGCCCAGGCCCAGCTCGACCAGGCGCGGGCCCAGCTGGAGAACGATAAGGCCAAGCTGGCGGCCGCGGTGACCAGCGCGCAGAACCAGCTCAAGCAGGCCCAGGCCGCCCTGGCCAATGCGCAGACGTCGGTCGCCCAGGC
>JADGGD010000228.1 GCA_019690095.1 Chloroflexota bacterium
GGCCTTCTCGCAGATCCTCCGGTCCACGCTGGGCCCTGAACATCTGATCGTCGGTGTGATCTATCCCGCTGGCTCCTGGATCGGACGCCAGTACCCCATTGCGAGCATCCTGAGCCAGACGTTCAACGCGCTTGCTCCGATGGCCTACTGGCACGATGCCCGCCGCTCGTTCAGCGCCGCCGAGGTGACCGAGGTGGTTCGCCACGCCGTGCTGGATATCCACGCGGCGGTGGGGAATGGTCAATACCCGGTCACGGTCATCGGGCAATCATATGATCCCTTCAGCCGCAACGGCGCCGGTCCGAACAACCCGACCGGTGCTGAGATCACGGCGGCTCTCCAGGCGGCCCAGGAGGCCGGGGCAGTAGGCATCAGCCTGTTCCAGTGGGGGACAACGACCCCGCCAGAGTGGGATGCCTTGAAGGCCTTCCACTGGTCTCCCTAGCGATCGCTCGCCTCCCCCAGACGTCGGGTCCGGCATCCGCCGGATCGCTCGCCGGAGATCGATCAGTCGGCTGATAGACAGAAGGGCGAGCGACTAGTAGAATAAGCGAGCGACTTCCCAAAGGGGAAGCCGACAGAACGGGACGGGAGACATACGATGGCTGACGAGAAGAGAGAACTGACGGTCAGGGAGGCGGGACGCCTGGGAGGTAAGAAGGTTGCCGAGAAGTACGGGAGTGAGTACTATCACGACATTGGGAAGAAGGGCGGACTTGCCGTGCTCCGGACCCACGGGCCGGAGTTCTACGAGCAGATAGGCCGAAAGGGTGGTAGCGCTGTTCGGGACTCCCGTGGGCCAGACTACTTCTCGGAGATCGGGAAGAAGGGCGGCGCCGCCGTGAAGGAGCGCTTCGGGTCGGACTACTACGCCTCGATCGGACGCGTTGGTGGAAGCCGGCGGAAGCGAAGCTCTTCGTGAGCCAGGAGGTCGGTAACTGGAGATCGTTAGTCCGCTGATCGAACACTATGTGACCGGGCTGGTGCCGCCGCGCGATGCTGTCCTCGCAGCAGTCGAAGAGGCGGCATACACCGACCATGTGCCCGTGGTTGGCCCACTGGAGGGGCAGGTCCTGTACCTGATCGCACGTTTGGCGCGTGCCCGCCGCGTGCTGGAGGTGGGAAGCGCCACGGGCTACTCGGCGATCTGGCTTGCCCGAGCGGCGCGCGCGCAGGGGGGAAGCCTCGTTGGCATCGAGCTGGATGCACGGCGTCAGGCCGAGGCTGAACGAAACCTGGCGCGCGCCGGGCTAGCTGATACGGCCCAGATCATTCGTGGCGATGCCTTTGAGGTCCTCCCCACGCTCACCGATCAATTCGACCTGATCTTCATTGATCTGGTGCGTCAGCTTGGCGATGCAGAGCGGCTGCGGCGCCTCTATGAGCTGACGTTCGCACGGCTGGTGGTGGGGGGTGTCCTGGTGATTGACAATGTGCTCCACGGCGGCGAGGTGGTCGAGCCTCTCTCACCGGGCGGACGGGCCGCTGATGCCCTGAATCGCCTGATCTCTACCGATCGGCGGCTGATTTCGGTCATTCTGACGGTGCGGGATGGGCTCACGGTCGCCCTGAAGGTGGCCGAGTAGAGGGCAAAGGCGCTCCCTGCCAGCCGCGCGGCCCGCGGCCGGACCGGTGGCCTGCGGCGGTGTCGTGATCCGGAAACTGCTGATGGCGAACCTGTGCTATACTTGTCACCGCACCGGTCAGGGCGGTGGGAGATACAGGGAGGAGCCATCGGTGAAGGTCCTGCTGACCAGGGATGTTCCGAATCTCGGGCGGGCGGGCGAGCTCAAGGACGTGGCGGACGGGTACGCCCGCAATTTCTTGATCCCGCGCGGTCTGGCGACTCCGGCGACCGGCGGAGCTCTGCGCCAGGCGGCGATCTCGCGTGAGATCGCGCTTCGGAAGCAGCAGCGCCTCCAGAAGGAGCTGGAGGAGGTCGCAGCGGCCGTGAGTCGAACCCAGCTCGTGTTCAAGGCGAAGGTGGGCGATCAGCATCGCCTCTTCGGCTCGATCACGGCGAGCGATATCGCTGAAGAGCTCGAACGGCACATTGGCCGGGCGATCGACCGCCGGCACGTTGAACTGGCTGAACCTATCCGTCACCTGGGCGAGTACCGGGTCCCGATTCGCCTGGCGCCGAAGATCGAACCCACGGTCACCGTCGTCGTCGAGGCGGAGTAGCTCCGCGATCGCGAGGCTGGCCATGACGCTGACCGAGAAGTCCGAACCCGCCAATGTGGAAGCCGAGCGGGCTGTTCTCGGCGCCCTGCTCATCGACAGCGAGGCGATCAGTGAGGTCGCCTCGTTCCTCAAACCGGAGGATTTCCACCTCGCGCGTCACCAGGCGATCTACGCTGCGCGTCTTGATCTCTACGACCGTCGCGAACCCGGCGATCTCGTTACCCTGATTGATGAGCTCCGGCGGCGCGGCCAGCTCGAGGCCAGCGGCGGCGCGAGCTATCTTACCGAGCTCGTCAATGATGTCCCCACCGCAGTCCACGTTGAGCACTATGCCCGGATCGTCGAGCGGTGTAGCCTGATGCGCCGTCTGATCCGGGCGGCTGGCCGGATCGCTGAGATTGGCTACGAGAACCCGGCCGATGTGGATGCGGCGCTTGACCGCGCCGAGCAGGCCCTGTTCGAGGTATCCCAGCGGCGCGTCTCTCAGGATTTCGTCTCTCTGCGGGATGCCCTGCGGGAGTATTTCGACACTATTGAATACCTTCACCAGCACAAGGGTGAGGTCGTTGGCATTCCCTCGGGCTTCCACGATCTCGATCAACTCACCGGCGGTCTGCACCCCTCTGACCTGATCATCATCGCCGGACGACCGGGGGTGGGCAAGACCGGCTTCGCGCTCTCGATCGTGCGCAACGCCGCGGTCCACTTTCACGTGCCGGCCGCGATCTTCAGCCTGGAGATGTCAACCGAGCAGCTGGTGCAACGGCTCCTGTGCATGGAGGCCGCGGTCGATTCGCAGCGGATCCGCACCGGTTTTATCGATGAGTTCGAGTGGCGCCGCATCAGCGAGGCATTCGGCGTGTTATCTGATGCCCCGATCTTCATCGACGACTCGGCCGGGATCTCGACAACCGAATTGCGGATGAAGGCACGGCGCCTTAAGGCAGAGCATGATCTGAAGCTGATCGTGGTCGATTACCTCCAGCTCATGCAGGGCCGCGGGCTGGAAAACCGGGTCCAGGAGGTTTCGGAGATCTCCCGGAGCCTCAAGGCCCTGGCACGCGAACTGGATGTCCCGGTGATCGCACTCAGCCAGCTCAGCCGCGCGGTCGAGGCACGCCAGGATCACCGCCCAGTACTGAGCGACCTCCGCGAAAGTGGAAGTATCGAACAGGATGCCGATATCGTCATGTTCATCCACCGCGAGGAACTGTACAACCCCAACACCGACCGGAAGAATATCGCCGACATTATCCTCGCCAAGCACCGCAACGGACCGATCGGGCAGATTCCGGTGCGCTTTTTCCCATCGCAGACACGTTTTGCTGATCTAGAAGTGTATCGTCAGCCCGATGTCTGACACATCGATGGGTGGGGCGTCGTTCGCGGGCTTTCCCAATGGTCGTCTGAAAGCCACAGTCGTTCCCAGTCTGTTCTTCAGTGAGCTCCTCGCCCATATCAACGATCTGGCCGAGCTCAAGGTTGTTCTCTATATCTTCTGGCGCCTGGGCGAGCAGCACGGATATCCACGCTTTCTCACGCGCCGGCAGCTCGAGGGCGACCCGGCCGTGCGCGCAGGGCTTGCTGGCCTCGCGCCGGATGCGCTGGGAAGCTCGCTTGACCGCCTGGTCGCACGCCGGGTTCTCCTGCGCCGGCGGGTCGAGTTGCATGGGCGGCCGGAGGAGTGCTATTTTTTGAACACGGCAAGCGGGCGCAAGGCCGTTCGCGATCTCGAGTCGGGTGTCCTGGATATCGGGCAGGTGATGCTGCCCGAGCCCGAGCCGCCCGTCGGCTCACCGCCGCGTGCGCGGATCTTTGATCTGTACGAGCAGAACGTGGGACTGCTCACCCCGTTGATCGTCGACGAGCTGAGCGAGGCCGAGCGCCTGTATCCGGCGGAATGGATCGAGGACGCCTTCCGAGAGGCGGTTGCCTGCAACCGGCGGAGCTGGCGGTATGTCCAGCGCATCCTCGAACGGTGGGCGACGGAAGGGAGGAGCGATGAGGCGCATCGGCGATATCCTTCGCGGGCGCGGTCTTCCCGAGCCGAGCGCACCGAACCGCGCTGAGGAGGACGAGTGCCCGATCTGCAAGGGCGCGGGATGGATTCGCGTCGAGGTTCCGGTCGGTGACCCGTTCTTCGGGCGCGCGATCAAGTGCGAGTGCCTGATTGCGAAGCTCGAGCAGCAGCGCTT
>JADGGD010000229.1 GCA_019690095.1 Chloroflexota bacterium
GCTCGTAGGCCCCACGGCCGCCCAGTTGCCAGGCCAGTTCTCCCCACAGTGTGCGGATGATCGTGCCATCCGGCTTCACACTTGGGTTCCCCGGCGAGATGCGGTTGCCCACCAGCACGACGCGACGCACGCTCGGCAGGTCGGTCACGCCGGCTTCCTTGAGCACGGCCTCGACGCCGGGGATCTCGGCCGGTGTCTTGCCCGAGAAGAGGTGGTAGAGGGCCAGCATGGCGTGGGTCTTCCCGCCGCCGAAGTTGGTCTGGAGCTGGACGACGGGATCGCCGCCCGCTCCCGTGAGACGTCGGACGGCGCCGATCAATAGCCGCTTGAGGTGCTCCGTGAGGTAGGTGCGGTGGAAGAACTCCAGCGGATCCCGGTACTCGTCGCTCCCCTCCCCGAGGTAGACCTGCCAGAGGTCGGCAGCAAACTCCGCCTGCTGGTAGCGGCCGCTCGCCACGTCCGGATGAGGGCTCACGACCTCGCGCCAGGGTTTGAGGCCAGCCGCTCCAGACTCGATCAGCGGCCCGACCCTGCGGCGCTCGCCGCGCGACTGCTCGTCGAAACGGACGCGCAGGAGCTCCATCTTCATCCGCTCAAGATCCTGGGCCTCACGGGCCGACACGGCGCTCAGCAGGCGGGCTGCCGAGTCGAGGACGCGGTAGGCGTCGTCCGAGGAGAAAGGCTCCTGATGCGCCCAGCGGTTGCGCCAATCCCGCAACTCCGACACGAGACTTCGTTCGGCGGCCCCCAGCGTCGTGCGGAAGACCTCGTTCCAGGCATCCCACATCACCTTGAGCAGGGCGGCGACGTCCCACTGGTGCAACGGGCGGTCGGCGTTCAGGCGGTCGCCGCCCAGGAGCCGCAGGGTCTCGTCTTGGGCGCGGCCTCCGTAGACATTCTTCAGTTCTCGCACGACGAAGGGAGCGAGGCCGGACCTGAGCAGGTCCAACGCCTTCCCCACGCGCTCGTGGTTGGTCATGGCCACGGAAGGGCTGCCTCCTCGGAATGCGTGTGCCCGGTCATGCTACCGATCGCCGGCCGGCGTCTCGAAGACGGTGGCCTGATGAAGCTCGCGCTCCCTTTCGCGAGCCAACCGGGCGAGTTCAGGCCAACCAAGCACCAATGCGTTGTACGCCTGGGCCTCGCGGGCACGTTTGCTCCGTTCACTCAGGTTGAACAGCCGGTAGGCCAGGTCGCGGGCCAGCTCCCCGCGTGCTCCCACCTTGCGCAGCAACGCGGCCGTGGCGGCGTCCCCTCGTTTCTCATGGTAGTAGATACGCAGCAACTGGTGGGTCACCTGCCAGACGCTGGGGCGCCGGTCGCGGGCAGGTTCCCAGTCGGGGGAGAGCTCTTCGGGGCGGAGCAGCCGGACCTTGCCGCGCCGGGCCTCCACCAGCCCCGCCTCCTCAAGACCCTTGACCGAAGTCACCTTTGCCTTGGTGAGGACCTCCGCCTTGCCGAAATCGCCCTCCTCGAAGCCGTGCTGATCGAACCAGGCGATGGCCCAGCGGGTCTCGGCGTCGAACTCGTCCTCCTGCTCGGAGAGAACCTCGCCGAGGACTTGATTGATCAGCGCCAGGGCGGTGCGGACGGTCATCGGCCGGCCGCTCGCCTCGAGGACCCGGCTGTAGCGCGAAAAGATGGCCATCCCCGGGCCGATCGCCGCCTGCGCGAAGTCCACCGGGGCGATGTTGCCCTGTTGGAGGCGGTGCAGGGCCGTGGGCAGTTCGCGCTTCAGCTCGGCTACGAAGCCACGCCGGTCGGTCTGGGGGGCATCTTCCGGACGCGGGCGGCAGGCAAGGACGATGTAGGAGGCGAGGGCATTCGAGCCCATGGCCCGCATGCGCCATGCCTGCGACGCGCGCACCGGCCAGGTCGCGGTTACCTGAAAACCCGTGTCGATGAGAGCTGCGAGCATCGTCTCCCAACCCGTCGTGCGGTCGATCCGGCCGCCGTTTCCTCTGTTCGATTCCTCCTCGTCCGCGCCGCTATCCTCGTCGTCCTGCTTGAAGGCGTAGTAGACGGTGAGGGGAAAGCGCGGGTCCATCTTCTCCCGCAGTGCGGCGAACGCCCGGCGGAAGCCGGTCTCGAAGTGCTCCTTCGCCTTGCGCTTATCGCCGCCGAAGCGCTCGGGCGTCGCCACCAGTTCCGGCTCCTTGGGTACGAGGATGGTGGCGAAGAGATCCGGATAGAGGTCCCCGATCGTGCGCCGCAACCAGACGTAGAAGAAGTCCGACAGCGCCGCGTAGCCGATGTTGTCGTAGTAGGGCGGGTCGGTGGAGACGAGAATGTTCGTCAGGTGGTCCCACGCCGTCGTCGCGTCGATCTGGCGAGGATGGCCGGTGGGCTCGACCGATTGGCCTCCTAGGATCGCCTCCAGGGCGCCCGCACAGATATCGACCGCGTTTTGCCAGCAAATGCCCTTCTCGCCCAAGAGGTTTGCCTCGGCGAAATCCCACACCATAGGGATCGCTTGACGGCCAAATAACTGCATTTGTTGCTGGCCGCTCGGCTTCCAGCGGCTCAGCGAACAGTTGAAATCCGCGCAGCGGTCCAGCGCTAAGGCCAAGAACGTGGTCACCGCGCGTGCGTACTCCTCCGTGTCGGCGTCCGGCAGTCCAGCGGCGGCCGCGTCCCGCTGCACGTCTGTGCGAATCTCCCGAACCAGGCCCGAGAGTGTCGCCATCGCCGTGAGCTGGCGGGGGGTGAACGCATCGCCCCATGTAGGCATTCCATACATAGGCAGTCTATCCACGTCATGACACGGGTTCGTGACCAATTCACCTGGGCGCCAAGGCGCTAAGTTCCGTAGCCCTAAGATTTCATGTTCAGCCACAGCCGAGAGGTACAGTCGCCTTCTCGGTACTTCACCAACAATGGCAACCAGACGAACACCCATGCGTCCAGCTCTAGCTTCAGTTATAATGTAGTCGTCCTCGATCGCATCCTCGGTAAGAAGGCAGCGGAAAGTCGCCCGAGCGATTTTCGTCCCCGCCTTCACCGCCTGCCGATCCTTGGGCGCCCCCGTACGCACGAGGAAGCGCCATGTGCCTGCCGCCCGGTCGACCACCGGCTCCAGGTACGTCTCGCTTCCCTTCTTGTTCGAGAGCCAGAAGGTGCTCATGAGCGGCACGTGCGCACCTCGGGCCGCGGGGTTCGGACTCGAGACGGTGCGCGCCCAGATCCAGGCGATCACGGGCAGTTCCTTTCCTGCGTAGGGCCTCAGGTCGGGCCGGCCTTCGGTCATCTCGGGAGTGACTTTGACGCGCGGGTAGAGGTGGCCGATCTTTGCGCGGGCCCGTTCGAGCACGACTCGCCCGTAGTGACGCACATCCGCGGCTAAACCGGCCGTGCCGCGCCAGCCGTCCGACCCCGCCACGCGGCTGCGACCGTCCGGGTTGACCGGCGGACGACCGGCCCATCGGGGCGCGAGTTCCAGGTTGCACTTATTGAGGAGCACCGCCACGGGGTTGAGGTCGCCGGCATAGGCTTCAAACCCCAGGCGCGCGGCTTCGAGCGGGATGGAGCCGCCGCCCGCGAAGGGGTCGAGCACCGGCGGGAGCTTCCCGTCACAATGCTTGAGCATCTCGGCCCGCGCCTCGGCGTAGACCTCGGGGTGCTCGTGCAACCGCTTCTGCATCATCCTCCGGATGATCTCGAAGAGGCGTTCCCGCTCGCGCTCCTGCGCCTCCTCCGTGGGGAATCGGTCGGGGTGGCTGGACGGATCATCCACCACCGACGCGAAGAGGACTGCCCGTGCCGCAGGCAAGGGCAGCCGAGCCCACCAGTGGTGGATCCCCTTCGGATGCGGGCCGATGCCTGGCATCTTGTCATAGGCCGAGGCGTCGTTGATCTCCGGGAGGGGGAGTGAAACTTCGATCAGTTTCTTGAGATACGTCAATCCTGTCCGCCTTTCGTCATGCAAGTCTGCTGTACGCCTCTGAGTCGCAGCGTCTGTGTTTTGACACCCTATTGCAGGACATTCAGGTAAAGTGTGTTTTCCGAAAACTCCTCTAAACGAGTCGCGTACTTGTGCGGCGCCTTTTTAAAACGGTCGAAGAGCTCATAAGGATCAAGCTCCTCACGTGTAAGCGCGATTACTTTGTAACCTCGCTCCACGAGCGTGCGAAGCCGCGACTTCTCCGCGTCTGAGTAGAAATCCTTGAGCGTTGAGAATGCAAGGTAAGGCTTTCGATCAAAACGGTCGGCGATTTCTGCCATTTTTTTAACAGAGTCCTCGGTTAAGTCGCAGAAACTCTTTGCTTCGCCGATGACTAAGTCATAGGACGTATCAAGGTCTCCCATCAGTAGATAGGCATAGTCGATCTCAAAGTCGATCTCGCGAGTGACGTGCCGGTCC
>JADGGD010000037.1 GCA_019690095.1 Chloroflexota bacterium
GGAATGAGCGAGGAACGCACCGAGGCGCCCACCGCCCGCCGTCTGCACGAGCTGGCCGTCCGGGGTCAGCTCCCCCGGTCTGCCGAGCTGACCGGCGCCCTGGGGCTGCTCGCCGCGGTGATCGCCCTCCAGCAGGTCAGCCCCTTCGTGCTGGGTAATGCCGTGGCCGGCCTGCGCGCGAGCCTGATTCGGGCCGGCCATCCCGACCTGACCGCGGCGGATCTTCCAGGTCTGGCCGCCCCGATGGCTGCCAGCGCGCTGGGCGTTCTTGTCGGTGTGCTCGTCCCGGCGGCAGTCGTCGCCCTGGCGGCCGGTCTCTTCCAGACCCGGGGACGGATCGCTCCTGGCGCTCTGGGGCCGGATCTCCAGCGCCTGAACCCGCTGGCCGGCCTGCGGCGCATGGTCAGTCGGGAAGCCCTGATTGGTCTCCTCTGGCCGCTCCTCAAGCTTGCTGTCGTGGCGCTCGCCGTCCAGGGGCCGGCCCGGCACATCCTGGAGACGCTCCCGACCGCTCTCAGCGGGGGGATTGCCCCCCAGTACGCGGCGCTCGGGGATGCCGTCCTCACAACCCTGCGCAACGGCGCGGGTGCGCTGGTCGTCCTCGGCATCGCCGACCTCGCCTACCGCCGCTGGCAGTTCTCTCGCCAGGCCCGCATGACCCGACGTGAACTGCGCGAGGAGCTCCGCCAGACCGAGGGGGATCCGACGATCCGCGGCCGGATCCGCGCCCTCCAGCGGCGCCTGGCCCGCCAGCGCATGCTCCATCGGGTGCCGCAGGCGCGGGTCGTCATCACCAACCCGACCCACTTCGCCGTCGCCCTCGCCTACGACCCCCGTGAGATGGCGGCCCCGGAGGTCGTGGCCAAGGGTGCTGACCTGATCGCCCAGCGGATCATCGAGATCGCCCGCCAGCACCGGGTACCGATCGTTCCTAATCCGCCGCTCGCCCGGGCGCTCTATCGCTCGGTCGAGATCGGCCAGCCGATCCCCACCGCTCTCTACCAGGCGGTTGCGGAAGTGCTGGCCTACGTCTTCACCCTGCGGCGCAGGGGTATCTAAGGCTCTGGGAGGGAAACATTCCGATGGCTGTATCCACCCGCTCGACCCGACCGGCGTCTGGCGCCGGCCTTCTCCTGCGCTACAGTGACCTTATCCTGGCCGGCGGGCTTGCCCTGATCGTCGGCATGCTCATCGTCCCACTGCCAGCCCCCCTCCTCGATCTGTTCATCACGACCAACTTCACCCTGGCCCTTCTGATTCTGCTCGTCGCCGTCTCGGTCCACGAGCCGCTCGACTTCTCGGTCTTCCCCTCGCTTCTGCTGTTCGCAACCCTCTTCCGCCTTGCGATCAACGTCTCCTCGAGCCGCCTCATCCTCCTGAACGGACACGCCGGCCTGGTCATCGCGGCATTCGGCAACTTCGTCGTGGGCGGCAACTTCGTCGTCGGCTTCGTCGTCTTCCTGATCCTGGTAGTCATCCAGTTCGTCGTGATCACCAACGGCGCTGGCCGGGTTGCCGAAGTGGCCGCCCGCTTCACCCTCGATGCGATGCCCGGCAAGCAGATGGCGATCGATGCCGATCTGAACGCCGGCACGATTAACGAGGAGGAGGCACGCCGGCGGCGCCGGAAGATCGAGCAGGAGGCCGATTTCTACGGCGCGATGGACGGTGCCAGCAAGTTCGTCAAGGGTGACGCCATCGCCGGTCTGGTGCTGATCGTCGTCAACCTGATCGGTGGACTAACCATCGGCGTCCTCCAGCGCAACCTGCCGATCGGCCAGGCACTCCAGACCTACGCCCTCCTGACCGTCGGCGATGGGCTGGTTGCCCAGATCCCGGCCCTGCTGATCGCCACGGCGAGCGGCATCATCGTCACCCGCTCCGGCTCCGACGTCGGGCTCGGCGAGGACCTGATCCGTCAGCTCGCGTTCAAGCCGCGAACGGTCGCCATTGCAGCCGGGCTGATCGCCCTGCTGGGGCTGGCGCCTGGCCTCCCGAAGCTCCCCTTCCTCTTCCTCGCTTCCTGTCTAGGAGGCGCGGCCTACCTGCTCAGCCGCACCGAGCAGCGGACCGCCGCGACAGCCAGCGCCGCGGCCCGACCCGCACCGGCCGACAAGGAGAACCTCTCCGCCCTCCTCCGGGTCGATCCGATCGAGCTCGAGCTCGGCTTCGCCCTGGTTCCGCTTGCCAGCCCGGAGGGGACAGCCGGTCCGACCCCGCCGGCCGGCGCGCTGGTGACCGGTGATCTCCTCCAGCGTGTGGCGGGGGTCCGCCGACAGCTCGCGCTGGAGCTGGGAATCGTCCTGCCGACGATCCGGGTGCGCGATAACCTCCAGCTCTCGCCCAATGCCTACGCGATCCGGATCCGGGGTGTCGAGGTAGCCCGGGGCGAGGCCTGGCTCGACCGCTATCTCGCCCTCGGTCCCGCCGAGGGAGCGGAGCCGGTGCCGGGCATCCCGACCCGAGACCCCACCTTCGGATTGCCGGCCCTCTGGCTCGCCCCGGAGGATCGGGAGCGGGCCGAAGTCCTCGGCTACACGGTGGTCGATCCGGCCTCGGTCATCGTCACCCACCTGACCGAGACCCTCCGGAACCATGCCCCGGAGCTCCTGACCCGGCAGGATGTCCAGAACCTGCTCGATGGGGTCAAGGCCGACAACCCGGCCCTGGTGAACGAGCTCGTGCCCGACCGCCTCAGCCTGGGTGAGATCCAGCGAGTGCTCCAGAACCTGCTCCGCGAGCACGTCCCCATCCGCAACCTGGTGGTGATCCTCGAGACCCTGAGCGACCATGCACGCGAGACCCGCGACCCCGCCCAGCTGACCGAATACGTCCGGCGGGCGCTGGGCCGCACGATCGTCGCCGGCCTGGCCGGCGAGGACGGGAAGCTGAACGTCCTCGCGCTCGCCCCACGCTGGCAGCAGCAGCTTGCCGCGGCGATCCAGGTGACCGACCAGGGGACAACCCTGGCCCTCGAGCCAGCTGCCGCTCAGGCCCTGCTCCAGGAGCTCGCCCGAGAGATGGAGCGGGCGGCGGCGCGAGGCATCCCTACCCTCCTGGTACCGGGGCGACTGCGCCTGCCGATTCGCCGCCTGGTCGAGCGCCACCTGCCCAACCTGATCGTCCTCGCCTACGAGGAGGTACCGCCGCAGATGGTCGTCCAGACGATCGGGGTCGTCGGCGGTGCAGGATGATCGCCGCCCACATGCCCGCAACCGGTGCGCTCTCCGGCCGGCTGTGCCGCTCGTAAGTCCACCGTGGACAATGCGATGCCACCGCTGAACGATCTACTCTTCGCCATCATCGGTGTCCTGATGCTGGCCGTCTACATCGGCGGTGTGGCCGCGGGCGGCCTGCCGGAGGTCGCGCTGCTTGTCGCGGCAGGCGGTGGCGTGGCGGTCGGCCTGCTTGGGCGCGCGGCTCTGCAGATCCTGGCCTCGCCGTCCGCTCCCTCCCGTCCGACAGCGCCCGGATCAGATTCAGGTCGACCGATCAAGACGTCGGGAGAGTCCGGACCGGAGCCCGCGCCCGTCGCGGGAGCGCCGACGACTGATCCATCCTCGACCCGAGTGAAGGAGGGCGCGTGATGGTCGCCCGAAGAGGCAGTGCCGCGGCAGCGTACGCGAGCAATCCGACCGGGCGGGAGCAGATGATTCTTCAAAACCTGCCGCTCGTCCACCACGTCATCGGCCGCCTGGCGATCGGCATGCCGGCGGTCCTTGATCGAGAGGACCTCGTCGCCCACGGGATCATCGGCTTGATCCAGGCCATCGACCGGTATGATCCAAGTCAGGGGGTTCCGTTCGCGGCCTGGGCGGCGATCCGAATCCGGGGGGCAGTCCTGGACGCCATCCGCACGCTCGACCTGATCGATGCGGCGACCCGCCACCAGGTGCGCGCCCTTCAGGAAGAGACGAGCCGCCTGACCACGTCGCTCGGCCGCTTCCCGACCGACAGTGAGATCCAGGAGGCGCTCGGCCTCAGCGCAGCGCAGTACGCCAGCCTGCTCGACGCGGCGAGCTGTGCGGTGATCTCGCTCGATGCGGCAACGGAGAGCGAGGGCGCGCCGCTTGCCGATCTGATCCAGTCCGCCGCAGTCGACGATCCCTCCGAGCGCGGGGCTGTCCTGGCGATGGTGGCCGAGGCGCTCCGCCGGCTCGACGACCGGGAGCGGCTCGTCCTCTCGCTCTACTACGTCGAGGACCTCACCCTGCCAGAGATCGCGAAGGTCCTCGGCATCCACAAAACCGTTGCGGTCCGTCTGCACGGCCGCGCCATCCTGAAACTGCGCACGTTCCTGGAGGTCGACGCCGCGGCGGCGCCTCCGGCGGAGGAAAACCATGAGCACGCGTCTATCCATCCCGACGGGGCGGTGCGCCCCGGCACGCCGTCCCTGGCCCATCCGGCTGCCGCGCCGTCCACTGGTGGGGCTCCTGCTGGCCCTTCTCAGCCTGGTCGGGGGGCTGATCGGGCACCCGGCGGCAGTGCTGGCCGACGGGACGCCGGTCCGGGTCGTCCTCACCTATCAGAACGGTCTGTCCACCTGGGGGCCGGCAGACGCTAGCGGGGTTATGGAGCTGGTCCGGGCCGAGGGAGAAGCCCGACTGACCGCCCGCGGCCTGCCGGCCGCACCGGGGCTCTCCTATGTGGTCTGGCTGACACGGGACGACCAGCCGGGGGTTGTCTTCCGCCTCGGCGCGCTCCGCCCCCAGCCCGACGGTACGGCGACGCTCGATGAACTCCTGCCAGATCCGATCCCGGATCGGGGCTGGAACCTCGTCCTCGTCACGGCCGAGTCGACGCCCGCGCCCGACCGCCCTGGACCGCGCCGCACGATCGTCGGGCGCATCCTTCCGCCCACACCATTTGGACCAATGCCGCGGGAGCTCCCCAACACCGGCGCTGGCGGCACGGCGCTCCCGGCGGATATGACCGCCGCCCTCGTGGCGACGGCCGGCGCTCTGATCACGCTCGAACATCGACGGAGGTAAGCATGCTCCGCGGCGTCGCTATCGCCACCTCCCAGCTCGTTGCCCAGAACCTGCGTCTGGAGACGCTCGCCGCGAACCTGGCCGACGTGGACACGCCCGGCTACCGTCAGGACCGCATTGAGGAGCAGACCTTCTCGCGTCTGCTCCTCGACCGGATCGGGGCGGGCGAGGCGACCATCGGTGGACTTGACATCGCCTCGGTGATGTCGCGTCCGACGGTTGACCTCACCCCTGGCCCGATCGATGCGACCGACCGCCCGCTCGACGTTGCGATCACCGGCGACGGCTTCTTTGTCGTCCAGGCCCCGGACGGCCTTCGCTACACCCGCCGGGGCGCGTTCCGGCTGGATGGTCAGGGCCAGCTCACCTCGCTCGAAGGCTGGCCGGTCCTGGGGCAGACCGGCCCCCTGCGGGCGGCCGGTCCCGTGTCGATCCTGCCGACTGGTGAGGTGACAGCGGGAGGTCAGGTGCTGGGCCGCCTTCAGATCGTGACCTTCCCGCCAGGCACTGTCTTCGACCGACGCGACGGAACCTACCTCGTGCCGGCTGGCGGCGCGGCAGGCCAGGTGGTTGCCAATCCCCGCCTCCTGCCCGGCCACCTCGAGGGATCGAATGTTGACCTCGCCGCGACGATGACCGATGTCATCGCCGCAACCCGCTCTTACCAGGCGGCCCAGAAGGCACTGGTCACCGAGGACGATGCCCTGGGCCGCCTGATCGACCAGGTGAATGCACGATGAGACCGCGTGGAGGAGTGTGACCGATGGAACCGACCTTCCTCGACCTCGCCGCGTCCGGTCTGCGTGCCCAGCAGACCCGGCTCGACGTGGTTGCGCACAACCTGGCCAATCTGCAGACGCCCGGCTTTCGGTCCTTCCGGGCCGAACTGGTCGATCTTCCTGCGGACCCGAACGTCTTCGGCCTGACCACCCCGCTCGGCCTGACGACAGCTGATGCGCCAACCCGCGGCGTCCAGGTCGCCCGCACCCTCCAGCCAGACCGGGCAGGCGCCCCCGTCGCGACCGGCGCCCCGCTCGATCTAGCCCTGCCGGATGGAGTGTATCTGGCGGTGCAGCTGCCCGGCGGCCAGACCGCTTACACGCGCGACGGGATCCTCAGCGTCACCGCCCAGGGCACCTTCCAGGTAGGGACCTACCCCATCGCCGCGGGCCTGCGGCTCCAGCCGGGCGACAGCGCTCCAGCGGTCGATGCGAGCGGACGCATCATCGCGACCGGTCCAAACGGCCCGCGCGTTGTCGGATCGCTCCCGCTGGTGCGCTTCGCCAACCCGGAGGGCCTCCTGCCCCTCGGCAACGGCGTCCTGACGGCGACCGCAGAAAGTGGGCCGCCCCAGCCCTATACGCCCGCCGGATCCGACCGTCCGGTGCCAGGAGCGCTCGAGGCGAGCAACGTCGATCTCGCCCAGGAGCTGACCACCCTGATCCGGGCCCAGCGCGCCTACCAGCTCAATGCCCAGATGGTCCGGACCTGGGACGAACTGGCCGGCGGCACCATCCAGGATCTCGGGCATGCGTAGGGCTGAACGTACTCACGGTCGCCCGGCCGTCAGCAGTGGATGCCGGTGGACGGCTGAGCCGGCAGTGCCGGGGCGCTCGGTGCCCCCTCCGGGTCACCCCACGAGCAGAGGCGGGCATCCCCGGCCTGACCGAACGGCGTTGGATCCGGTGAGGAGACGCGGGCTCACTCGTCCTCCCGGGGCCCCCGCGGAGCGAGAGGCTCCCGGGCGGGCACACAGCACCTCGCGGGTTCATGCCGACGATACTGATGGTAGGAGCCTTCACGCTCGTCGGCGGTCCCGGTGCCGCCCGCGGACCGCTCAGGCCCGGACGCGGTGCGACCAGGCCGAGCGGCACGGAGCCGATCTCATCGCCCCGGGGCGCCGCGCGGAGGAAGCAGTATGAACCTTGATCCTATCGGCCTCATGCGATCCATCGCCGGCGTCGACGGCACCGACCGGGTGACCGCCAGACCCGGCACCCGCTCAACCGACCCAGCCGAGCCCGAGGGGGCAACGCTGGACGCCTCCGACCTCGACCGGCTCATCGCCGCGGCCAAGGCCCTGCCGGACGTTCGCTCGGAGCGGGTGGCCGCGCTCGCGGCGGCGATCGCCCGGAATGCCTATCAGGTCCCGATCGAGACGCTCGCCCGGAGGCTGCTCGGCCGTGGCTGAGATGCCGGGCCGCCCGGCGGATGAGCTCGAGCGGATCATCGCCGAGGCGCGCCGCCTGGTTGCGGCACAGCGCCGGGCGCTCGCGCACGCCGACTTCGCCGGCCTGCTGGCCGCCGCGAGCGCGTTCCATCAGCTCGCGGCGCGCCTCGGCGCCCTGGAGATCAGCCCGCCGCCTCCCCTCCGGGCCGATCTGCTCGCGCTCCGTCAGGAGATCCTATGTCAGGGCCAGCTCCTGGCACGCATCCATGCGACTGCGAGCCATCCGCGTGCCTACGCGCCGCGAACGGGTGCCCCAACGGGCTCTTCTCTGCTTCTTGACCACTATACGTGAGGTTTGCGATGTCCCTTTTCGGAGGCATCCAGACCGCGCTCAGCGGTCTGCGCGCCCAGCAGATCCAGGTCGAGACGACGACCCAGAACATCGCCAACGCCGACAACCCCGACTACAGCCGGCAGCAGGTGGACCTCGTCGCCAACCCACCCTATCCGCCGCCAGCACTGGGCTCGACCGGTCCCGGGCAAATCGGCACCGGGGTCAGCGTAGCAAGCATCAACCGCATTACCGACAGCTTCACCACTACCCAGCTCCGGCTCGCCCTCGCCCAGCAGGCAGCCGGCAGTGTCGCCCAGGACACGACCGCCCAGATCGAGGCGGTCTTCGATGAGATGTCCGGGCACGGCATAAGCAGTCTCCTGAGCCAGTTCTGGAACTCCTGGCAGGACCTCTCGAGCGCCCCAACTGACCCGGGCGCGCGGACGAACGTGGTAGCTCAGGCTCAGGCGCTTGCTGCGGCATTCCAGCAGAGTGTAAGCCAGCTCGATCAGCTCCGCCAGGGGCTCGATCAGCAGGTCGGCCTCCAGGTGAGCCAGCTGAACACCCTCGCCGGTCAGGTTGCCGAGCTCAATCGTCAGATCACCATGGTTGAGGTGACTGGCGAGCACGCTAACGACCTGCGCGACCAGCGCGACGCCCTGATCCGCCAGATCTACGGGATCGCCGGGGTATCGGTGACCGACCTGAGCAACGGCGCCGTTCGCATCTCCATCGCCGGCGTTCCCCTGGTCGACGGCACGACGGTCACGCCGCTTTCGACCGTCCCAAACGGGAGCGGAACGACCGACATCGTCGGTCCGAACGGAACCGTTATCCAGCCGAGCAGTGGCAGCCTGGCCGGGATTCTCCAGATGCGCGACCAGGAGATTCCGTCCCGCCTGAACGCCCTGAATGCCGTCGCCGCCCGACTCATCGCCGCGGTCAATGCAGTCCACTCGGGCACCGGTCCGCCCGCGACGAACGTCTATGACCTGGTGACGCCAAACACACCGGTCAGCCGCAACTTCTTCGTCGGGACCGATGCGAGCAATATCGCGGTGAACCCGGCGATTGTCCAGGATCCGAACCTCATCGCGGCATCGCGCGTCGCCAATGGGCCGGGCGACGGGTCCAACGCCCTCGCCATCGCCGCGCTCCAGCGCGATCCCTCTGCCGGGGGTGCCCCGCCCGGGAGCCCGACGATCGACGGCCAGTACCAGGAGCTTGCCACCGCCATTGGCAACGCGGCGGCCACGGCCAAGAACGACGCCGACAACCAGCAGGTGCTGGTCAGCCACCTCCAGCAGCGGCAGGCCCAGATCGCCGGCGTCTCGCTCGACGAGGAGGCGGCCCACCTGATCTCCTACCAGCGGGCCTACGAGGCCGCGGCACGGGCGCTGACCACCTTCGATGCGATGCTCGACAAGCTCATCAATGACACCGGTATCGTCGGGAGGTAGGCGATGCGCGTCACCGACCAGATCCTCGTCGATCTGACTGTTCAGAACCTCTGGAACAACGAGAACCGAATCGCCGAGATTCAGAACCAGCTCACGACCGGCAAACGGTTGAGCAAGATCTCCGATGCCCCGCAGGACGGGGCCCGCGCGCTCACCATCCAGGCGAGCATCGACCAGGGGAACCAGTATCTCCGGAACATCGACGCGGCATCCTCCTGGCTGAGCGCGACCGATACCGCCCTGGCGAACGTGAGCCAGGCGCTCCTCCGGGCCCAGGAGCTGGCGGTCGAAGGGGCGAACGACACCATGAGCGCAGCGGACCGTCAGGCCATGGCCAGCGAGGTGGATGCCCTGATCGGCCAGATGGTCCAGGTCGGCAACAGCACCTACGCCGACAGCTACCTCTTCGCCGGGGCGGCGACCACCGCGGCACCCTTCGCCTACGCAGGCGGTGTCGTCACCTACACGAACAGCGACCCGGTCTCAGCGACCGCCGCGCTGACCCGCGAGATCAGCTCCTCGATGCGGATCCAGGTCAACACGATCGGTCACGACCCGACGACCGGCACGGCGCTGTTCGACCGGGTCTTCGCGGCGCTGACCAGCTTCCGCCAGGCGCTCCAGGCGAACAATACTGCGGCGATCCAGGCGGTGATTCCCCAGCTCCAGGACGCGGAGAACCAGCTCCTCCAGGAGCGGGCGAGCGTCGGGGCAAAGCTGAATCAGGTGAACGCTATGCGCGATCAGCTCACCAGCACCCAGCTCCGGCTCCAGCAGTTCCAGTCAACGCTCGTGGATGCCGATATGGTCCAGGCGGCGACGGATTACGCTCAGGCCGACATTGTCCGCCGGGCGAGCATGGCGGCGGCCGCCCGCACTCTCCCGCCGAGCCTGTTCGACTACCTGATCTAACGTCTCCACCTCCAGCGCGGCGCCGTGCCTGCTGCACGCCAGCAGCCGCCAGACGCCGCAATCCGCCCCTGGCGGGACGACCGGCTTCCGCCATGACCCTTCTATTCCCCGCGATCGGCCGATGAGCCGTCCGCCATCCTCACTTCCTCCGCGCCGGATCCATCCCCGGCGCCGCGGCCGCTCTCCTCCGCCCGGCCGTCGGGCCGACGACCTGGCGCGGTCGGGTCGGCGGTGGTACCGGCCGCGGGACTGTCCCCGGCAGACATCCTTCCTCCTCTGGTGCGGCATCCCTGCACCTTTTGCCGCGATCCCGGCGATAGTAGTGGTAGAGGGACGGATGCGGACCCGTCCCGGGCGAGACCGCCCGGCGGGACCGCTCGATCCCCGAAATCCACGCCCAGGTGAGGTAACCGTGAGTTTTCGGATCAATACCAACATCGACGCCCTTCAGGCACAGCGCAACCTGGATCTCACCAGCCTCTCGCTCAGCCAGAGCATCCAGCGGCTGTCGAGCGGCCTGCGGATCAACTCCGCCGCCGATGATGCCGCCGGGCTGGCGATCAGCGAGAAGCTGAACGCCCAGGTGAACGGTCTGAATCAGGCCGCCCGCAACGCCCAGGACGGCATCTCGATGATCCAGACCGCCGACGGCGCCCTGAACGAGGTCTCGGCGATGCTCCAGCGCATGCGCGAGCTGGCGGTCCAGGCCTCGAACGATACCCTCTCCACCTCCGACCGCGCCGCGATCAACGACGAGCTCCAGCAGCTGCAGCAGCAGATCAACGCCATCTCGACCCAGACCAAGTTCAACGGTAAGTCGCTCCTCACCGGCAGCCTCCAGACCCAACTGGACTCCACGAGCCAGGTCCAGAACGGCTTCGTTGTCGCCACCGCGAGCAACACCTCGGTGACCAAGGTCGACGTCACGAGCGCGAAGGCGGGCACGACCTTTACCTTCACCAACACGGCCGGTCAGCTCACCCTCAGTGATGGGACAAACTCCCAGACGATCGACCTCACCAGTGTCAACGTCGCCGCGGGTGGATCGTACACGCTCAACTACGACAAGCTCGGGGTCTCTGTGACCATCTCCTCAGTTAGTGGCGAAACTGGCACCAATATCGCCAGCGGCCTCGCCGGCAAGACGGTCGTGACCTCGGCGGCCTCCGCAAGTGCCAACCTGCAGGTCGGCGCGAATGCGTCTGACACCATCACCGTCGGCTTCGCCCGCGTCGATACCACATCGCTCGGGCTCGACACTGCCCTCAACAACTTCAATACGACCCAGAGCGTCGCCAACGCCCAGGCCCTGATCACCGCGGTGGACAGCGCCCTGGATACGCTCAACGGCACCCGGGCGACCCTCGGCGCCTACCAGAACCGCCTCCAGCACACGATCAATAACCTGAACGTGACCAGCACCAACCTGGCCGCCTCGGAGAGCCGGATCCGCGACGTGGATGTGGCCGCCGAGATGGTCAACTTCACCAAGACCCAGATCATCCAGCAGGCTGGCATGGCGGTGCTCGCCCAGGCCAACCAGGCGCCGAACGTCGTCCTGACCCTGCTGCGGTAAGCAGCCGGGGGCGCGGGAGCGGGATAGTGGAGCGGGGCGCGGTGATCAGGCTCCGGGGGGCGGTGCACGCCCCCGGCGTCCTGATCGCCCGCGCTCCGCATCCGCCGTTCTCCGCGTGGCCCGGCGTGACAGCGGCGCGGGGCGCGCGCTGGCCCGGGCACGGCATCCGCCAGCGTCCGTCCCGCCGCCGGTTTCGCCACGAGGTGGGGATAGCAGTGCAGGTGCATCCAGCGGGTCCACGCCCGAACGAGCGAATCGGATCGCGACCCGAGACGGGGGAGCCGGCCCGCCGCCCGGCACGAACGGCGGCGGCCGAGCCGCCCTCTCCCCCGGCCGATCCAGCCGATGCCTCTCCGGGACCCCCGCCGCATGTCCCACCGGACCTCCTGGTGGTCCAGTTCCGCTTCGATCCGGCGAGCGGCAAGATGGTTTCCCGCGTCGTCGATCGGCGGAGCGGCGAGGTCGTCCGCCAGGTTCCGCCGGAGGAGGCGCTCAAGATCGCCGCCTACATCCGGTCCTACCTGCAGGGGCTGGCGGCCCGCGAGTCCGCGCCGCCCGCGGAGAGCCCGTGAGGCCCGCGCCGGACCGCCGCGAGCGGCCGCGAGTCCCGAGCGGTCCCGACGCCTCCGCCGCGGCGGGAGGTCGCTGGCGATCCGACAGGTGCCGCCGCGGCTCCGACCCGATCCGCGATCGCGGCCCTGAGGCGGCACGGAGACCGGTCGGCAGAACGGCCGGACCGCGGGGAGACCGGGGTTGCCGGCCCGCCGGTCCGTTCAGACCGCGGACCGGCAGTCCATCGAGGAGGATCACGTGAGTACGAGCCCGATCTCGTTTACCGGTCTGGTGTCCGGGATTGATACCAGCAGTCTGATCAACGCCCTGCTCGCAGTCGACCGCCAGCCGATCACCCTTCTCCAGCAGCAGAGCGCGGCCCTCACCGCCGAGCAGGCGGCGATCAATCAGCTCAAGGCTGATGCGACGAACCTTCAGAAGGCGGTCCAGGCGCTGGCGCTCCCCGCGAACGTTGCCGCCAAACAGGCGACGACCGACACGCCGGCTGGCCAGCCGGCGGTCCTGACCGCCACAGCCGGGCCAGACGCCGCCAGCGGCTCTTTCACCGTCCTGGTCAAGCAGATCGCGACCGCGACGATGGTGACCAGCGCCAGCCCGGACGGGACCCTCGCCGCGGCAATCGGCACCCCGGTCAACCTCACCGCGCCGATCACCAGCGCCGGGATCGGCACACCAATCACAACCGGCACCTTCACGATCAACGGCAGAACGATCACGATCGACAGCAGCTCGAAGCTGTACGATCCCTCGGATCCTGCGCACAGCATCGTCGACCTGATCAACTCCTCCGGCGCCGGGGTCACTGCCAGCATCGTCAACGATGCCTACGGCCGCCCCAACATCCTTCAGCTCGTCTCCGCACCGGGCGTGGCAATCCAGCTCGGATCAAGCAGTGATACCAGCAACTTCCTCTCAGCAGTGGGGCTCCTCGGCGGCGCTATCGTCGGCAATACGGCGACCAGCGTGACCGGCAGCCCGGTCAGCGCGGGCGCGATCTCGGCGACGATCACTATTGACGGCACTGCGGTCACGATCAACCAGACCGACACCACCTACACCGCCGCCCAGAACGCCGCCTACATTGCCAATGCGCTCAATCAGGCCGGCCTGGACGTCACCGCGACCGTGACCGGCGCCAACGGCGACCAGCTCCAGCTCACCCAGAAGACGCTCGGCTCGCAGGGGACGATCACGGTCAACGTGTCCGGGACCAACGCGGCGGCAGTTGGCCTGACCAACGGGACCTACCAGAACGGCACGGACCGGGTTGCCAGCCCGGGCCCGCTCGGCCGGATCGATCCGACCCAGTCGCTCTCCACCCAGTCGTTCGCAACCCCGCTCGCTCCTGACGCGAGCGGCGGCGGCACGATCCAGATCAACGGCGTCCAGATTACCTGGAGCAGTGGGGACTCCCTCAACAATATCATCAGCCGGATCAATGCCTCCTCGGCCGGGGTCCGCGCCTCCTACGACGCCCTGACCGACCGAGTGACCCTCACCGCGACCTCCACCGGCGGCGCGGCGATCTCGCTCCAGGACGTCTCGGGCAATCTGCTGCAGTCACTCCACCTGCTCAACGCCTCCGGTCAGAGCGTGCCCCAGCAGCTCGGTCAGAACGCGATTGTCAACATCAGCGGGGTGAACAACGGCCAGGACATCACAACCTCGAGCAACACCCTGAGCGGCTACGTTCCCGGGGTGACCCTGACCCTCCAGCGCGCCAGCACGACGCCGGTGACGGTGACCGTCTCCCAGGATACGACGACCACCCTGAACACGGTGCACTCCTTCGTCAACGCGCTCAATACCTTCCTCTCGGACATCGACAAGTACACGGCCGCTGATCCGGATCCGAGCAAGGCAGGCGCACTCGCTGGCGACTACGGCATCCAGGGGATCGAGCAGACCCTCCGTACCCTCCTGACGACGCCCGTAAGCGGTGGAACGCCCGGCTACCAGACCCTGACCAGCGTCGGAATCTCCAGCGGACCGATCGGCAGTACCCCCGGCACGACCAGCACCTACCAGGCCGACGACGCCAAGCTGACCGCCGCGCTCCAGGCGAACCCGGACGCAGTCCGCACCCTCTTCACCGCGCTGACCGCCAGCCTGGGCGCGGTGACCCAGACCAGCGGCTCCGGCAATGCGATCACCGGCGCGAGCGGCACGCCGACCGACAGCCATCTGAATGGGACCTACGTCATCACCGTCCTCGACAGCGCGGGCAATGCCCAGGTCCAGTTCAATGCCGCCAACGGCCAGGTGCTCTTCAATCGCACCGGGGTCCTGAGCCCGAACAGCACCAATACCAGCCTGATCCCCGGGGTCACCCTGACGACCGGGAGCACGATCCAGCCGTCCACCTTCCAGTTCAGCGTGAACTGGACCGAGGGGGTGGCAAACAGTCTGAACGACTACCTGAACGCGCTGATCGCCCCGGGCGGCCTCTTCGATGCCCGCACCCAGGCGATCACGAACGAGCAGCAGGATATCACCGACAACATCAACAACCTGCAGCAGATGCTCGACATACGCCAGCAGGCGCTCGAACAGCAGTTTTCCCAGCTCGAGGCGACCCTCGCCCTGCTCCAGTCCCAGGGCAACGCCCTCGGCATGCAGATTCTGGGAATGGGCGGGACGAGTGGATCGAGCGGCGGGCTCGGAACAGGCGGCGCCACCGGGAGCGGGAGCACGAACGGCGGCTGAGCCGGGGCCGGCAACGCCTCCGCCGTTCGCAACTCGTGACCGGAGCAGGGCGGCGGGAAGGGCTGGCGCGCCGCGGGGAAGATACCGGCTCGGATCAGCAGTCCGGGCCAGACCGATACGCAGGATGGGAGGAGACTATGGAAGGGAGGAGACGATGATCGGAACCAGCGCGAGCGCTTATCGGAAGGCGCAGGTCACAACGGCGAGCCCTGCCCAGCTTGTCGTCCAGCTCTTCGAGGGGGCAGCGCGCTTCATCGAGCAGGGCATCCAGGCGATCGAGCGGCGCGACCTCGAGCAGGCACATACCGCGCTCGTCCGCGCCCAGGCGATCATCGCCCAGCTGCGCGCGTCGCTCGATCGCGAGGTCGGCCCGCTCGCCGATCAGCTGGACGGCCTCTACGACTACTTCTTCCGCCGGCTCGTCCTGGCGAACGTGGAGAAGGACGCCGCACCGGCCCGCGAGGTGCTGGGGTATATTCGCGAACTGCTCGCGGCCTGGCGGGAGGTTGCACGGCAGGGACTGGCCGGTGCGGAGCCGGTCCCGGTTGATGTCCGCACCTGACTGCTCTGGGGAGGTGCCGCCAATGGAACCGTCCGCGCTCGCCGAGATCATGCGGCTGACCGACGCCCTGCTGGCCGCCGTTCGGATGCCGAGCCCGGACCTGGAGGCGATCCAGCAACTGCTCCGGCAGCGCGGCCAGCTCCTCGCCAGTCTGCCGGAGCCCGCACCGGCCGAGCGGCGCGGACGGGTGGTGTTCCTCCAGCGGATCCAGGCGGCCGATGCCGAGATCCGGGGACGCCTCGAAGAGCGCCGGGCACTGGTGCGGGCTGAGCTCCGGGCCATGGCCCGGCGGGCCCCGCGCCGCCAGCCTCCGAACCGGCCCAGTCTCCTCGACCAGCAGGTGTAAGCGCACCCGGGCCCCAGATGCCCGCGCGCCACGCCCGGGACATCCTCCGTTCCCTCCCACGTGCCCTGCGCAGTGGCCGGTTCGACCGTTCGCGCCTCTTTCTCCCCCACGGCAGTCACGAAGAGATGAGGGTAGCTCATGGATGCCGTGCAGAGCCTTTCAATCGCCGGATCAGCGCTAACCGCCCAGCGCCTCCGCATGGATGTGATCGCAAGCAACCTTGCCAACATCGAGACCGTCTCGACGCCCGGAGGCGGCCCCTACCGGCGTGAGATGGTCGTCTTCCAGCCCATCGCGAACGCTCCGGGGCACGATCTCCAGGCCCCGACCATGGGCGTTGAGGTCACCGCGATCGTGCAGGATCCCCGGCCGCCGCGCCGGGTTCACGACCCGGGCAATCCCCTGGCCGATGCCAACGGCTTCGTCAACTACCCGAACGTGGACCTCACCACCGAGATGGTCGACCTGCTCGCCGCCAGCCGTGCCTACCAGGCCAACGCGGCGGTCGTCCAGGTGACCCGGGACCAGGTCCAGCGCACGATCGACCTCGGGCGGGCGTGATCGTGCCGTCCGCATGCAGATTCAGCCGTTCCCCGGCCGCGGAATGCCAGGCCGGGAGGACACCGTCACCGACCGGAGGGTAGCGTTGGAGATCCAGGCCATCTCACCGATTCGCATCCCGACCATTACCCCGACCAACACCACTGCGCCCGCATCGTTCGAAGGCATCCTCGGGCAGGCGCTCCAGGGGCTTGCCGCCACCCAGGCCCGGGCCGATAGCCAGGCGGCCGATCTCGCCGCCGGAAAGGATGTCAGCCTGGTCGATACTGTCCTGGCGATGGAGCAGAGCTCGCTCAGCTTTAACCTGGCGATGCAGGTCCGGGACAAGGTCATCGGGGCCTACCAGGACGTCATGCGGATGCAGTTCTAGTGCCGCGTCAAAGCAGGAGAGCGGGGGATGCCCCGGCGGCCGTGCCGGCCCGGAATGGAGAGACGGCGGGGCCATCTTCCTTACCCGGACAGAACGATCAGAGCGGACAGAATGATCAGTCGAGAAAGGGAATGAGAGGTCGCGACGCGTGAGGACGACATTGCTCCCCTGGCTCCGCGAGCAGTGGGACGGCCTGACCACGGGCCGGCGGCTGGCACTGGGGCTTGTTCTCCTCGGCCTGGTTGGGACGGTCGCCCTCTGGCTCTTCCTGAGCACGCAGGTGCCCTACGAGGTAGCCTTCAGCGACCTGAAACCGGATGAGGCGGCCGCTATCGCGAACAAGCTGAAGGAACTGCAGATACCCTATCAGATCGACAGCAACTCGAATATCCGGGTGCCGGCGACGATGCTCGCTGAGGCGCGGGTTCAGGTCGCTGGCGCTGGCCTCCTCCGGGGCGGCGTCGGGTTCGAGATCTTCGACCAGCCCAGCTTTGGGCTCTCTGACTTCGTCCAGAAGGTGAACTACCAGCGTGCGCTCGAGGGAGAGCTCGCACGCTCGATCGAACAGCTCGAGCCGGTCGCCTCGGCCCGGGTCCATCTTGCCATCCCCCAGCCGAGCGTGTTCGTCCGCGATCAGCGCGATCCCTCGGCGGCGGTGGTGATTGATCTGAAGCCCGGCTACACCCTGACTCGAAGCCAGGGACAGGCGATCGTTGATCTGGTCGTCGGCGCGGTCGAGGGCATGAAGCCGTCTCAGGTCGTCCTTCTGGATACCCGGGGACAGCTACTCCACCAGACCGAGGACTCGCCGGCGAGTGACCCGGCCGGCGTCAGCGACCAGTACGCGACCGAGCGGGCGATGGAGCAGGATCTCGCGGCGCGCCTCCAGGACATGCTCGATCGGGTCGTGGGTCCGGGGCGGTCAAGCGTCCAGGTGAATCTCCAGCTCGACTGGAGCACCGGCGAGGCGACCAACGAGATCTACAGCCCGAATGGTCTCCAACCGCAGATCCGCACTGATCAGGAGGTCCACGAGGTCCAGGCCCCGGGCACACCCGTCGGCGGCGTGCCCGGCGTCACCAGCAACGTTCCCACCTACCAGCAGGTGACGCCAACCATGGTCCCCGGCGCCGCGAGCGAGCGCACTGAATCGAACCGGAGCTATGAGCTCTCGCGGACGGTCGAGAAGATTCAGCGCGCCCCGGGCGCGATCAAGCGTCTGTCTGCATCGGTCGCGGTGGATTCGAGCGCGGTCAACCCGGCTACCCTGGCGAACATCACCCAGATGGTCCAGGCAGCGGTCGGGTACGATCCGAGCCGGGGCGACGTGGTGACGGTCGTGCCGGTGCCGCTGAAGCAGATCCAGTCGGCTGGCCAGGCAACCACCATCAGTCGGCAGGAACAGATCCTGGAGCTGGTCCGCACTATCGGCCTCATCGTCGGCCCGGCGCTGGCGGTCCTCCTCCTGGCCCTTCTACTCCTCCGCCGCCGCGGTGCCCGGACCATCCCGGCGGTGCGGGCGATTCCAGTGCCCGCTGTCCCACCGCCGGAGCTGGAGGCGGAGGAGATCGCGGCCGGCACGCGGCCAGCACTCGCCGCCCAGCGCAGTCGGGTCCGGACCCAGCTCGTTGAGGTCGCTCAGAAGGATCCCGCCCTGATCGCCTCGATCCTCCAGGCCTGGATGGCCGAAGATCGGGGGAACCGCCGATGAGCCTGGTCACAACACCCACCCTGAGTGGGCGGCGCAAGGCCGCGGCGGTGCTTGTGGCCCTCGGCCCGGAGCTCTCATCGCAGGTGCTCCGTCACATGACCCAGAGCCAGATCGAGGAGCTGACCCTGGAGGTCGTGACGATCGGCACCCTGGATGACGAGCAGACCAATCAGATCCTCGAGGAATGCTACCAGCTGGCCGCGGCTCAGGACTACCTGGCCGTGGGCGGGGCGGACTACGCCCGGGAGATGCTCACCAAGGCCTTCGGCGAGACGCGCGCCCGCGAGGTGCTGGAGCGGCTCGCTGACCGGGTGCGCCCGCGGCCATTCGACTTCCTCCGCCAGACCGAGCCTGCCCAGCTCACCGCCTTCCTCCAGGAGGAGAATCCCCAGACGATCGCCCTCGTTCTGGGCCATCTCCCCCCTGCTCTTGCGGCGACGGTCCTGAAATCACTGCCGATCGAGCTCGGCTCGGAGGTGGCCCTGCGCCTGGCGGCGATGGACCGGACCCCGCCGGAGGTGGTCCAGGCAGTCGAGGCCGCCCTTCAGCATCGCATGGGCGGCGTCCTGACGACCGACTACAGCCGGGTCGGTGGGGCCGAATTTATGGCGAAGGTGCTCAGCCACGCCGACCGCGCCACCGAGCGTGCTGTTCTCGAAGCACTGGAGCAGCGGGATGCCGAGCTTGCCGCAGAGGTGCGGCGCCTGCTCTTCACCTTTGAGGATCTCAGCCTGCTGGATGACCGATCACTCCAGCGGGTGCTCCGCGAGGTCGATCTCAAGGATCTGCCGCTCGCCCTGAAGAATGCGCCAGCCGCCCTCCAGGAGCAGATCTTCCGCAACCTCTCGACCCGCTCAGCCGAGATGCTCCGGGAGGAGATGAGCCTGCTCGGGCCCGTCCGCTCGCGCCAGGTGCTCGAAGCCCAGCAGCGGATCGTGGCGATCGTGCGGAAGCTGGAGGAGCAGGAAGAGATCTACATCGAGCGAGGCGAGGACGATGGCCGGCTCTGACCTCATCCGGCGCGGCCAGCGCCCGGCCGTCCCGGTGGTCTTCGCGCCGTTTCAGGCCGAATCGCCCACCGCGCCGGCCGCGGAGGCACCGCCCCCCGCCCCAGCGGTGCTCATCGAGCAGGCCCGGGCCCGGGCCGAAGCAGACGGCTATGCCGCTGGCTATGCCCGCGGCCGGCAGGCCGCGGAGGCCGAACTGCGCGCACAGATCGAGCGACTGCGCCAGCTCGCGGCGAACGCCGTCCACGATGTCCGGTCCGCCCTTCTCCAGCTTGAGCCGCAGGTCATCGAACTGGCCCTCACCGTCGCCGGCCGGGTGATCGAGCGCGAGCTCGCCGATCACCCGGAGATCGTTGCCGACGTGGTCCGGGCGGCCCTCACTGCGGCCGGTACCCTGCCGGTTGTCCGGGTGCGCATCAATCCGGCCGACCGACCATTCGTCGAGCCGATCTGGGACACCATCTGCCCACCAGCGGGCGATCCGCCGATCGAGCTGGTGAGTGACCCGGAGGTCCAGGCGGGCGGCTGCGTCATCGATACCGCCTCCGGCTTCGTTGATGCCCAGCCGCGCACGCGGCTCGACGAGCTGCGCATGCAGGTCCTTCCGATCCTTGAGGGAGGGCGATGAGCGTGATCGACCTTCAGCCGATCCTTACAGCGGTTCGGCAGGCTCCGGCCCTTCGCTTCCAGGGGCGCGTCGTCCGGGCGATCGGCCTGAGCCTGGCAGTCGAGGGCTTATCACTGCCCGTGGGCGGGCTCTGCTTCATCTACCCGGGCGGGGATGCCCCACGGATCACCGCCGAAGTAATCGGCTTCCAGGAACAGCACCTGATCGTCATGCCCTACGACGAGACGCGGGGGGTGCGCCCGGGGAGTGCGGTCGTTCCGGCTGGTCGGCCCTTCGTGGTACCGGTCGGCGACGAGCTCCTCGGCCGGGTGGTCGATGGGCTGGGACGACCGATCGACAGCGGGGGACCGCTCCGGACCCGACGGATGCGGGCCCTGGGCGAGCCGCCGCCCACCCCGCTCGAGCGGCGCCCGATCACCGAGGTCTTCGTGACCGGCGCCCGCGCCATTGACGGTCTGCTCACCCTCGGCCAGGGACAGCGCCTGGGGATCTTTGCCGGGAGCGGCGTTGGCAAGTCTACCCTCCTCGGCATGATCGCCCGGCACGCCGCCGCCGACGTCATCGTGATTGCCCTGGTAGGTGAGCGCGGACGGGAGGTCCAGGAGTTCATCGACCACATCCTCGGGCCAGAGGGGTTGGCCCGAAGCGTCGTCGTGGTCTCCACCTCGGACCGTCCGGCGCTCCAGCGGATCAAGGCGGCCTGGATCGCCACGACGATCGCCGAGGACTTTCGCGATCGGGGGTATCACGTGGCACTGATGATGGACTCGGTCACCCGCTTCGCCATGGCCCAGCGAGAGGTCGGTCTGGCCGCGGGCGAGCCGCCGGTCGCCAAGGGGTATACGCCCTCGGTCTACGCCCTCCTGCCACGCCTGCTCGAGCGGGCAGGAACCGGCCCGCGGGGCGCGATCACCGGCCTCTATACCGTGCTCGTCGAGGGCGATGATCACGCCGACCCCATCGCCGATACCGTCCGGAGCATCCTCGACGGTCACATCTGGCTGAGCCGGGAGCTCGCCCACGAGCGTCATTTTCCGGCCATCGATGTCCTGGCCAGCGTGAGTCGGCTCATGGGCCACCTGGCGAGCCCGGAGCACCGGCGGCGCGCCGCAGAGGTGCTCGAGCTGCTGGCAACCTACCGACGGATGCGCGATCTGATCGCTGTGGGCGCCTACACCGCCGGGGCCCAGCCGGAGGTGGACCGGGCAATTCGCCTGCTCCCGCGCATTACCGCCTTCCTCCGGCAGGAGCCAGATGACGTCTCCTCCTGGCAGGAGACCATGGATCGCCTGGCGGCGATCCTGGAGGAGTAGTACATGGCACAACCCTTCCGACTGGCATCGGTCCTCTCGCTCCGCGAGGCCCGTCTCGTGGCGGCGATGCAGGAACTCGCCCGAACCGAGTCGCTGGTGCGCGCCCAGGAGGCCGCCCTCGAGCGCCTCCGCACGGAGATCCAGGAGACCCTCCAATGCACCACTCCCACTGCAGGCGCGGCGGCGGACCTCCAGCTCGCATCGGACTATCTCGCCGCCCTGGAGCGGCAGGAGCTGGCGCTGATTCACCAGCTCGATCAGCTCCGCGCCCGTCTGGAACGGACCCGGACGGTCGTCCGGGAGCGCCATCAGGCGGTGGATGTCCTGAAACGGCTGCGCGGCCGCCAGCTGGCGGCTGCGCGGGCCCGCGAGTATAGGGGCCCCCCGCACCCCCCCGAAAACAACA
>JADGGD010000230.1 GCA_019690095.1 Chloroflexota bacterium
CGAGATGACCGTCCGAGAGGCTGGCAAGAAGGGTGGTGAGGCGGTTAAGGAGAAGTACGGCCCCGAGTTCTACTCGAAGATCGGCAAGAAGGGTGGGGAGGCCGTCGCGGGAGAACGGGGGCGCGAGTTTTACTCCGAGATCGGGAAGAAGGGTGGGGAGGCCGTAAAGCGCAAGCACGGTCCCGAATTCTACGCTGAGATCGGTCGCCGGGGTGGCGAAGCGGTCAAGGAGAAGCACGGACCGGAGTACTACTCCCAGATCGGGAAGAAGGGCGGCAAGACCGCGAGCAAGACCCGAGGGGAGCATCACGGCTAGCCGCCCTTCTCGCCAGGAATCCCCGCCTCGCTAGGAGTCTTCATCCTGGCAAACCGGGGGCGCAACTGCTCGCGCCCCCGGTTTTATGTGCCCGGCATGGGCTGGCCCATGTCTCCTCTTGTCCTACCCTGCGGCCCCTGGTAGCATAGCCCGTGCCCCGTGGGGGACTCCCCACGGATGATCACGGGGTGGGGCAATGGAATGCCGACGCGCTGGTCCGCGAGCCGGTCGGCTGGTACTGGTCGTCCTGCTGCTGTCGGCCGCTCTCGCCAGTGCCTGGCCCTGGTCCCCTTCTCCTGCCGCCGCGGACTCGCTCCCGATTGGTGATGACCGTCTCGGCATCGATTTCATCGCGCCGTCGGCACCGGTCAGCGTCTCCCGTCGTTATGATCAGGCTCGCGCGGTCGGTGCCCGGTGGGATCGCTGGGTCATCTACTGGCGCGATGTGGAGGTAGAACCAGGGGTTTTCGACTGGTCCCCTATCGATTCCCGGGTGGCTGGTGATGTAGACCACGGTTTCTCGATCGATGCGGTCCTCCTCGGGACGCCCTCCTTCTATGCGGCCGACCGGACGGGAGCGGCATCGGATGGCAACACTGGTCTGGATGCTGGCATCTCCCCACCAGCCGGACTGGAGCGGCCAACCTTTGCCGATGGGTCGGATGCCTGGGCGCCCGGCAAGCCGATCAACCCGGCGAACCCGTGGGCCCGCTTTGTCTATACCGCGGCCGCGCGCTACCGGGGGCGGGTCCAGGTATGGGAGGTCTGGAACGAGCCGGATGCCGATGCCTTCTGGAGTGGATCGGTTCAGGAGTACGCCCGCCTCCTCGCGGTTGCTTACCGCGCCGTGCGCGCGGCTGATCCCACCGCGCGCGTCGCGGTCGGCGGCATGATGTACTGGGAATGGACGAATCGCGCGGGTGAATACGCCTGGCTGAAACAGCTCATCGGTATCCTGCAGATGGATCCATTGGCGCTGGCTAACAACGACTACTTCGACATCCTCTCACTCCACTGGTACAGCCGCTCGGCAGATGTCTATCGTCTGACGATCGACGCGGAGCGGATCCTGGCCGATGCGGGCCTTGGGGGGAAGGAGATCTGGATCAATGAGACCGGTATTCCCGCGTGCGATGAGCCGTCTGTTCCCCTGCATGTCTCTTGCCAGGACTATCCCGGCGGGACGAATGCCGGAAGCGCTCGGGCTACCGGCCATGCGACGACTGTCGAGCAGGCCTCGTTCATCATCCAGGCCATTGCTGGCGGCTTCGCGGCCGGTGCCGCGCGCGTCTTCGTATTCCAGCTCCAGGATGATGGCAACGGACAGGCCTTCGGGCTGATTCGAAATGACGGGACACTTCGGCCAGCATACCAGGCGTATCAGGTTGCCGCGCGCTACCTTGCTGGCTTTACGGTTGTTCAGGGCTTCTCGTCACACGGGGCGGTTGGAGCGACCTTCGGTGTCCCGGGACCGGATCCCCATCGGACCACAGTACTCTGGAATACCACCGGCCAACCGACTACGGCGATCGTCGATGCCGCGGCCGCGGCCGCGCGGAGCGTGGTTCTCATTCAGCAGGATGGGAGCCAGCAGATCGTCACCCCGGGTGAACGGTACGCTGTCGTTCTTCCCCCGGCTACGGACAACCGAAACGGAGATACTCCCTGGAATCCGAGTGACTATCTTGTCGGTGGCCCTACTGTTCTCCTTGTCGAGCATCTGCCGCCCGATGATCGGCCTCCGGTGTCCCGTGTGAGTATCCACCCGGTCCAGGGGGCTGACGATCGCTTTGATATCTCCTGGAGCGGCGAAGACCCGGACGGCTGGGGCATCGCGGATTACACCATCGAGTATCGGGACTTTTCCACCTCCGGAGCGTGGATAACCTGGATCTCCACGACCACGAGCACGCACGCGACCTTCCAAGGGGAACCGGGACACGTCTACGGCTTTCGGAGCCTGGCCCGTGACTGGGCTGGCAACGTCGAACAGAAGTGCCCGGACCAGCCAGACGTGCTGGTGGAAGTCGCACCGCTCTTCGGTCGCTCGGCTCCATCAGGGATCGCTGGGGTCCTGCCCGGTCTGCGCGGATTGCTGTCGGGCGGCGGATGTTGAGAGCACCAGGGCCGCGGCACCCAGGACGCCGACCGCATCACCAAGCGCGGCCGGTAGAATCGGCACGGCGCCCGGAGGGGAGGGCGCGGCCGCGGCCGCGACTGCGGCGCGCAGCGGAGCAAACAGACGATCACCCGCGCGGCTGACACCGCCGCCGATGATGACAACGTCGGGATCCAGCAGGTTTATGGCGTTTGCCAGGCCGATCCCGAGCAGGTTGATGGACCATTCGAGGGTCTCGCGCGCGAGTGGATTTCCCCGTTCGGCTTGCTGGAATACTTCCTCGGCCGTTACGGTTGTCGGGTCGAGGCCGGATCGCCCGGCGTAGTGGCGCGCAATGGAGGGACCCGAGGCAACTGCCTCGAGGCAGCCCTGCTTGCCGCAGGGGCAGAGAGGGCCCGAGGGAACAACGATGGTGTGGCCGATCTCACCGGACAGCCCGCGACTTCCTCGATACAGCTCGCCGTTAATGATGACCCCGCCGCCGATCCCTGTGCTCACGGTCACGTAGAGAAGGTTGCGGTAGCCGCGGCCCGCGCCGAAGCAGAATTCTCCCAGTGCCGCGGCGTTGGCGTCATTCTCCATCACGACCGGCCCCGGCCAGAGCCGCCCGATGTGCTCGACGAGCGGATACTCTTCCCAACCGGGCCCATGGTGGGAAAGGAGCGTCCGCGTGCGCGCTTGATCAATCGGTCCACCGAAGCTGATGCCGACGCCGGCGGGCCGCACCCTGGTTGTGAAGGAGTCGACCAGGCGCTGCACGGCCGAGATCGCTCCTGCAGGACCGGCCGATGGATCGGTCGGACAGCGGCGAAATTCGATCAGCCGTCCGCTGCTGTCAATCAGACCGGCGGCCAGCTTCGTTCCTCCGAAGTCAAGGCCCAAGACATACTGCACCGTCTGGTCGCCTCCGTCTGCTCGCTCAATACACGCTTCCCGCCCGAGTACCGTCTGCTCCGCAGCTCTCCGAAGAACCCCCGGGGAACGATCCGTCCGAAGATGAAGCAGACACATCGTACCCCTGGACTGGACAGAGTGCCAGGGGGAGAGTGTTCTCTCCCTGTTTACTCGATCGCGCGCAGGAGGTTAGCCATCTCGATGGCTGTTAGCGCTGCATCGTATCCCTTGTTGCCGGCCTTGGTGCCGGCGCGCTCGATTGCCTGCTCGATCGTGTCGGTCGTGAGCACCCCGAAGATCACCGGTACCTCTGTCTCCAGGGCTGCGGCCGCGATGCCCTTCGCGGCCTCTGCAGCAACGTAGTCGAAATGTGGCGTTGCACCGCGGATCACAGCTCCCAGACAGAGGACGGCGTCATATCGTGCCGATCGAGCGAGCCTCTTCGCGACGACCGGGATCTCGAAAGAGCCCGGTACCCAGGCCACATCAATATCCTGCTCCCGGACACCGTGCCGGATCAGGCCATCCATGGCGCCGGCGAGGAGCCGGGAGGTGATAAACTCGTTGAACCGCGCGACCACGATCGCAAAACGGAGCCCCTCGCCAACCAGGTTTCCCTCGAAGCGTCGTCCCATCTTCTTTCCTCTCCTCTAGCGGAGCAATCAGTCCGGTCGAACCGCCCTATTCGGTGGACAGGTCGAGCAGGTGCCCCATCTTCGTCTGCTTCGTTTCCAGGTATCGACGATTATATTCATTCGGCTCGACGACCAGCGGGATCCGCTCAACCTCCTCAATGCCGTAGCCAGCGAGCGCGGCGACCTTCTGAAGGTTATTGGTCAGGAGGCGCATGCGCCGGACCCCGAGGTCCACGAGGATCTGAGCGCCGATGCCGTAATGGCGGAGATCCGGGGCGAAGCCAAGGCGTTCATTCGCCTCGACCGTATCCAGTCCGCGATCCTGAAGCTGATAGGCGCGAAACTTATTGTGCAGACCAATACCCCGCCCCTCA
>JADGGD010000038.1 GCA_019690095.1 Chloroflexota bacterium
GCCCGATGCGGATCTCGTGCACCATGACGTTGATCCGGGTCATCTGGCGAACTTCGAGCAGGACATGAGGTACTCCCTCGGCCCCGAGGCGTGCGCGGATCATCGCGCCGGTCGGGCCGCCGACGAATCCGACCGCGAGAGTGAGCCGCTTCAAACGCCAGATGACCCGGCTCGCATTGATACCCTTGCCGCCCGGATCCAGCCAGGCAGTGGTCCCGCGGTTGATCCGGCCTGCCTCGAATGTGGGGATTTCAACCGCGTAATCAACAGCCGGGTTCAGCGTGAGGGTCACGATCGGGAGAGCCGACGACACCCTGGGGGACCTCCTTCCCGGTAGTCTCCTGCCAGCGACCCGTTCGCAACTGGTATGCCCGTTGAGCGTGCCGCTCGCAGGAGAGTCGGCCCTGACGGTGTGCGGGTGGTCCACAGAAGCAGGCGTTCAGCGTTGCGTCCCGGGGCGTGCTACGGACGAACGAACTGGGCCGGTACCCACCCCACGTTGCCCGCCGGATCGCGGACTTGCAGCCAGTGCTGTCCATCGCCGTCCGCCTCCGGCCCCAGGATGATCAGCTCTGTCCCGTCTTTCCAGGCAACCCATCGATCTGCAAGGTGTGGGGAGTGTCGCAGATAGACGCCGTCGCCGTTAGTCCCCCCGACGCGGGCGATGCGGGTGGATCGCGCTGGTGGTGTATGCGACGGCGATGGCGACGGGATCGACTGAGGCGTAGGAGTGCGTGATCCACGGTCAGGTGCTGGGGATGGTGTGTTCAGGGGCAACGCGGACGGAGATGGAGTCGGTGCGGCGTGTTCCCTGGTAGAAGGCGTACTACCCGCAACCGCCGGGGATGCCTCTGCTACGGCAAGGCTGATTGTCGCGGATACCAGGGGTGTCGGAGTTCCTGAACTGCTGTCCGTGATTGGCTCCGTGATTGGCGCGGGTGGTGCCGGGCTCAGCAGGGCTGGAAGAAGGCCGCCAGCGGCGGCACTCGCCAGGAGAAGAACTGCGATCGTGAGGAGCCGCCTCACCGATGGGATCATTCCAACGATGGTCGGCAGAGAGGAAGGCCGGCGTTTGCGCTCGGCCCCGGGACCGGTCGAGCCGAACCCGGTCTATTCCCACTCGATCGTGGCCGGTGGCTTGCTCGTGATATCGTAGGCGACGCGATTGACACCCGGCACCTCGTTCACAATACGTGTGCTGATGCGCGCCAGGACATCGTGGGGAAGCCGGGCCCAGTCGGCGGTCATCGCGTCCTCACTGGTCACGGCGCGGACGACTACCAGGTTCTGGTACGTCCGTCCGTCTCCCATGACCCCGACCGTCCGGAGCGGGGTGAGCACGGCAAAAGCCTGCCAGGTTTCGCGTCCGAGGCCGGCACGCTCGATCTCCTCACGGACGATCGCATCCGCCGCCCTCAGCTGGTCGAGCTTCTCCCGCGTTACCTCTCCCAGGATGCGTACAGCGAGGCCCGGACCGGGGAATGGCTGGCGGAAGACAACGCTCTCCGGCAGACCGAGCTGGAGGCCGATCTGGCGGACCTCATCCTTGAACAGGTACCGGAGCGGCTCGATCAGGGTGAAGCGGAGATGGGGCGGTAATCCTCCGACATTGTGGTGGGTCTTGATCCGGGCCGCTGATTTGCTCGCTTCCGGGGTCGCGCTCTCGATCACGTCGGGGTAGAGCGTCCCCTGGACAAGGAACTGAATGTCTCCGAGGCGACGCGCCTCTTCCTCAAAAATGGTGACGAACTCGTGGCCGATCCGCCGCCGCTTCTCTTCGGGGTCTTCGATGCCGCGCAACTGGTGCAGGAAACGCGCAGAGGCATCGACATGGACGACGTGCATACCGAGACGATCTCGGAATACGCGCAGTACCTCTTCGGCCTCGCCCGCGCGAAGCAGGCCATTGTCCACGAAGATCGGGATCAGGCGATCTCCAATGGCCCGGTGCACGAGGGTCGCGGCCACAGCGGAGTCGATACCGCCGCTCAGCCCGCACACGGCCCGCCCGTCGCCAATAACCTCGCGGATGCGGGCGACGGCGGACGGAATCAGAGCCGCCGGCGCCCAGTTCGCACGGCAGCCGCAGACGCGGCGGACAAAATTGCCGAGGAGATGGTTGCCCAGGGGCGTGTGCTTGACCTCCGGATGGAACTGGACTCCGGCGATGTGCTGCTTCGCGACCGCGGCGATCTGGCCGGTGTCGCTTCGGGCGATAACCTCGAATCCGTCTGGCGGTTGAATGACGACATCGCCGTGCGACATCCAGACCTGGAAGCGATTGGGCAGGCCGTCGAAGAGAGGGGAGGTCTCCCCATCCTGCCGCTGGATGATCCGGGGGCCGTATTCCCGCACGGACGTCGCGCGCACCTGGCCGCCGAGCGCTGCTGCCAGGAGTTGCATTCCGTAGCAGATCCCCAGAACGGGCAGGCCGGAACTGAGAACGTAATCCGGCAGGCCGGGGGCATCGGGATCATATACGCTGGCCGGCCCGCCGGAGAGGATCAGGCCGCGCGGATGCAGGCGCTCGATCGCCGACCACGGAACGTCAGGCGATACGATCTCGCTGTAGACACCAAGCTCGCGCACGCGGCGCGCGATAAGCTGGGTGTACTGAGAGCCGTAGTCGAGGATGATGATCGATTCGGGAGAATCGCTGGAACGGAAAAAGTCCATGTTAGTCTGGTCTCATTCTACTGGTGGCCCCCGCCGGGCGTCAACGCGGACGCACAGGCACCGGAACGACCTTGTCTCTCCTACTGCCGCCAGGTCAGGCCGGCCTTCCGCGCCGCCTCGTCGAGATTTCGCTTGGCGGCAGGAATGCGCTCGTCCGGTAAATGCTCGATGAGGATAAAACCGTCCGGACAGCACTCCTCGAAGCGTCGCAGGAAGGTCACCTGATCGCAGAAACCTTCTCCCAAAAGGCATTCGCTCATGCGCGGAAGCAGGGCATCCTCGACCGTGAGGTCCTTCGCATGGGCACAGACAGTGAACGCACCGCAGAGATCAAAGAGGCGATGAATCAGCGATGTAGTGTTGTAGAGCTCATCGAGCGATCGAACAAAGTTGACCGGGTCGGCATTGAAGCGCAGCATGGGTGAGCCGACTGCCTCGATGACATCGCGGACGCGCTCCGGTGTATCAAGCGGGCTCACTGCCCCGCCTTCGATCGCCAGGGGGATCCCGACATCTTCAGCCGCTTTGACCACCTGCCGCAGAGAGTCGACCAGGCGGGAAAGGGTCCTGAGATGGGTGTTCTCAGGGTGAGGCGTCCAGGGACCGGCCGGATTCAGGCTGCCGGGACGAACGTAGATGGTTTCCGCTCCGAGCCATGCCGCGACCTGGCAGGCCGCCTGGAGCCCTCGAATCCCGAGTGTGCGCCGCCCCTCATCTGGATGAATGAGCACTTCGTACCGCGCATTGGCCTGCGCGACCGCGATGCCTCCGTCGCGAAGGACCCTGCCAGCTCGCCGGTATTCGTCCGGAGAGGCTTCCAGTGGGTCTGGGATGATCACCGAGACACCGGTGAAGCCGTGCGCACGCAGGCGGGCCGCGGTCTCGGAACTGACCTCGCGTGCATGGCGGGGCATCAGCCCGACAACGCCCGATCTCACTGGAGGACCTCCTGTCGATCCCGGACATAGCGGTCAAGAAACTCGGCAATGGCCGGGTAGACTGCAAGCTTATTCTTCAGACGAACAATCCCGTGACCTTCGTCGGAGAGACGAACGAAATCTACCGGAACACCCCGTCGGCGTAAAGCCGAAACGACCTGCTCCGCTTCCGTGATCGGGACTCGGATATCGTTCTCACCGTGGACGACGAAGAGCGGAGCGGTGATCCGATGGATGCGACCGATCGGCGAAATGCGCTCGAGAAGGTCCCGATGCTCCTCAAGGGAGCCGTACTCAGCGGCGCGATGGCGCCGCCGGAAGGGGTGGGTGCGCTCCATGAAGCTCACGAAGTTCGCGATGCCGTACAGGTCGACACCCGCGGCCCAGAGTTCCGGGTACACGGCGAGCGCGGCGAGCACCACAAAGCCGCCGTAGCTACCTCCCATGATCGCAATGCGGTCCCGATGGGCCGTTCGGGTTCGGACAAGCCATTCCGCCGCGGCCTTCACGTCAGCGACGGCGTCCATCCGATGCTCGATGTCGTCGAGGTGTGTATAGGTGTTGCCGTAGCCTGTCGAGCCGCGAATATTGGGTGCCAGGACAATATAGCCCCGGTAGGCCAGGTACTGAATGACCGGATCGAACGCGGGCCGTGTCTGCGACTCCGGTCCCCCGTGCACGTAGATGACCGCCGGCCCCGGGGCATCTGCCGCCGCACCGTGCGGGCGATAGAGGAAGGCCGGGATCTGACGCTGATCGAAGCTTGGATAGTGGACAACCTCGGGATCAACAAGCAGATCAGTCGGGATGCCCCCGACGGTGGCATGGGTGATCTGCCAGGCCGCGCCCGTCTCTGGATCGGCCAGCCAGATGTTCTGGGTCGTCCGTGGGGTGGTCAGGCTAAAGGCGAGACGACGCCCGTCCGGCGACCAGACCAGCCGGTCGCGCCAGTTGCCGACAAATGAGCGCGCAATCACACCGCGCGGGATCTCCACTGGGCGACGCCGACCGGTCGCCACGTCGAAGATTGCCAGCTCCGAATAACCCGCGACGTTTGTGACGACTGCGATCCGCCGTCCATCGGGCGATACTGCGAACCCTTCAATGTCCCAATCATCCTCGAGGACGATCGTCCAGCGGCCAGTGCGCCGATCGAACTCTCGCAGGGCGAGATATTCGCTCTCGAGATCTGAGAGGGCGAGCAGAGAGTCTCGCCCCGGTCGGTAGGAAGGTGAGAGGAAGCGTGCAGCGCCATTGTGGGCGGTCAGGAGGCGCTGATCCCCTGTATTCAGGTCGACCTCACAAAGGTCGGTGTTTGCGGAGCTCTCGACACGAGAGATGATCAGCCGCTGCCCGTCAGGTGACCACCCCTCGGCGTAGAGCTGACCGTCGCCGTGCACCACCGTCCGCGCTTCCCGGGTCGCGAGGTCTTGAACGATCACGTCGAAAACCGACGGATCTCGCGCGTTCGAGGCGTAGGCAATGCATCGGCCATCCGGGCTCCAGCCGCCGAACGGATGCATGGCTGACGTTGCCGCGGTCAGGCGCTCCATGACCAGACGGCTGTCGAGGAGAAAGAGTTGAATATTCTCATCTCCCTGTGAATCGGCACCGACGATGAAATGACTCTGGCGCGGTCCAGCAGAAATGAGGCCGACCCGATCGTCGGTGAAGGTGAGCTGGTCGGGCCATCCGCCGCCTGACGGGATGGAAAATGCCTGCGGCACGCCAGTGAGATCGGCAATGAAGACGACGCGCGTCCCATCCGAGGAGAAGTCGGGACCGTAGCAGCGGCGTGCCTGGAGAAAGCGGTCAAAGCCGTAACCGTCGGGGGCGCTTCGCGGATCGGCCATCACGCGTACCTCCTGTGGAGGGTATTATACCGAACGTGTCCGGTGCTTCGACCGGCGGCGATGCGGCCGGGCCTGTGCTATACTGATCGGGCCGCCCGACTGATGGGCCGGTCCCGGCGCGCGCCGGGATATCGCCGAGGCTATGGGGGAGAGTGGCATGCGTGCCGCGGTGCTGTTCGAGCAGAAGAAGCCTCTTGGGGTGGAGGAGGTGGACCTTGCCGATCCGCGTGAAGGCGAGGTCATGGTGCGCATGGTGGCTAGCGGGGTCTGTCACAGTTGCCTGCACGCGGCTGATGGATCCTGGACGAATGTTAAGGTTCCCATGGTCCTGGGAGACGAGGGGGCAGGCGTTGTCGAGAAGGTTGGGCCGGGGGTGAAATCGGTCGCCGTGGGCGATCACGTCATTCTCTCCTGGGCGCCTTCCTGCGGGCGGTGCCGGTACTGCGTAACCGGTCGACCGGTCCTGTGCGAGCGCCGTCCCCCGGCCGGCTGCATGTTTGACGGGACCACGCGCATGACCCTCCGGGGACAGCCCGTCTACCATTACGGGACTGTCGCGACATTCGGATCAATGACCGTAGTGCCGGAGAGCTGTGCGATCCCGATTCGGAAGGATATGCCGCTTGATCGCGCCGCCCTGATCGGCTGCTCGGTAACGACCGGGGTGTGCTCGGTCCTGAATGTGGCGCAGGTCCCGGCCGGCGCCAGTATGGCCGTCTTTGGGACCGGCGGCATCGGCCTGAATGCGATTCAAGGGGGAGTTATCGCCGGTGCCCATCCGATCATCGCTGTCGATGTCAACGATGCGAAGCTCGAATACGCCCGTGCGCTCGGTGCAACGCACCTGGTGAATGGCGCACGTGAGGATGCCATCGAGGCGATCCGTCGGCTGACCGGGGCAGGCGTGGCGTATTCATTCGTGGCCGTGGGTGACACGCGAGCGGCTGAACAGGCATTTGAGGCGACCGAACCGGGGGGTACCTGCGTGGTCATCGGTCTTCCGCCCACGGGGAGCCGCATATCGATCGATCCGGGGCGCCTGGTCGGTCCACAGCGGGTTCTCCGCGGTTCTTCCTACGGCTCCGCACGGACCTTTGTTGACTTCCCACGCCTGGTGGACCTGTACCTGGCCGGCAAGCTCAAACTCGATGAGCTGATTACTCGACGGTATGACATAAGCGAGGTCAACGAGGCGTTCCGTGCTCTGGCGGCTGGCGAGGTGGCACGCGGCCTTATCGTCTTCTAGCGGAGGACTCCGGCGAGGGGTGCCTGGTGCCCGCGGCCGCGCAGCGGCGCGCCAGCGCGGTCGCCGGAGATGCGCCTAGGCGGCGCTACGGGTTCCACCGCCGTGAAGGGAGGCCCGCAGGGCCTCGCGCTGCTCTGGGGAAAGCTGTGCCAGCGCAGCGGCCAGGCCGAGACGGAAGTCGTGCGCCGCACGGGTGCCCTCATCGTGGCTGTGCGCAACGGCCGGATCGCGGGTCACGCGCGAATAATTGATGCGCGGGCGCCGCCGCCGCTGTGGGCGCGGCCTCGGAGTGACCGCAATCTGGCTCGGAGCGGCCAGCCCCGGCTCGTCGAAGAGTGACCGCTGAACCCAGATCTCCACGTCCAGATCTCCGGACAAGTGTTCTGTATCGCCGCCATTTTAGAACATTAGTCTCAGATGTCAAGACTATCCGGCGCTGGCGCATCCAGCATCTTCTCGGGCCGGCGCCGGTCCAGGTGTGCGCGCCGGTGACAGCCTGCCGGGCGCAGGTCTATTTGTATTGCGGGCGGATGCAGTCGATCCTGTGCTATACTCGTTCCAGGCGGACGATCACGAGCCGGATACTCGGGAGCGCAATACCATCATGGAACACTTAATCGTTCATACGCGGCCGCAGCTTCGCCGCCCGATACTGCTGGCGGCTTTTGCCGGCTGGAATGACGCGGGCGAGACGGCAACCATGGCGCTCCGTCTCCTTATCCGCGAGTGGCAGGCCGAGGTCTGTGCCGAGATCGATCCGGAGCCGTTCTTCGTCTTCACCGAGACCCGCCCACACGTGCGGGGCATTACCACGGTCAATCGGCAGATTATCTGGCCGCAAACGCGGTTCTACGCTGCACGCGTTCCTACCAGCCCACGCGATTTTCTCCTTCTCCTCGGCATCGAACCGCAGTTGCGCTGGCGCACGTTCGTCGGGACTGTCCTCGAGTACGGCGCGATGCTGGGGGTTGATACTGTTTTCTGCCTCGGGGGTCTCCTGGCCGATTCCCTTCACACACGTCCACCCGTTCTCACCGGTTCGATTAGCGATCCAGCCCTGTCTCGCCAGCTCAATCTCCTGGGTCTCCACCGCAGCCGTTACGAGGGCCCGACGGGTATCGTTGGTGTCCTGGGGGCACTGGCCCGCGAGCGCGGTCTGATCTCCGGCAGCCTCTGGGGAAATGTCCCCCACTATCTCGGCTCGACCGCAAACCCGGTTGTGGCGGCGGCCCTGCTGCGCGCGGTGGCCGCGCTGTTCCAGTTCGAGGTTGATCTCTCGGACCTCGATCGTGCCGCAGAGCGTTTCAATGCCCAGGTCAGCGAAGCGGTGGCCAACGATCCGGAGGTGGCGCGCTACGTCCGCCAGCTCGAGGAACAACAGGAACACCGGGACGAGGAGGAGCCGAATCCCGAGCCGGGCGGAGGCGACCTGCCGAGCGCGGATATCATCGTTCAGCAGCTGGAGGATCTGCTACGGCGCCGTCAGGAAGATCAGGAGTGAGGAAAGGATCGGGGCCAGTCAGGCCAGGAGATCCAGGCTGAGGATTGCCATCACGATCGCGAGAGACGGAACGGGCTCACCCATCCCCATCAGGGAGCGAAAGAGGACCCTTCCCCACCGATCCAGGATGAAAAGGGATGGCGCGGGCTGACCGCCTGGGTCGACCGCGCCGAAGGCCCGGTGTACCCAACCTGCCACATCCCCCAGCACGACCACGCCGCCGAGCTCTGGCTCCACGGGAAAGCGCGTCTCCCCGGCAATCGGCGTAATGGCGACGAGCTCGGCGTCTGCCCAGTGGAGGCGTTCGTGGATGCGGATGAGCCGCCGCGCGAGCGCACGCAGGTATGCACAGCCCTCCTGACCGATGAAGATAAGGATCACCCGCTTGCCCAGGAGATCGCGGGAGCTGATCACTGTGCCGTCGGCAGCCCGGAGGGCGAAGGGGGGAGCGAACCGCCCCGTCGGTGCCCGGTGCAGAGGATTGGAGAGCCAGCGGGAGGCGAGCCGGTCCTCTCCGAGCCGCGGTACAATATGTCTGTCAGGGAGGTATGCCATGCCGATCATCTCACCCGGCAACGCCGACCAGGTTCGTTCCTACTTCGCCCAGCATCTGCAAGATCCGGTCACGATTCGGCTCTTTACCCGCTCACGATCACTCCTGGTGATTCCTGGCCAGCGTGAATGTGAGACCTGCGAGGAGACGGAAGAACTCCTCCGCGAGGTCGCAGCGCTCTCGCCGAGTCTGACCCTCGCGGTGCACGACCTGCGCGCGGATCCAGGCGCGGGTGCGCCCTATGGGATCGGGCCGGATCTGGTCCCGGCGATCCGCCTGGAAGGGAAGCAGCGCGGCGCGGTGCGGTACTTTGGGATCCCGGCCGGCTACGAGTTCGCCACGCTGATTCAGGATCTGGCCGATGTGTCGCGGGGGGCCACGTCACTTGGCGCGGATACGATCGCAGAACTCGGGGCACTCTCTGCGGATGTCCACATCCGCGTGTTCGTTACCCCGACCTGACCGTACTGTCCCAGTGCGGCCAGGTTGGCCCACCAGATGGCAGTTGAAAGCGCCCGCATCACCGCGGACGTAATCGAGGCGAATGAGTTTCCGGAGCTGTCGGCGCGTTTTCAGGTATCGGGTGTCCCCAAGATCATCATTAACGATCGCGTCGAACTCCTGGGAGCTCAGAGGGAAGCACGGTTCATCGAGGCGGTGCGTCAGGCCGTCGCCGGGACACCGACGGAGGAACAATCTTCCTGATCCCTACCCCGAATCGAGCGCGAGAGGCATCCGATTGCTTGGTCTCTCGCGCTCGCCCGCCTGGCCTGCTCAGGCCGCTGGTTTAGCGTCGGCGGAGGAAGGCAGGAATATCGAGGTCGTCGCTCGTAAAGGTTCGGGAAGGGGGCGTCTCGCGAGCGGTCCGGACCGCTGACGGCACAGCCAGAGGCGTCCGATTTGGCGTCTGCGTGCTGTTGGGCTTTCCGTCGAATCCCGTGGCGATCACGGTGATCTTGACCTCTCCCTGCATATGCGGGTCAATAACCGCGCCGAAGATCACGTTGGCCTCCGGGTCGGCTGCCTTGGTGATAACATCGGCCGCCTCGTTCACCTCGAATAGCGTCAGATCGGGTCCGCCGGTCACGTTGAAGAGCACCCCCTTGGCGCCATCGATCGAGACCTCCAGGAGGGGGCTGGCGATGGCCGACCGGGCGGCTGCCGCGGCGCGCTCCTCACCCTCACCGCGGCCGATCGCCATCAAGGCCGAGCCGGCGTGGGACATGATCGCCTTGACGTCGGCGAAGTCGAGGTTGATCAGCCCCGGCACGGTAATCAGCTCGGCAATGCCCTGGATTCCGTGCTGCAGAACCTCGTCAACGACCCGGAACGCGGCCTCAATCGACGTCTTCTTATCCACCACCTGAAGCAGGCGGTCGTTGGGAATCACGATAAGAGTATCGACTTTATCCCGGAGGTTGGCGATCCCTTCCTCCGCGTTGTTACGGCGTCGCGCCCCCTCGAACGTGAACGGCTTCGTGACTACCGCGACGGTCAGCGCGCCGACCTCCTGAGCAATCTGAGCGACCACTGGAGCCGCGCCGGTTCCGGTCCCGCCCCCCATGCCTGCCGTAATGAAGACCATATCGGCATCTTTGAGGGCCTCGTAGATCTGATCGCTGGTCTCCTCGGCGGCTTTGGTGCCGATCTCCGGCTTTCCGCCTGCACCAAGCCCCTTGGTCAGCTTGTCGCCGATGTGGATCTTTCGATCGGCATCCGTCCGAGCCAGGGCCTGGGCATCCGTATTGATCGCGATAAACTCGATACCGCGGACTTCCGCCTGAATCATGCGGTTGACCGCGTTGCTCCCCCCTCCGCCAACCCCCACTACCTTAATATTCGCAAAGGAGACGATCTCAGGCATCGACATCATGGTCGTCATTTCCCCTTCACTACAGCGCAATGGAGGCGCCGGTTATTGCAGGTTGGTGCCGGATTAAGCCGGTTACGGGGGCGCGAAGGATCTTCCCTCTCGTACACAGTCTCGCCCCGTGGCCATCGCTCACGGTAGGATCGCCCGGAGCCAGCCTTTGACGCGTCCGCTGACCCCCCGCGGATCAATTGTGAAGCGCTCGTCGTGTCGTGCCGCCGGGCGCCGGTCGGTAATGCGCTGTCCCGAACGGGCACCCCACAGGACGAGCCCCACGCTCGCTGCATAGGCGGGCCCGCTCACCGCGTCGGTGAGACCGTGGATGCCGCGCGGCGTTCCCCGCCGCACGGGCAGCTGTAAGACCTCGGTTGCCAGATCGGTAATGCCGCTCAGATCGGCCGTGCCGCCAACGAGAACCACCCCCGCCGGGAGCAGGCCATCGTAGCCGGATCGTTTGATCTCTTCCTGAACGAGCTGAAAGGTCTCCTGCAAACGGGCCTCGGCGACCTCGCAGATATCCCGCCGCGGCACGACCTCCACCCGGCTGGCGCCGAAGGTTGTGACTTCGACGGTCTCATCCGGCGCCACGGCGCTGGCGATCGCGTGGGCGTGCCGCGTCTTCAACCGCTCTGCCTCGGCAAATGGCGTTCGCAGGCGCACCGCGATGTCATTCGTGATATGAGAGCCGCCGACCGATAGACATCCCGTATGCCAGATAGAGCCGTCCACAAAAACGGCGACCTGGGTGGTTCCGCCGCCGATGTCTACCAGGGCGACCCCCATCTCCTTCTCTTCATCAGTCAGGATCGCTTCACTTGCCGCAAGCGGCTCGTGCACGATCTGATCAATGGCGATCCCGTTGCGCTCGATGCACCGGCTCAGGTTCTGGATCGCCGTGACCGCCCCGGTCACAATGTGGGTCTCGACATCCAGTCGGTAACCGGACATAGCGACCGGGTTCTTGACCCCTTCTTGCCCGTCGACGATGAACTGGCGGGGGATGGCATGGAGGATCTCACGGTTATTCGGGACGTTGATGACCTGAGCGGCCTCAACTGCCCGGGCCACATCCTCCTCGGTGATCACCCGATCGGATCGGCCGACCGCGACTACCCCCCGATTGTTCAGCGAGGTCAGGTGCGTGCCAGAGATACCCACGTAGGCGCTGGAGACTTCGAAGCCCGCAATGCGCTCCGCCTTCTCCACCGATACGGCGATCGATTCAACCGCCTCGTCGATATTGACGACGACACCCTTGCGCAGACCCCGCGACGGTGCGACACCAACGCCAATGATGTGAACACTGGAGCTCCGGCTGACTTCGGCGATCAGCGTCGCCACCTTCGTCGTGCCCGCATCAATTCCCACGACGATGTGCTCTCTGGACACCCGCGCCCCGCCTCCGGCCACCCGAGGTTCGATCGTCAGGGCAGAGCCAACCGTTCGCCCCGCAGGTAGCGCTCATTATACGCCTGGTCTCCGGTGGCAGGCAAGAGGGCCGGAGGAGCTTCAGGTCCCTTCGCGCCGCGTCCCCGCGCTCGATGCTCTCTGACCAAAGAAGAGGAGACGGCGAATCCGCGCCAGATTCGTGAAAACTCGCACACCGAATCCGACAACCGCCGCCAGGTTCAGCTGGACCCCCAGCCGGTCCCCCACGTAGGTGAGGAGACCGGCCAGGAGCATGTTCGTGATCAATCCGGAGAGGAACACCTGGCTGTCGTATTCCCCTTCAAGCTCTGCGCGTGCCGCCCCGAGAATCGAGTCGAGCGCGGCCAGGATCGCAATCGCGGTATAGCGCGCGTAGCTCGCCGGAATGGTCACTGAGAACATGAGGCCGATCAGGACGCCGATCAGCAGTCCGAGCGCCGCAAACCACATTGGCCTACCCTTCCTGCACAAGACGCCGGGCGATTCGCAATGCATCCCCGGCGTCGATCGAGAAGCTGATGAGAGGCTGGCTTGCCTGATTGGTGAAGCGGATCTCATCGTTGATCCCGATGACACGGCCCGAGAGATCCAGGAGCATGCCTCCGCTGTCACCGGGCAGGATGTACAGATCGGAGCGCAGAATCGCCGGCACACTCGGCAGGGCTCCCTGAAGTACGCCGATCCTGGTCGCTGGAGGTGAGGGGAAGAACGGACTGTACCCGATTGCGGCGACCGTCTGGCCGATCGGGAGGTCACGCCCGCTGGCAAATGATGCGGGCGTGAGGGCGGCGTCGCTCGGGGGCGGGATCTGGATGACGGCGATGTCATCAACCGGGTCTACTGCCGTGACGATTGCCCCGGATACCCTGCCGCTCGGCAGGGTGACCCGGATGACCAGCGCATTGGCGATGACGTGGGCGTTCGTCAGGATATGGCCGCTCGCATCCATGATGATGCCCGAGGCAATCCCCGTCCCATCGGGCAAAATCACATCGATGCGCACGAGCGATGCCTGGGCGAGGCGGGCTGACTGACGCACCTGATCCACTGTCGCCGGATCAGAAGGGAATACCCGCCCGAGTGGAGCAATGATCTGCTCGGCGGCCGGGCTGGGCTGCATGGCGGCAGGCGGCACGAGGCCAAACTCCTTTGCCAGATCGCCCGCGTTGACCAGCGTGATATCACCGGGACGGGCGAATGGTGTCCGTATGCGCCAGAGCTGGAATGCCGCCCGCTGACAGCGGATGACGTAGACAGCGCCGAAATCGGCTGCCCCTTGCGGTAGCCCAAAATCGGTGATCGGATCCGGGTCGGCAAAGTAGCGTGCCTTGATCGGCGGGCTCAGGTCGAGGAGGGCGAGATGACGCGTCACGACCCGCGCCGGATCCAGCGCCGCGTCCGGAGTGTTATCTTCGGTTGGTGGAATCAGGCGCGTTCTCTCCAGCGTCGGATCGAGCCCCCGTTGGGTGAAGATATCGAAGACATTGACGAGACTGACGCGGTTGCCGTCCGGGCGCCATTGCAGAAGCGCGCGCTGAGTAGCCTGGGTGATGAATCCACCAAACGTGAAGCGCGACGAGGCGGGATAGCCGAGACGGTCGACCCCGCCAAGGCGCTCGAACTCGCTGTAGAAGCGGATGCCCCCCTCATCGGTGATCGAAAAGCCGAAATCCTGGCCATGACCGCTCGCCTGAGTGTAGAAGTGACCGCCGGGGACCGGGAAGTCCGGCAGAGCGGTGCTGGAGGACTGGGCACGGGTGGGAGTGGGGAGAGCGGCAAGGATCATGAGCGCGGTGAACAGGGCGACCAGCGGCTGAACGAAACGCGGCTGGGTGATGGGCCGGCGTTCCATCGGAGTAACCTCCTCGCGGCTCCCTTTAGGGTGATTATACCCTTCCAGGGGCCGTCTCCCGGTGTGCTTCAGCGTCGCCTCGTCCCGAGGCGGCCCTGGCCTCCAACTTGCCCCGAGGGCTCGAAACCAGACGCAGGAGGCCGTGTACATGGAACCAGCATCCAGCGCGCCAGGTGCCCGGCTGGTCAAAGTCAAGGGGCCAGGACCTGTGCCAGTCTGCCTGCGGGTTAACGACCGTCTTTACTGTCTGCCGCTCGAGCCTCGCTGTTCCCTTCTGGATGCCTTGCGCCAGCATCTTGGACTGACCGGCGCAAAGCGGGTCTGCAACATGGGCGAATGCGGCGCCTGCACTGTCCTGCTCGACGGTCGTCCGATCAACGCGTGCATCACCCTGGCGGTGGAATGCGATGGACGATCTATCACCACAATCGAAGGGATAGCCACCGACGGGCACCTGGATCCGCTCCAGGAGGCGTTCATCCTCTGCGATGCCGTCCAGTGCGGCTTCTGCACGCCGGGGCAGATCATGGCCGCACGGGCGCTTCTCGCTCGGAATCCAAACCCGTCTGAGGAGCAGATCCGCCGCGCCATGGCCGGTAATCTCTGTCGATGCGGCACATATAACCAGATCGTGCAGGCAGTTCGTCGGGCCTGCCAGGACAGCGACGTCCCATCCGCGGGCCGCAGTCGGCCTGACGCAGTGGCCAGGAGGGGACGGTGAGAATCTTCCGAACACGTGTGGAGTTCGAAGGGCGGGAGTACGAGGAAGAGACGCTCTGGTCGGGGGCAGAACCGCCACCCTGGGGGCCCGAGGCGGAGCTGAAGGTGGCCGGGCGCGCCGTGGCGCGCGTGGATGCTGTGGACAAGGTGACCGGTCGTGCCCGCTTTACCGACGATGTGGTCGTGCCGGGCATGCTGTACGCCGCAGTCCTCCGCAGTCCCCACGCCCATGCGCGGGTGCGTCGGGTGGATACCCGGCGCGCTATGAGCCTGGATGGGGTGCGAGCGGTGCTGTATCGCGGGAATGCACCGTCCATCGTTCTGCCGAATGGTGAGCCAATCTTCGATCGCTGGGTGCGCTACTACGGGCAGGCAGTTGCCGCGGTTGCCGCCACGACGGAGGAGGGGGCACGCGAAGGAATTGCGCGCATCGCGGTCCAGTATGAGACATACCCCTTCGTGATCGATCCGGAGCAGGCGGCACAGGAGGGGGCACCCCTGGTTCAGCCGTGCGGGAACCGGCCGACCGGTCACAATCCCCGGGTTTACGAGCGCGGGGACCCGCGCCAGGGCGAGCAAGAAGCGGAGATCCTGGTCGAGCAGGAGTTCCGGACCCCCGCTGTGGTGCACCAGTGCTTCGAGCCGCACTGTGCCGTCTGCTGGTGGGATGGCCCGGATCTCACGGCATGGACCTCAACCCAGGCAGTCCATGCCGTGGCTGATGCGCTGGCTGCGGTGTTTGGCCTGCCGCGGAATCGGGTGCACGTCCGGGCCGAGGCCATTGGGGGAGGATTTGGTAGCAAACAGCATCTGGGCGAAGAGGTTGTACTTGCCGCGCTCCTGGCGCGTCAGACTGGCTGCCCGGTCAAGCTCTCGCTCGACCGTGGCGCGGAGAGCGTGGCAACAGGGCACCGCGAGGCGACGGTTCAGCGAGTTCGCCTGGGAGCACGGCGTGATGGAACCCTGACGCTGATCGACCACCGGGCCGTGATCGGCCTCGGTGCGTGCGGGCGCGAGGGAATGAGCGTGACCGGGCCGTCCCGGGAGCTGTACCGCTGCCCGAACGTGCACACGGAGGAACTATTCACATACACCAACCTCGCCCCGGCGCGAGCCTTCCGCGGCCCCGGGTATACCGAGGGGCTGTTCGCCCTAGAATCGGCGATGGATGATCTTGCGCGAAGGTTGCGCCTCGATCCGGTCGAGCTGCGCCTGCGCAATCTCACGGACTACGAACCCGTGGGGGTCCGCCCGTATTCCTCGAAGCCTCTGGATACTATATACAGTGTTGGCGCAGCGGCGGCTGGCTGGTCATCGCCGAAGTCCGCGCCTTCCCATCCGTGGCGCCGGCGCGGACGAGGAATGGCGACCCAGATCTGGGGAGGCGGCGGAGGCCCCCCGGCGTACGCCTGGATCAGGCTGGAGCCGGACGGCACAGCGGTCGTGCTCATCGGCTCCCAGGACATCGGGACCGGGACACGGACAGCCTTAGCCCAGATTGCGGCCGAGGAGCTTGGCCTGCCCCTGGAGAGCGTCCGTGTCGAGGAAGGAGACTCGCTCTACACACCCTATGGGCCGACGAGCGCTGGCTCGCAGACGGTCTCTTCCATCGGTCCGGCCGTGCAGGCGGCGGCGTATCAGGCTCGGACGGCTCTGCTTGCCATCGCCGCGGACCGGCTCGGCGAGCCGGCGGACACCCTCACGATCCGTGAGGGTATGATCTGTCACGGTGCAGCAGGCGAGCGGCAACTCTCAATCACCGACCTGCTGCGGCCGCTGAGCCCCTTTGCACTCCTCGGTCAGGGCGACCGGGGACCGAACCCGGCCGGCGTGGCGATTCGGACCTTCGGAGCCCACTTTGCCGAGGTGGAGGTGGACATTGAGACGGGCGAGATATTTCTCGTGCGCCTGGTTGCTGTCCATGACTGCGGAAGGGTCATCAGCCCTCTCCAGGCACGGAGCCAGGTGGCTGGCGGCGTCATCCAGGGGATTGGCTATTCTCTGACCGAGGAGCTGGTGGTGGATCCATCAACCGGCATTGTGCTCAATCCCAACCTCCAGAGGTATCTGCTACCGACGGCGGCTGACGTGCCGGGAATCGAGGCGCTCTTCTCCGGCGAGATCGATCCGGTTGCCAACTCGCTCGGTGTAAAGGGACTTGGCGAGCCGCCCATCATCGCGGTTGCACCGGCAATTGCCAATGCAGTTGCTGATGCGCTCGGAATTCGCCTGACCAACCTGCCAATCACACGGGCGCGGATCCTCGACGCGCTCCAGCAGATACGGGAGCAAGCAGGTGCACGCGTTCGAACTCGTTCATCCGGCCGATCTGCCCGAGGCCATTGACCTGCTCCGCGCGTCGCCCGACAGCAGGCTGATCGCGGGAGGAACGGATCTCGTTCCGATAATGCGCAGTGGCGTCCAGGAGCCGTCCCGGCTGGTGAGTCTGAGGGAGATCGAGGGGCTCGATCGGATCGCGCTCCGCGATCGCACCCTTGAGATCGGCGCCCTGGCACGCCTGGCTGACCTGGAGTCTCATTCTCTCATCGTAGATCACGTCCCGATGCTCACGGAGGCCATTGCCCAGATCGCGTCGCCGCAGGTGCGCTCAGCTGCAACGCTCGGGGGGAGCCTCTGTCAGGCGTCGCGCTGCTGGTACTACCGCGGCCCGTTCCACTGCTGGCTGAAGGGAGGCGAGGTCTGCTATGCCGAACACGGCGATAATCGCCACCACGCTCTTTTTAGCGGCAGTCCTTGCATCACTGTCCACCCATCGGATACTGCAGTCGTCCTGAGCTGTCTCGGTGCTAGTGTGACTGTTGCGGGCGCGCACGGGAGCCGGGAGATGCCCCTGAGTGAATTCTTCGCTCTGCCAACGCCCGGACACCGGGCGCTCACTGTCCTCGAACCGGGGGAGATCGTGACCGCAGTGCGCATCCCGCTCGGCGGTGCGGAGAGCCGCGGTATCTTCGTGAAAGCCATGGACCGCGCGGCTTTCGACTTCGCGCTTGTGAGCGTCGCCGCGCTGGTTCGATTCGACGGTGCACGGGTCTCTGAGGCACGGATCGTCCTGGGCGGCGTCGCCCCAATCCCCTGGCAGGCACGTGGGTCCGAAGGGGCGCTCATCGGGCACTCTCTCGATGATCCGACGATTGACCGTGCCGCCGCAGCTGCAGTTGACGGCGCTCGTCCGCTCTCGATGAATGCGTACAAGATCCCGCTGACCCGGGCGCTCGTCCGGCGCGCGCTGGCAGACCTGGTCCCGCCGTGAGCCGCTGACATCGGCGGCCATGTGGGGGCACCGAGTAGGATGGGCTGGCCGCGAAATCGGTCGGTATGCCGGGGCGCCGATCCAGAAGAGCCGGCACGACCGTGCTTCCGGCGGGGAAGATCAACACACGCCAGCGATCTCTGCCTCGAAGCGGGCGAGGAGTTCGCGGGCTCCCGTGGTCGCGGATGCCTCCTGTACCCAGTGCTGACCCAGCTTGGTGATCTCCTCAGTCAGCGACGGGTTGAAGCGGTTGTGAATGAAGCGCCTGATGATTGCAAGGCGGCCGCAGGCGAGCGCGTGGTCGGGGTGGGCGAGCTCAGCAGTCATGGCGGTGACCTCCTCGGTCAGTCGGGCCAGCCGTTCCGCGGCGATCATCCGACCGGTCGGAGTAGTAAGCCGTTCGAGGAAATCCTTGCGCTTCCCCTCGATCCAGGCCGGGATCCGCTTACCGAGGTATTCCGTGAGGAACTCCCGGAGGCCGTTCTCCAGGAACGTGTCGAAGCTTTCGCCGCGGTGTTCGTATTCTTGCTCCATCCGATGGATCGTGATCCGGATGTTCCGATAGAAGGCTGGTAGTCCGATATTCGCGTCGATCGTGTCGGCGTCATAGAGGGAGAGGGCGGTTGGGGTTGACGTTGGCCGGGGCTTCAGATGGGCCAGGATGACTTCGCGAACGGCCGCGCAGAAGGCCTCGTCATAGCCGTAGTCGCGGAGGAGCGCGGTAGCGACCTGGCTCCCGGAGTAATGGTGAACAGTCTCAGCGAGTCCGAGGCGCTCGTACAGGAGGGTAACCCGATTCTGACGCGCGGGTGGGAGCTTCTGATTGACCCAGAATCCATCCGCGTCGAGGACGCGCTGTCCATCTCGCACGAGGATCTCGCCGTCATATGACTTGGTGATATCGTGCAGAGTTGCGGCGAACTCCAGAATGCGCAGATCAGCCCCCTCGCGGGCTCCGATCGAGCGAGCCAGGGACCGGACCCGCATGACGTGATCAAAGGTGTAGTTGCGCCAGGAGAAACCAACCCAGACCTCATCCCAGAGCTGATAGGTCTCCCGAACGAGTGCCTCCAGCTCGGTGAGTACCTCTCGATCGCGTTCGGTAAGGATGTTGTTCCCATTCATCACGTGCTGATCTCCGCATCTAACTCCGACGTGATTGTGCACCAGTATAGTCGCCCTGCACAGCTCAGGTTCCCGACGGGGTACGGGCCCGGATGCCGACGGCATGCCGTGTCGTCAGGTAAAGCCCTACAAAAGATGCGGAGCTTCCCTGACACACTCCCGGCGAAAGTCGATCTATGATAACGCGCGGATGAAAAATCCAGCGGTTTGAGGTGGGCAGTGACCGCGCCCGCTGCTCACCTCATACTGACGACTGCGGCGGTTTCTCACGCCGGTGGGCGCACGAAGCGTGAGCTGGAATGCGCGTCCGGTGCCCCACACGGGCGGTATGGGAGCCGCCAGGTCCCTACTCTATTCCTGTGCCGAGGGCGGAATCAGCCGGAAGGTCTGGCGCCCTTGGTTTTTTTTTGTACGTCGTTTCTATCACCTCTGGCTCCCCTGGCCTTCACGGATCTCCTACGCGATGCGCTTGATCCGGTTCAGCAGTCCGGCTTATCTTCCAGGCTATGCAGAAGCGATCGTACCGGATGCGCCCAGCAGGCGAAGAGCCCGCGCAGCGCGGCCTGCGTATCACGGCCGCGCTGGTGATCCTGGCGGCTGTCCTGACGGTCTTTATTCAGCCGTCCACCGCACGTGCCGCTCCGCGGCTCGAGACGTGGGGCTTCTATGTAAGCTACGATCCGTCCTCTTGGATCAGCCTGGGCGGCCACGTCCGCCAGCTTGATGTTGTCGTCCCGGATTATTTTACCGTTCAGGCGGATGGCAGCGTGAGCGGGGAGGATGATCCGCGGGTTGATCGGGTCGTTCGGGATGCGGGCAAGCGTTTGTTTCCGCTGGTACAGAACGGCGCGCGGTATGCCGCGCTTGACCCGCTTCTCGCGAGCCCGGCGGCGCGCGATGCGACGGCAGCACTCCTGGCGGATCTGGCGGCCCGGTACGGCTATGACGGCCTCACGCTCGACTTCGAGGGGATCAGTCCGGGCGACCGGGAGAGCCTCACCGCCTTCATCCGCGCGGTGGCGGCCGCTCTTCACGAGCAGGGGCGAGCGCTCGCGGTCGCCATTCCGGCCCGATCCGGCGATCTGTCTTCCGGCTGGGCTGGCGCCTATGATTATGCGGCCATCGCTGGGATTGCGGACCGGTGCATTCTGATGGCCTATGCCTTCCGGACCGCCGCGTCGAGCGAGCCGGGACCGGCTTCGCCGCTCCCGTGGATCGAGGACGTCACCGACTATGCTTTGACGCGCATCCCCGCCAGTCGACTGCTCCTGGGGATTGGCCTCTGGGGGTATGACTGGACGATCGGAGGGCGGAGTCGGGCTCAGGCGCTTCGGTATGATCAGATTGTCTCACTGATCCAGGCTCACGGTAGTTCGCCCTCTTTCGACACTGCGAGCGCTACCGCGGTGTACCGCTACCAGCAAGGGGAGCAGGCGCACGAAGTCTGGTACGAGGATGCGACCGCGCTCCAGGAAAAAATAGCAGTGGCGTCGCGCGACGGGCTGGCGGGCATCGCGCTATGGCGGCTTGGTCAGGAGCCGCCGGGGCTGTGGGCGAGCCTCGCCGCGCCGGTGCGAGCCGATTTTGCCATCCCCGGCGGATGGTTCTTCAGTGAAACCGGCCCCGGCGACGGTCTCGGATACCGCGTCACCGACGCGAATGGGGTGCGCTTCTGGAGCGAGTTCCAGCGGCTCGGAGGCGTGGCAACGCTCGGGTACCCGAGCAGCCGGCGCTTTGTCGGGGCCGATGGGTTCATCTATCAGGTCTTCCAGCGGGGCATCCTTCAATGGCGTCCCGAGCTCGGATCGGCCGTGCTCGTGAACACCTTCGATGAACTGTCCGCAGCCGGTCAGGATGCCCGGCTCGCGGAGATGGGCATCCCCTCCCCGATTCGGGATGATGGCTCGAACGGGGATTGGCTCCGGGCCCGCGACACCCGTCTTGCCTGGCTTACTAATCCGGCGATCGCCTCCTTCTTCCGTGCCAACCCGAACCCGCACGCCATATCGTTCTGGAATGTTGACCGTTCGATCGAGCTGTACGGCCTGCCCACCTCCTATCCGGTGCGGAGCGGTCCGTTCGTGGTTCAACGGTTCCAGCGGATCTCACTTCAGCTCTGGGTAGAAGCGGTCCCCGGCATGCCGCCGCCTGGCTCGGTCGTCGGTATCCTCGGAGGCGACCTGTACAAGCAGGCCGGCCTCATCCCGCCGGGGGCTGCGGAGCCAGAGACGCCCTTCTGAGCGGTCGCGAGGACCGCTCTGGACGCCGGCCGCTGGTCCGGGGCCGGATCAGCGGCCGGCTGCCCTGGCCGGGCATTCATCTGGAACCACGGTGTTTCGGAGGGTGCCGACTCCCTCGATCTCCACTTCAACCACATCATGAATCTGGAGAGGGCCCCAGCCGGGGGGTGTGCCGGTC
>JADGGD010000231.1 GCA_019690095.1 Chloroflexota bacterium
GCCGCGGGGACGTAGAGGACCCGGTAGCCGGCCTGGCGGGCGCGGCGGCAGAGATCGGTCTCCTCGAAGTAGGCGGGGTAGAAGCCCTCGTCGAAGGCGCCGATCTCCGCGAGGACGGACCGCCGGACGGCGAAGAGCGCCCCGGTGACGTACTCGACCTCCCGGGGCGCGTCATACTGGCCGCGGTCCTCCTCGCCGCGGCCCGGGTGCTCGGCGAGGGCGAGGGGATAGGAGAGGGTTCCGCCCGCGTGCTGGATCGTCTTGCCGTCCGGGTACAGCAGCTTGCCGCCAGCGACCGCCGCCGCCGGGTCGGCCTGCAGTGCGTCAACGAGGTGGGCGATGGCGTCCGGCGTCACCTCGACGTCCGGATTCAGGATCACCGCGATCCCGGCGTCCGCCGCGCGCAGGCCCAGGTTGGCCCCGCCGGCGAAGCCGAGGTTGACCGCGCTCCGGATCAGCCGGACGCCGGGGAACCGCTGGGCCGCGAGCTCGGCCGAGCCGTCCGCGGGGGCGTTGTCCACGACGATGACCTCCGGGACCGGTCGGCTGGCCAGGAGGGCCGAGAGGCACGCCGGAAGCCAGCGCGCGCTGTTGTAGGCCACGACCACCGCGGCGGCCGCACCGCCCGTCCCGCCTGCACATCGTCCATCCGTGCGGTGCACCGGCATCCCGTCCGTTTCGCTCACCGGCATTCCCCTCCGCTCTGCCCGTTCCGCGCGCGGGCACTGCCCGTCCGCGCCCCGTGCGCGTCCTCTTCCCGCCCCGCTCACCGCATTCAGGCCGCCCCCGGCGCCGTCTCCCGCCGAAGGCCGGCCCCTTTCTCTTGGGCGGCCGCGCCCCCGCCGGGCACTGCCCGGGTCCTCTGCCCGGGCCGGGCTCACGCGAACTGCCGCAGGGCTGACGCGATCCGCTCCGCCGCCCGGCCGTCGCCGTAGGGATTGGCGGCCCGGGCCATCTGCTGATAATACACCGGGTCGCGCAGGAGCCGCTCCGCCTCGGCGGCGATCGCCGCCCGGTCCGGGCCGACCAGCTTCACCACGCCGGCCTCCACCCCCTCCGGCCGCTCGGTCGTCCGGCGCAGGACGAGGACGGGCTTGCCGAGCCCCGGCGCCTCCTCCTGGATCCCGCCCGAATCGGTGATGACGAAGTGGCTCTGCTTCATCAGCCAGACGAGCGGCTGGTACTCCAGCGGCGGGAGCAGGGTGATGTTGGGGATGCCGCCCAGGAGGCGGCAGACCGGCTCGCGGACGTTCGGGTTGGGGTGGACCGGGTAGACCAGGTGGATGTCATCGTGCCGCTCGGCGAGCGTGCGCAGGCCGCTGCAGATCTCCTCCATCCCGCGGCCGAAGTTCTCCCGCCGGTGGGCGGTGACCAGGATCAGCCGGCGGCGCCCCAGCGGCAGGTCGGCGAGGGGCGTCCCGGCGGGGTCGAACGGCAGGTCGGCCACCTGGCGGATGGCATCGATGACGGTATTGCCGGTGACGATGACCCGGTCGGCGGGGATGCCCTCGCGCCGGAGGTTCGCCGCCGCCCGCTCGGTCGGCGCGAAGTGCAGGTCGCCGAGCAGGCTGGCGATCCGCCGGTTCATCTCCTCGGGGAAGGGCTGAGAGCGGTCGTAGGTGCGGAGGCCGGCCTCGACGTGGCCGACCCGGCAGCCGCTGTAGAAGGCGGCGAGGCTCGCCGCGGCGACCGTTGTCGTGTCGCCCTGGACGAGCACCCAGTCCGGCCGCTCGGCCTCCAGCACCGGCTCCAGGCCGAGCAGGACCGCCGCGGCCGTGCCGGCGAGCGACTGGTTGGGGCGCATGATGTCGAGGTCGTAGTCCGGCGCGATGTGGAAGAGCGCCAGCACCTGGTCGAGCAGTTCCCGGTGCTGGGCAGTGACGCAGACGCGCACGGTAAAGGCGGTGGGGTCGCGCGCCAGCGCCTGCACCACCGGCGCCATCTTGATCGCCTCCGGGCGCGTCCCGAAGACCGTCAGGACCTTGATCATCAGCCGTTCGGCTCCCTCTCCCGACTGCACTCGCCGCGGCCGCCTTCCCCGGGCGCGCTGAGCCCGGCCGCGGGCGGTCACTGCCCCTCTGGCTCGGCCGCCGCTCTCCGCGTCAGACCCGACGCGGCGGATTCGTCAATGTAGCCGCCGTCCGCGGTACAGCGGACAGACCGCAGGGGCAGGTTTCGATTATACGACCGGACCGTGCGCAGGCGCTTCCGGTCGGCGCGCCGCGCCGCGAGCGTCGCCGGCAGGTGGCGGAGGTTCCAGAGGACCGCGATGAGCAGGAGGCGGTTCCGGTCTGCTCGCCCGGCCGCCCGGTTCGCCGCCGCCTCCCGGAGCAGGTCGCGCGCGTAGCGGAGCAGGAAGCCCGGCAGGTAGGCCGCGTCGAAGTTCTTGAGGGCGAAGCGCAGGCGGTTGCGGGCCATCAGGTGGTAGTGCCAGTCCGGCGCCGCGGTGCCCATGGTCTTGTGGGCGATCACCGCCGTGGGCACGTAGAGCAGGTCGTAGCCGGCCCGGATCATGCGGGCGCTCCAGTCGGTGTCCTCGTAGTAGGCGAAGTAGGCCGGGTCCAGCAGGCCCACCTCCGCGATGACGCTCCGCCGGACGAGCATGCTGTTGCCGGCCAGGTAGTCTATCAGACGGGGCGGCGACTCCTGGCGGATGCAGTAGGCGGCCGCCGAGCGCGGATCGATCTTCGGCAGGGTGAAGGTGACTCGCCCGGGGTCCTCCAGGGCGCAGACCGTCCCGCACACCCCGGCGACCCGCTCGGGCGCGCGCTGGAGCGCCCGCACCAGCTCTTCCAGCCAGGTCGGGGCGGCCTCGGTGTCGTTGTTGAGCAGGCCGATCAGCTCCCCCCGCGCCTGCCGGATGCCGACGTTGTTGCCCTCGGCGAAGCCCAGGTTCCGCCCGGTCTCGATGAGCCGCACCTCGGGAAAGTGCGTCCGCACGTAGGCGACCGAGCCGTCCGTGGAGCCGTTGTCCACCAGGATCGTCTCGAAGCGGCGGTAGGTCTGCCGGCGCAGACTGCCCAGACAGCGTGGCAGGTAGGCCAGGCCGTTCCAGTTCAGCACGATCAGCGAGACGAGCGGGGCATCGGCCGGGCCGCCCCCCTCCGGCCTGGTCTGCGGAGCTGGCGCGCGCACGGCGGTCACGCGGGCGGGGTCGGCGCGGTGCTGTTCTCCGGACGGCCGCGCCGCCAGAGCCGCCGGAGCCAGCCGCGCCAGCCCGGGCTGAAGAGGCGGAACCACCACTGCCGACGAATGAAGGCCAGCTCCTCCAGCGCGGCGCGCCCTGCGGCCTCCCAGGGCGGGGAGGACGGCGCATCCGGCGCGGCCACCTCCGCGAACGGCGGCACCTCGACTGCCTGTCCGGTCTGCCGCTCGAGCTCGTCCCTCAGACGGAGCGCCCAGCGGGTGCGCGCCGCAAGCTCCTCCTGGAGCCGCCGCGCCCAGTCGGCCATCTCATCCCGCTCGCGCTGGAGGCGCTGGGCCCATTCGGTGCGCTCGCGCACCTCGCGGTCGAGGTTGATCGCCCAGCTGGTGCGGAGCTGGAGCTGGTGCTGGAGGCGGGCGACGTAGCGGCGGACGGCGTCGCCCCCGTCGGTCGGCGCGCCGCCGCCTGCGGCTGGCGCGGCTCGGGCGCGGACAGCGGCGGCTGGCGCGGCGGTGCCGACCGGCACGAGCGTCCGCCGGGGGCGCGGCCCGGCGGCGCGCACCGCCTCGGCGATGCGCTCCTCCAGGCGGCCGACGAGGCGGTCCCAGGTGAACTGGAGGGCGAAGTCGCGGTGGGCGGTGCCGTGCGCGCGCGCCCGGGCGATCGCCTCGTCCAGGCAGGGGTCGCCGCGGCCGTCGGCGGCGTAATAGGTCACCCGATCGCCGTAGAAGCGCTCGATCCCCTCGCTCCGGTAGGTCACGACCGGCAGGCCGGCCATGAAGTACTCGAGGATCTTGATCGGCATGGCGTAGGGCACGACCGGGTGGTCGAGCCGGAAGGGGACGATGCCGACGTGGGCCGTCGAGAGCCAGAGGTTCGCCGTCGGCTTGTCCACCTGGGGGATCCAGTGCAGGTTCGGCCGGCGCGCGGCGAAGAAGCGCTGGCGGTTGTCGCCCTGGTCGTGGTCCATCGGCCCGATCAGGAGGATGCGCGAGTCTGCCCGGAGGAGCGAGTCCAGGTCGAACCACTTCGCGATCGTCGAGAGGACGACGCCGTCGAAGAGGCGGGGGCGCGCGATCGGGAAGAAGACCTCGGTCTCGACGCCGTTCGGCAGGAAGAAGCCCTTCGG
>JADGGD010000232.1 GCA_019690095.1 Chloroflexota bacterium
TCGGTTGCAGCATCTGGCGTCAGTTCCCCCTCCAGCCATCACCGTGCCTCATCCATTCCCCCCGTCTCCACCAGGTCTCTCGCTCGTATTCCCCGTCCCCAGCGCGCGCTGCGCCAGAAGCCCTGCCAGTCCTCCCGGGTGATTGCTCTGATGTGGCATCCTGCGAACCTGGCCGGGCCGAGGATGGCATGCTGCTGGTCCTCAGAAGAAGGCAAATGGCTCTGGCCCCGGCGTCACGTCCACCTGCGTCTCTGGCACCCTGTAGAATCCGAGTTCCGGCCACGACGTCGCGGCCGGGGCATCGCGCCAGCAGAACGGGGGGGCGTGGCTATGTCCGTATCGAAGCGGGAGCATGCACCGTGTGCTCCTGCAATGATGCCCTATAATGTTCCTGACACATCCAGAAGAAGGGGAAGGGTAGGCTTGATCGCTGGAGTGCCTGTAGAAGGCTGCGGGCACGCGATCCACTCCAGGAGTGCCGTTGGGGTCGGCGCAGGAGGTCGCCTCTCGCGCGGGCACCTCTGTGCGAAGCGGCTCAGTGCCCTCCCCTGCCGGTAAGGACCGCGGCCTGTGCCGTGACAGGTGGGAGCGCCAGAGACGCGTGCGGGAGGGCTGTGTCAGATTCATCTGCCCGAGAGCCGAGCCTTGCAGAGGATATTGTGCCCGGCTACCCGGCTGGTGAGCCTTCCGCTCAGATCACCAGTTGTCGGAGATTGGGGAGGGCAGGGTCAGACCAGTCGGCCCGATTGAGGATACTGATAAGGGTCGGAAGTGCCCCGCGTCATGCGGCCGAGCAGGGCGTCCGCTCCAGATGGAGTGATCCTGTCCCAGGGGCGGCTTCCTCTCCGGCTGCGCTGGTCGGGGCACGAGCGCGAGGTGTGCAGTGCGCTACCCTTGGGCCAATACAGCGCTCCTGCTCCTGATCGCGTTTGAACTCCTCACTGGCTTTGCTAGCCTGACGAACGGATCGGCTTCATTCCGCTGGGTCGTCTGGCTTCACGGGATCGGTGGCTTCGCGATCATCGCACTCCTCCCCTGGAAAGGGGCGATCATCGCCAGCGCACTGGCCCGCCGCCGGCGCCTCGGCATCCCCGACGCGGCATTCATTCTCCTGGCCGTCCTCCTGGTCGCCACGCTGGCGACCGGTCTCATCTGGACCATTGCCGGACGCATCCTCGCTGGCGGCTACAGCCTGATCACGATCCATATCGCCCTCGCCGCCGCCACCCTCGGCCTGCTGGTCTGGCACGTGCTCGCGATGCGCTTCATCTTCGGCCGTCGGGGCGCCTTCGACCGACGTGCATTCCTACGGCTCGCCGGAAGCACTGCCGCGGGGCTGGTCCTCTGGCGCGCCGTGGGGACGGCGAGTGCCGCGTTCAGCCTGCCCGGCGCGCGGCGGCGCTGGACCGGCTCGTATCCGACCGGCAGCATCGGCGTCTTTCCTACCGTGAGCTGGCTGACCGATTATCCCCCGCCGATCGATCTCTCGGGCTGGCGCCTGGTGCTCAATGGAGAGGTGGAGCACCCACTGGCTCTGACCTATGCCCAGATCGACGGCCTGAGCACCGATCGCCTGGATGCCATCCTCGACTGCACCGGCGGCTGGTATTCGAGTCAGCCGTGGCAGGGCATCTACGTCGCGCGGCTTCTCGAGATGGCGGGGGCACGCAAGACTGCCCGTAGCGTGGTCTTCGAAGCGGTATCGGGCTACAGCCGACAGTTCGCGCTCCCCGAGGCCAGCCACTTTCTCCTGGCCACCCGAGTTGGCGGCAAGCCCCTGAACCACGGTCACGGCTTTCCGGTCCGTCTGGTGGCACCGAACCACCGCGGCTACGATTGGGTGAAGTGGATCGTCCGCATACGCGTCATCAACGCTCCCTGGTTCCTCCAGCCGCCGCTCCCCCTGCAGTGAAGACAAGCGCGATTCGCGTTGTTGTACAGTCGAGGCAAAGCCCGTCTGACTTCCTCAAGAACGTGGAGCGACACTACATCACCGGTCTGCTGGATAGCCTGTTAGCTCATCTGTATACCATCGTCCAAACGACGGGGGACATCGGGTAGATCCTTCATTCGAGAGCCGTTCCGGTTAAAGCCAGCGTAGATACTCTTGCACGTGCCATTGCTTTTTGCTATAGTGCCTGCCTGCAATACCTTGCCAGGCTGGAGGCATTGTAATGGCTCGGTCCAGGGCTCTTCGGTTCATCATAACAGTGGTGGCGGTAGTCCTTCTCCTCGGGGGGTGTGCTGGAGACAGTGGACCTGGCTTCGTGATTCCCGATCCCACAGCGCTTATGCCGGTCATCACTCCGACTGTCCCCCCCGGCGTGCAGCATGATTTCGTCTTCGAGTCCGGGCCGGCCGGTGCACATAGCAGCCCAGATTGGGATATTCCCGGTGGGCACTTCTTCACCCAGACTGGCGGGGGAACTGGTCTCGGCTACGCTGTCGTGGACGATGATGCCGCGAAATTCTGGACCGCCTTCACCCGATTCGGCGGTGTCCCGGCCGTTGGCTATCCAGCATCTCAACGGTTTCAGTGGGACGGCTTCACCGTCCAGGTCTTCCAGCGCGTGATCTTCCAGTGGCATCCTGAGACCCAGTCTGTGGCTTTCGTCAACACCTTTGACCGTCTGTCCGAGCTCGGCAGAGATGACTGGCTGTTGGCCACGCATCAGATTCCCCCGCCGCTCCGTCGCGATGAGCGCGGGAAGTCCTGGGATCAGATCGTGAGAGAGCGCCTGGCGTTGCTCGACGCATCGCCCGCGATCCGCGCTAAGTACTATGCCGTCGTGGGAGATCCCATCCAGGCCAATGGCTTGCCGACGTCGGCCGTGACCGATATGGGGAACCACCTTGCCCTACGCGCCCAGCGCGTTGAGTTTCAACTCTGGAAGGAGGATGTGCCCTGGGCGAAGGCAGGAACAGTGACGGTGGCTCTCGGAGGCGACATCGCCAAGGAGGCTGGAATCCTGCCCGATCAATCGGCACTGCGACCAATCGCTCCGCCAGGAGGAGGCCAGCCAGCCGGTCCGGTGCGCTACGATCTGCACCGTGACGACGAGAAGATCTTTAAGTTTCCCTGGGGGTGGCAGCCGCAGACGGTAATGCGCTACGACGTCGCGCACAACTACTACATCTCTCCGTCTGGCTCCGCGGCTATCTACTACCTGGCCAAGTACGGCATGGGCTTGAACTTCAAGCTCCAGGACTTCGTTATTAACTTCGTTAAAGCAATGGCTGGCCGGGGGAACTTCTTCCCAGATCGGCAGGAGCAAACCACGATCGACGGCCGCCCGGCGATGCTCCAGTGGTACACCGTGACCGGCGATCGTCCGGTAAAGGGCGTTGCGATGGTACTCCAGGACGGCAGCTACATCCACTTCATGAGCGCATTCGCGGCGACGAATCTCTGGAGTGCCTACGAACCCTATCTGCTCACCTGCATCCGGAGTTACCGAATTCCTACTCGTTCGTGAGCCTGGCAACGCTGAGTGGTCTCCTCAAACCTGAAGCGTGTGGGTGGGATCCGCATCCGGCTTAAACGTGAAGCAGGCCGATGCCGCTCGCCGGCTCGAACGGCGAGCCCCGCCCGCGCTTCTTGAAGGTATCCCAGCAGGAGGTGTGCGGCGGCATCCACGCTATCCCGCACCACACACTGGGCCTGCCGGCTGTGCCGCTGCAGGCGGGCCCACGCGGTCGGCCCCGTCTACCCGCCCTGCGCATCTGTTCTCGAAGATGATAAGCAGCAGTTCGGACCGCAGGTTCTCAGAGTACCGCCACATCCTGCACAGGACACCACCCTGGGCCGACGCATCGTCGAAGCAATCTATTGCGGCTGGGAAGAGGCTGTTCCTTCCTTCGGTCGCTCAGAAGAGAGGGAACGACAATAACCGCCCGCACTTTGGTCGGCCGCCGTGCTGCATCTGCGCTCCCTGATCGCCGGGTCTGCACTCCGGCGTCGGCCGTCTCACCGCATCACCCCTTCCCTCTGCGTGCCGCGCCCCCGTATCATATGCCCGGAGCGCGCCCGGTCGAGAAGGCCAGAGGCCACGGTTACCGTCGTGACCCGCGGGCTACCCGGCCCATCCCGCTTCGCCAGACACGCTCGCGGGCCCCGCGGCGGCGCGTCTTCCGCGCCAAACGCCAGGGGAGCGGGACAGCCGATCGACCATCGGCCGCGGCGCACTGCGCAGCCGAGAGACACGGAGGAGGTACCATGACCAGCCCTGCCGGCGGAAACCCACCCATTGAAACGAAGGACATCTCCCGCC
>JADGGD010000233.1 GCA_019690095.1 Chloroflexota bacterium
GTCGAGCCCGAGGCCCGCAATCCCACCTTCGTTGGAGGACACCGCGTCCCGGGCGGTGAGGAGGTGCCGCTGAGCGACAACACGACGGTCCAGCTCGGCGAGGTTACGCTGATCTTCCGCGCGCCGGACGCGGCGCCCGCATATCTGCCCGAGGCCACCATGGCCGGGGATGCTGGCCATCCTCCCGAACTGCCGACACCCCACCCCCCTCCCATCCCGGCACCGGCTGCTGCTCCATCAACCGACGAGCCGATCGCGACCGCCGTGACGACACCCCGGCGTACCGCCGACTGGCCGGCGCGCCTGCCAGAGCGCCCGGCGGTCATCACGACCCTCGGCGTCCAAGAGTTCAAGCGAGTGAACCCGTTCCGTGGACTCATGATTGACGAGAGCGCATGGGCTGACGCTCACGACTACCATCGGCTCCAGGCGCGTCTCCACCTGCTTTCTGCTCACGGCTGGGGCATCGTCGAGGGATTGGAGGTGATCGCTGATCCCCAGGTCCCCAATACCCTCCTCGTGCGCCCTGGTATTGCCTTCGACAACCACGGACGCCCGATGATCATCGGGCAGGACCGACGCCTCACGATCAACCAGCCCGATGGGACCATGCTCTACATCGTCCTCCGGTGGCGCGAGGAGTTTACCGCACCACAGCGATTCTGGAATGACCTCGATGAATACACCCGGGTAGTCGAGCGCTGTGACATCCTGCTCCAGGAGTCCCCGCCAGTACCGCCGCTCCTCGAGCTGGCCCGCGTGACAATCAGTGGTCCGGTGCGCAACGCTCCCGATCCCTTGAACCCGCGACCGGGAGAGATCGATCTACGGTACCGCGAGCGGCTGATGGTACGCCCGCGGCCGGATCTCGCGGTGGCACTCCTGGCATTCCCTGGAGACGCAGTAGAGGAGGTTCCGCTCCATCTGACAGGAATACGCTACTTACTGCGGGAGATCGGTCTGGGCACCGGGTACCGGCCGCGCTGGGCCGGCGTTGTCCACGCGGGCGACCCTATCCCACCGGTCTCGCTCCTGTACAGCGGGGGAAGCCAACCGGTCGCAGTCACAGGCCCGGCAGTGGACCGCCTGCGTGACTTCCTGAGCACCGGCGGCGTCCTCCTGCTCGATGCTTGTGCCGAGGGAAACTGTGCGGATTTTATCAGCTCGGCCGAGGCACTCGCGGCGGCGCTTGGCAGTAGCCTGGCACCGGTCGATCGCGATCACCCTCTCCTGACTGCTCGCTACGTCTTCGCTGAGCCCCCGCCCGGGGCCTCGAACGATCCGGTGACTGTAGTGGAAGGTAGTGGCATTGTGGTGAGCAGCGCTGACTACGGCTGTGCCTGGCAGGGTGGACGCCCCGGCCAGGCTCTTCCGCGGGAAAGGGTGCGGGCCGCCCTGGAGATCGGGGTCAATGTGGCAGTCTTCGCTCGTCAGCGCCAGCGGCCGCTGGAAGTCATCGAACTCGAGGCATAGGAGACGGCGTGCATGGCCGAGCTCGTCGCGGCTGACCGGACCCACCTGGCACTCCCCTCGGATAACGTCCTGATAGGACGGCATAGCGAGGACGGGACATTCCACCCGGATATCGATCTTGCCGGTCTCGAAGGCGGTCGGACGGTCTCGCGCCGGCACGCACGCCTTGTCCAGCGTAACGGGCGGTGGTTCCTTCAGGTCGAACCGAACGTGACCAATCCCACGGCTGTGGCCGGTCGCCCCCTTGCCGCGGGGCAGGAGGCCGAGCTGAACGACGGCGATGAGATCCAGCTGGGGAGGGTCACGCTGACCTTCCGGGCTGATCCCCCGCCGAATCCGGAGGCCACGGTGATCGGCGCGGTCGAGCCGACCGCCGAGCTCCGTGCTGAGGGGTTCACCTACCCGCTCTCTGCTCCGGAAGGACGGGAACTCACCGTGGGACGACATTCAGAAGACCGCTCCTACCGGCCAGATATCGACCTGGGAGACCTGCCGGGCGGCCGCACCGTCTCCCGCCGCCACGCCCTGCTCTTCCGACGCGATGACCGGTGGTTCCTGCGCGTGGAGGATGCAGTGACCAACCCCACGCTGTTGAACGGCGCGCCGCTCGCACCGGGCCAGGACATCGCCCTTGATGATGGAGCCCATCTCCAGTTCGGGCGCGTGGCAGCGACGTTCCATCAATTGAAGACGATCGCCACCGTTGGGGACGATCTGGTCGAGCTCCACGTCGAGCCCCTCCAGGCCGCGGTCCAGCCGGGCGCGGAGGTGCAGTACCGTCTTACCATCATCAATCATACCGGTCACGTTGACTGGTTCCAGGTCGCCATCGAGGGCATTCCTGAGTCGTGGTACCAGATCCACCTGCCCGACGGGCCGTCCGCCCTTCCCTGCCAGGTGCGTCTGTTTCACACACCGGCACATACCGCCGCACCCGCCGCCGACGCCGTCGCCCAGCTTCGCCTGTTTGTCCGCCCGCCGAGAGACTGTCAATCATGGGCCGGCGTCCACCCATTCGTGATCAGCGCAACAACCCAGGGTGAGCCGCAGGTCCGGCGGGTGGCAACCTGCCAGGTAACTGTTGGTCGCTTCGACAACCTGATCATGGACCTCGCGCCAGAGGAGGCCACCGGTACTTACGCAACCTACCTCCTCACTCTCGATAACCAGGGCAACGATCTGACGCCGGTTGCCATCGAGGTGACGGGCGAAGGACTGAACACGGAGATCGAGCGCACCCAGGTTGCTCTGGGCAACTGCGCGAAGGATCAGATCAAGATCGGCGCCCGGGTCAAACACCGTCACTGGCTGGGGTACTATCGGGACTATACCCTGCGCGTGAAGATCGTCTACCATGAGGAGCACGAGACCCGCGCTTCTCGGCTGAGCGTACCGCCGCGCATTCCGATCTGGCTCCAGGAGACAGTCCGTCGGATCCAGCCGCTGATCGCACCGATCTTGACCCTCCTTGTTCTGGTTGGGCTTGCCTTTGCCTTCCTCCGCCCCCCCGATATCAAGACATTTACAGCCGTCCCATCAGTCGTCGCCGTGGGAACACCGGTCACCCTCTCCTGGAACGTGGACCGCGCCGCGAATGCCACCCTCGATCCGCCTGTGGGCAACGGCGGCCAGCTCGCGGTTCCCGAGGGTAAGGCCACGGTCATTCCTACTGCAACCACGCGCTTCGTTCTCACCGCGCGAAACCTGGTCGGCATCGGGTCAAGTCGTCCAGTGGACGTCCAGGTCAATCATCCACCGCAGATCCTCGCCTTTACTGTATCAGCCGATCACATCAGCAAGGAGGGCGACCCGGTGACGCTGAGCTGGAAGACCGACGGGGCATCGAAGGTAACCATTCAGCCCGATGATGAAATCAAGAATCCCCCATCCTCCGGCGAGGCGACCGTCCATCCATCCAAGGGAACGACTGTCTACACGCTCATCGCCGCCAACAACGCTGGGAGCGTCCAGGCAACGAAGACGATCATTATCGACCCGCCCGTCATCTCTGCGTTCAGCGCAACTCCCGACAGCGTTGTCCAGGGAGGTGAGGTGAGGCTGCGCTGGACCGCCCAGAACTTCACCCATCTGACGATCAAGGCAAATAAAGGTGACGTAAGCCCGGGCAAGCCGGAGGTCACCGTGCCCACCGATGCCACCGAGCAGATCGTGAAACCGCTTGAGGACACCCAGTACACCCTCACCGCGTCGAACGCGGGCGGCTCGGTTTCGAAGACAGTCACCGTGTCCGTCTCCCCCATGCAGATCGCCTTCTTCAAGGCCGAGCCCGGGGCGATCAGCAAGGGCGAGCAGACGATGCTGAGCTGGAGCGTGACCGGCGCCAGCTCAATCCAGATCCAACCGGGTGTTGGCGCGGTCAGTCCGGGACAGACCAGTGTCCTGGTCAAACCCGATCAAACAACCGAATATACCCTTACCGTGGTCGGTGCCACAGGAAAACAGCTCCAGGCCAAGACGACCGTAACCGTCGGCCCAGGTGCGGTCAAGATCGATTTCTTCACCGCCGCTCCGGCGACGATCAACAAGGGAGATCAGGCAACCCTGACCTTTAGCGTACAGAATGCCAAGCATATCACAATCAAAGGGAGTGACGGCAAGGTCGTCCGGGACCAGGACGTCACGCAGACAACCGTTCAGGGAAGTGTAAGTGTCTCGCCGACGACCACGACGACCTATACCCTGACGGCAACTAACGATCAGGGGCCGACCGCCCAGCCGGCCACAGTCACAGTCCAGAGCCCGACACCGACCCCTGC
>JADGGD010000234.1 GCA_019690095.1 Chloroflexota bacterium
GCTGACACTTCCGGCCGCTATCTGGTCGTCTCGCCGCATATGGGCGAGACGCTCCAGGGCACTGATACCCTCTACCCGCTCGGGCACCGGGGGCAGGGGGACGACGTTTACCCCGGACATCTCGGCGAGGGAGAACTGCTGGGCCAGGAGCGGGGGAACGTACCGTCCCAATTCCAGGGGCACCGGCAGCACGACAAGATAGGTTGCCAGCGTCACGCCATCGCGCGGATCCTGGAAATAGACCAGTGCGTGTCCAGCCGGTCGGTCTGCGCTGCCGCGCTCGAACAGCAGATCCATGCGATCGTGATCCTCATAGCGCCAAGCATACTCATTTTAGCATAGTCATCTCACGGCACGGTCATCTCCGTGCCAGGTATCAGGGCGGGAGGCGGCAACGAGCCGATGAGCCTACGCCTTGGACCTGGACGGGGCGGCCTTGGGCTCCTCCAGCAGGATCTCGTTGTAGAGGAGTGCCGCGATGACCGCACCGAGGATTGGGCCAACCCAGTAGACCCACCAGGCATCCCAGACCCCCTGGATCAGTTCCGGGCCGAACGATCGCGCCGGGTTCATGGCCGCTCCGGTGAGGGCACCGCCAGCGAAGATGTCCATGGTAATGATGAGGCCGATGACCGGGCCGGCGATCGTCCGCGGGCCGCGTGGGTCGACTGCGGTACCGAATACGCTGAACATCAGAAAGAAGGTCAGGATCAGTTCGACCAGCACCCCTTGACCAGCGGTCACCCCCGTGCCGAGCAGGGGGGTACCGAGCTTGACGGCATCAACGGCCTGGGGGCTGAATGAGAGCTTCAGGAGCGCGGCTGCGACGGTTCCCCCGAGAAGCTGGGCGATGATATACCCGATGCCCATGGGGATCGAGAGCCGTCGGGCCGCCATCAGCCCGGCGGTCAGTGCAGGATTGTAGACGCCGCCCGAGATGTGGCCTGCCGCGGCGACAAGAAGACCAATCGCCAGCCCGTGGGCCAGAGCGATCGCGACCAGGTCCTTGCCGCCAGTAGCGATGATTGCGCCCGCGCCGATATACACCAGGGCAAATGGTCCGATAAACTCGACGATCAGTTTGCGGATCGTATCCAAACTGGTCTCCTTCCTGCTTCGCTTGCGCGTCTGCCGCTCCTTCTCCTGTGTCCCCACCCGCCGGGTTGCATGATCCCGACCGGAGAGCTCCGGAGGCAGTTCCGGATCGGGCTTCCGCGCGATCGTTGAGATCAGCCGCATGATATCCTTGGGCCCGGAAGAGTGTAAACAGGGGAACACGATTGTGGCGCGCTACGATGCTGACTGGATTGACTCGATGCTGGATCCCGCACGGCGAGGGTCCCCGCCTGCAGAGGAGACGATTGCTCGTCTGGGGGTTCGCCCAGGGCAGGTTGTCGCGGATGTGGGATGTGGACCGGGCTTCTTTACCATTCCGCTAGCGCGGCGCGTTTGGCCTGGCGGACGGGTCTATGCCATTGATATCGAACCGCGCATGCTCGATATCATTCGCGCCCGAGCGGCAGACGAGGGGCTGAACGGCATTGAGACGCGCTGTGCCACCGAAGACGGAATCCCACTGGATAGCGGAATGGTGGATCTCGCCGTCTGTGGGCTGGTCCTTCACGACCTGGTTGATCGCGCCTCCATGGGAGCTGAGCTGGCGCGCATTGTCCGTCCCGGGGGGCAGGTGGCGGTGATCGAGTGGATGCCAGCGCCGGATGAGGAGCGCCCGAACCGCCTGTCCCCAGAGGAGACGGCTCGCCTGCTCGCCGCGGCTGGCCTGCACGTGGAAGGAATCGAGCCGGTTGGGACCCGACAGTATCTCGTCGTGGCGACGCGCGACGCAGGGGCTCTCAGGCCATGAGCCGCTCGATCTCCAGGCGGCGGAGGAGGTCGGCACGGCTGATCATACCAACAACCCGCCCGGCATCCACGACCAGGAGCTGGTTCACGCCCGCCCGCGCGAGGCGGTGCAGTGCCTCGGCACAGTCCTCGGTCGGAGGGATGGTGATCAGGCGATCGAGCGGCACCATGATCTGGCCAACCGTAGTCGTTGGCCAGGACGGTCGCGGTACTTTGCGGACATCGGCCAACGTAACCAGTCCCACCGGGTTTGCTCCGACCATTACCGGGAAAGCCCGCTGATGGCTAACCATCAATCGCTCGGTAACGAACTCTTCTACGGATAGGGCCGGTCCGACGACCTGCAGATCGGTCGTCATCAGGGTGCTGACTGGCACACCGCGGAGCGCAGCATCAAGCGTTGACTGAAGCTCGCTCGATTCGGCGGCATTGCCCAGGAACCATCCGATCATGGCCATCCACAGTCCGGCGACGAGATCTCCGCTCAGGGCATCGAGCAGGCCGATACCGATGAACCCGTATGAGATCCAGCGGCCGACGCGCGTGGCGGTCGCGGTCGCCTGGCGATTGCTCCCGGTTCGCAGCCAGAGGAAAGCGCGCAGGACTCGTCCCCCGTCGAGGGGGAAGCCGGGGATCAGGTTGAAGAGCCCGAGAGCCAGATTGATCGAGCCGAGCAGGGAGAGCACGGCCGCGGCGGCCACTGAGGAGGAGCTGACCACTCGCCCGAGGATGGAGAAGCCGCCAGCGAGCAGGAGGCTGACCGCCGGTCCGGCGAGGGCCACCGCGAGTTCGACGCGTGGGCTCTGTGGATCACGCCGCAGGTTCGCCAGGCCGCCAAAGAGAAACAGGGTGATGTCGTCCACGGGCACACCGCGCCGGCGGGCTACCAGGGCATGGCCCATCTCGTGGGCAAGGACTGAGGCGAACAGCAGAAGGGTCGTGATGCCGGCCAGGATCCAGTGCGTGCCGGGTCCCCAGCCGGCATTCTGCATTGGGAAATAATCGGTCGCAAGCGACCAGATCAGCAGGAAGACGATCAGCAGCCAGCTGTAGTGGAGGCCAATCCGAACGCCGAGGAGCCGGCCGATCCAGACTGTTCCGGGCATCGCTCAACGGGCTTCCCGAATCGCCTCGCAGAGCAGATCCACGCCCTGGCGGATCTCGTCCAGGCTGGCCCAGCTGAAGGCGAGGCGAATGTAGTCGGTGCCGTCTTGACCATTTGGGAAGAATGCCGGTCCGGGAACGTAGGCGATGCGCCGCTCGGTCGCCAGGGCCAGGAGCCGTTCCGGATCCGTCCCCTCGGGCAGGCGAATCCAGATGAAGAAACCGCCGTCGGGATGGCTGATCTCGGCATCTGATCCGAGGCCGGCGTACAGTCGCTCGAGCATCACATCACGCTTCTGACGGTAGATAGACCGGAGAACCTCTATGTGGTCGTACATATGCCGGCGCAGGTAGTAGGTCGCAACCCGGCTCACGTAGGGATTGGTGCCTCCATCCGTCTTGAACTGGGCGATTCGGGGGAGGAGCTCTTTTGGCGCGAGGATCCAGCCGAGGCGAACGCCCGCGGCCAGGATCTTCGACAACGTGCCTGTGCGCAGAACCCGCCCTGCCCGGTCGAGCCCGAACAGGGACAGAACCGGCTCGCCGCTGTAGCGCAGCTCTCCGTACGCATCATCCTCCAGGACTATCGTGTCGTATCGCTCGGCCAATGCCAGGAGCTCGTGACGACGGCGGAGCGACATGGTGACGCCGGTCGGGTTTTGGAAGTTCACGATCGTGTAAATGAACTTGACCTTCTGTCCGCGGCGCGCTGCCATCTTGAGCTGATCCTCGACCAGATCAGTCCGAATGCCCTCGGTATCGAGGGGGATCCCGATGATTTCCGGTCCGTAGCGGCGGAAGGTGTTCAGGCTTCCGGAGAACGTCGGGGCTTCGGTGAGGATCACATCACCCGGATCGAGGAGCAGGTCGCAGGCAAGGGCCAGGGCATGGGATGAGCCGTTTGTGATGAGCACGTTATCCACGGAGATCTCGAAGCCTTCGAGCCTTCTGGTCTTTTCGCAGACCAGCTCGCGCAACCCCATGTAGCCCAGGGGGTGTCCGTAGACGAGAGCCTGGGCACCCTCGTGCTCCATGACTTCTCGCGTCGCCTCGATCAGCTCCTGATAGGGAAAGGAGCCGGGATCGGGGAATCCGCCGGCGAAAAGGTATCGAGGGCTCTGGGCCTCTGAGAAGGCGGCGCGGCTCAGACGGGGAGACGGGAATGTCAGGCTGGCCCTCCGCGATAGGAGAGATTCATAGCGTGCGGCCGCGGCAATGTCCATCGTTCTCCTCGCTACCGGAAGTCGGGGCCATTATAGCATTTGGCTCGGAGTGTCCCG
>JADGGD010000039.1 GCA_019690095.1 Chloroflexota bacterium
GCGTCCGGTCCCCCAGCGCTGGGGGGTTCTGGATGCGCGGCTGGACCTCGTTCCCCTTGACTTTGCCCTCACCCACCCGGTGCGGTTTCATGTCGACCCTCCCCTCCCCCGGGTCGCCGCGGCGTTAGCTTCCTATGGCCTGACCCCGGCGCTGGTCTTTCTTCCGACGCGGCGGGCGTGCGATGCGGCCGCCGCGGCCTGTGCGGCATCTGGGGTCTGCGCTGGTCTGGTGGCCCGGGTGCATCACGCTGGGCGGGCACTCCGCGAGCGTCTCGAGGTTGAGGAGGCCCTGCGTGACGGAGCGGTTGACGTAATCTTCTGCACGACGACCCTGGCAAGCGGCATCGACGCGCCGGTGAAGACGGTTGTCCTCGGATCGCTGGAAGATGGCCAGGGGACAGCGCTCGCGCCAACCGTCATTCAGCAGATGGCCGGCCGGGCTGGGCGGCGCGGGCGCGATCCGGTGGGATTCGTTATCGGGCTGCCAACGGGCGTGGCGGATCTTGAGATGCTTCGCGAGGTTCGGGAACGGCCGCCCGCGCCAGTGGACAGCGCCTTTGTACCCACCTACCAGACGACCCTCCTCCTGGCCACGCGTCTAGGCACTGCGGGAGTGCGCGCGTTCGCCGCGCGGAGCCTTGCCCGCTACCAGAAGAGTGGCCTGATTGCGGCAACCCGTGCGCAGGTCGCGGAATATCAGGATGCGCTCGAACACCTCTGGGACGACCTGCAGCCGCGCACGTGCGATGATCCCGCCACGACCTGGCCCCGGTTTCTCGAGGAACGGCGCCGGCGGGCGAAGGAGCGCCGCGAGCGCCGCCAGCGCCTGGCCGACGGCTTCCTGTGCTCGCACGGTATTGCCTTCGCTCGCGATGAAAAGGGGAAGGAGGGCTTTCTCGTTCTGACGCCGGACGGCGAGATCGCGCCTGCCTCGGATGAGCTTGCACCGGACGCGGTGCGCCCCCGTGCGGATGTTCAGGAGATTATCCGTCGGCTGCTTGAGGAGACACACCGCGACCCGGCGCCAGTCCCCGGACGGTGGTACCGGCTGGGGGTGCGCCGGGGCCGGCGCAATATCCGCCGCGTGGTTAGCGTTATCGGTCGGCGGGTTCACTTCGACATCGGCAAACCGGTTCCACTCGCGCGGTGGGAAGGGCTCGACCACGCCGCGCTCCAGCCCGAGCGACTTGCGCACCGGGTGCGGGCACTCGTGGAGAGGCGCGAGCCGGTTCCATCGCCGTCCCTGGATGAGCATCCCCATTCTGTGCCGTGTCCGACCTGCCCGGTCCTGGCCGCCTGCGAAAAGGCCCAGCGGCGCTTGGCCGCCCTTCGGATCCGACTGCGCCGGGCGGTCGAGGCCACGCGCGCGATTGACCCGGTAGCCCGGGTGGAGGCCACCCTGGAGGTGCTCCGGAGGCTCGGCGCGTACGATCCGCGTACGCTCGCGCCGACCGCGCTGGGGCGGGCGCTCCTCGCTACCCACGACCCGGCTGGCCTGTTCTTCGCGCTCCAGCGTCGGGCGCTCGCCGCGCTCGCGCCACGGACCCTGGCCATGGTAGTCGGAGCGACGCGGGATGTGCGGACGGGGGCGGTCCGTCTCGACCATCGGGTGCTCCCGGCCTGGTATGCGCGTGCGGTAATCACCGCCGCGCGCGCTGAGGAGCGCGCGGGCGGCTTCCACACCCTGCAGCCGCTCGTCGAGGATGTACGCGACCACCTCGCCGCGACGCCCGGGGGAGGGCATGGTGCGGTGCGGCGGTTCCATCGCGAACGCCTCGCGCCCCCTGGCTTCGCCGAGCGGCGGGCGTGGGCGATCGCCCTGCTCTGGGATGGGACATGTCCGTCCGAAGAGGAGATGGCGCCGGGCGACGTTGAGCGTCTGCTCCTTTCCACGATAGATGCGCTCCGCGAGCTCCGGGATGTCCCCGAGTTAAGCGAGTCCGCCTCCATCGCCTACGAGCACCTTCGACGGATCGCCGAGTCCTTTGGCCTCATATAACTGATCTCGTGATGCCCCCTCCGGAACCGCTCGCAATCGGGTAAGAATGCGTGCACAGGAATGATATCAGTCAGAACTGCCACGACACGTCGCGCGGTGACCAGCACGGGCAGTCACCACCAGCTACTTGGCATCGTCCATCGCGTCGACCACCCGATCATCGCCGACCTGGATACGATACGTGTCGTCACGACCGGCCATCGCCTAGGCACCGTGAGGCCGCGGATTGCTCGCCAGACGTTCGATCAGTGCGCGTGTCCACCGCATCGCGGTCGAGAGAACATCCAGATCCTTCGTTGCACGCATACTGAGCAGGATGGCATAGCCCATTCATCGTGCCTGTGCCCACCTGGTATGCTCTCCCAAACCTCTGAGGCTCGGCAAAGTCGAGACCGACCCGCTCGCCAAACTGCCAACATGCTGACGCTGAGTCCTGCCTGCAACAGTCAGGGGATTCCCATGGTGCCTCCCTCCCCATAGGCCCCGTAGCCACCGCGAAGCCCAGCTCCGCTGCCACGGGGTAGCGGAGCGTGCGTCAATGCTGGGCCTCGTCGATGGAGCGCTGCGAGGCCTGGCCGGCTGCTCCGCTGACAGAAGGAGCGTCAGGACTCGTATCCTCTGCTACGGCGCCCGCAGCTTCAGATCCTCGGCCACCCGCTCGGCGGTGGTAGCGCGCCTCGGCTCAGCGATCGCGCCGAGGATGTGCCGCATGAAGCTCATGAAGGTGGGCCAGCTTGCCCTCGTGGATCAGCTTGGAAGTCGATGGGGGCTGACTCACCCCGAGATACCGCGCCACCTCGAGCACATTCGGGTGCTCGTTTACCGCCCACCGCTGTCTCATTGGGGCAAAGGCCACCGCATCCGACCGCCAGCGTCCGTGGGGGTCCTCTGGTGTTCACCCAGGCTGGAATGGCTTACGCTGGCCTGCGCTGACTGGACTAGCCCGGCAGCCTACGGACGGATCAAGCGGACGGTCACGCCCACGTCGATAGCGGCCCAGCTCCGGTCAGCGGTGAGCACCGGTCGGCCGAGGCGGAGGCCAGTGGCCAGGCAGGCACGGTCGCCCAAGGAGAGACCCTGCGCTCGGGTGGCCGCCCGCAGCCGGGCTATAGTCACGGCGTCGTCCTCGGTCAGCGGCACTACCTCAATCAGGCCGCCAATCAGCCCATGCTCCTGGAGACGGTGGTGCGCGGTTGCCGGTTCCTCGCCAGCGTCGCCCAGCCGCGAGAGCACCTCAGCGTAGTTGATAACGTTGATGACGGCCGCGATGGCGAGCGCCGCCTGGACCATCTCGCTGCCGGGCTCCCCTTGCAGGTAGGCGAGCAGGGCCGAGGCATCCAGGACCACGCTGGCCGCCTTATCCATCAGTGCGCATCCTCGCGCCGGGCCTCCTCCCGTCGCTCGGCGATCAGCTCATCGGCGAGGGAGCGCCCCGGCGCGAGATCGCGGTAGAGGCCCCTTAGCTGCTGGGCCTGCGCGCGTGCCGAGACGACCCGGAAGCCCCCCTCGGCGTCGACCGTGATGATCAGCCGGTCGCCGGGACGCAGGCCCAGGCGTTGCCGTAGCCGTGCCGGCAGTACCAGCCGACCGCGCTCACCAAGGGCAGTCATATAGCATTCAATGTGGCTCATACTTCGATTATACCACGTATCCTAAGATGCCCACTCCACGAACAGTGCCCCCACGGGGCCAACGTATCGACACGCACCGCGAGGAGGAAGTCGCGGTCCTGGGCGGCGCGGCGGCACTGGCCTTTGATCCTGGCGCGCTCGCTTGAATACTGTCGCAGGAGGTTGAGGGCGAGATGGCGGGCGACGGCAGCCAGGCCAGCGACTGCGGCATCAGGGATGCCGCGGTCGCGGCGGGTTCTGCAGAATCACGCCACAGATTGTCTGTCGGCGCTGCTTTCCGAGCGAAAACTGTTGTAGGGAAACACCAAAGGCCCTGATACAACGGTCAGGGCCTTTGGTGTTTCCCTACGCGCTGTAGGGCTTTTGGGGGAGCCCACGACCGGGATCGAACCGGTGACCTCATTCTTACCAAGAATGTGCTCTACCAACTGAGCTACGTGGGCTAAGCCGTTAGTCATTGTATCAGATCTGAGCCCATTCTGCATAGGTGGTTTCAGGCAGATATGGGCGCAGATCTGCGGACCCCGCTTCCTTAACTCACCGGCTCGGCTGAGAGCGGAGGTTCCCTGTCTGCCCGGAACAGTACCCCCACGTTGTCTGGGCGTCCCGGGGATTCCCGATGGCACCATGCGGGCGCGGCTTGTGGAGATACGCGGCGATTCCAGTCCGCTGTGTGAGCCACTGGCGGCGGAGCCGCAGGAAACTCCTGGTGACCGCCTGCAGGGTTACCCCCGGTGCTGTGGACAGCGGTCCGGGCCGCTCGGCGGCCGGGCCGGAGAAGCCACTGGCAGAAAACGTCCTGTGCCGCGATCGGGGTAGCCCCGGTCCTGCACTGCCCATCTTCTCGCCCACGGCGGCGCATGGCTGCATGGCACTGTAACCCTCCCAGGATTTCGCCCTAATAGGGGTATCGGCGCTGATGTCGAACCGCACGCTTCCGAACGGCCTGGAGGGGCCATGCCCGGACCGCAACGCCGGCGAGGATGCGCGGCCGCTTCCCCTGTCTCCGCCGTGTCTCCCATGCCGCGCGCCCCTGCTGCACCCGGGCCAGCGGGCATTTCATCGGTCTTGCGTTGACGGGCAACCCCGGCTGGTGCTAGGCTTGGCGGCACGGCTCCCCTGGCCGGTGACCGCATTCCGTGGCCTGTGGTTGTCTTGTCCTGTGCCGCCCGGGACAGGATATGCACTGTCCCTTGCTGCCTACATGACCAGCGTGTAGGAGGAAACTGTGCTTGAGCTGTCGATCCCTCGCCGTGGCGAATACCGGCTCCACCATCTCGTCCTCGACGTGAATGGAACCCTTGCCTGCGATGGTACCATCCTTCCTCCGGTTGCTGAGCGCCTCCAGAGGATCCGCGGGATGCTCGCGATCCACCTCGTCAGCTCCGATACGTATGGGCGCCTGGATGCCATCGCCCGCGACCTCGGGGTCCCGGCTGTGCGCCTTCTCCCGTCGGAGCCAGAGCCGGAGCAGAAGGCTGCCTTTGTTCGTCAGCTCGGCCCGGATACGGTTGTCGCTATTGGCAACGGCGCGAATGATGCGGCTATGCTCCGTGAGGCGGCGATCGGCATTGCCGTGCTCGGACCAGAGGGGCTCGCCTCCGAGGCGCTCGCGAATGCGGATCTACTGGTCGGATCGATCGCCGACGGCTTGGAGCTTCTTCTCTCTCCCGTGCGCCTCGTCGCCACCCTCCGGCGATGAGCGAAAGAGCAGACTTCCTCGATCAGACGATCGAAGGGGTTATCTATCCCGGCCAGCGACTGCCTGCCACCAGGGCCAGCGCCCGCAGTGGGGCGGTCTGCTCCGGCCCCGCTGGCTCGTGCCGGAAGCGGTAGTCCTGCTTGCGAATGTACTCGGCGAGCTCCTGCCGCAGGTATCGGAAGGTAGGGAGGATAATGCGGTGGATCATGATCTCAAAGGACTCGGCCGGGGCGAGATTGGCCAGGAGAAGCAGGTGCGGGAAGCATACAGCCGCATCTGGCCCCTCCGACTGCGGCGCTCTCGGTCCTCTAGGATTGGGCTACTCCATCGGTGGTTGACGGACCGGTCCGGGCGTGCTATAAACAATGCGACCAAGTGAATAGTCTCCCTCTTTCGACAGGCGATGGATCCCGCCTGGGAGGCGGCGGCGGGCCGCTTCCGAACCGCGGTGATGCTGATGGCTCCTACCTGTGGCGACAGTGGTCACAGTGTCAGGAGGTGGGAAAGTGCCGAACATCAGCATCATCGTGCTGCAAATTGCCCAGGTTCTGACTGTCCTCGCTGGGGCTCCGCTGATCAAGGGGATCATTGATCGCGGGAAGCACATCATCCAGTCCAAGCGGGGCCCAAGTATCGTTCAGCCGTACCGCGACTACTGGAAGCTCCTCCACAAGGGGACCGTTGTCTCCGAGCACGCCTCGTGGGTCTTCCGGGTCGCGCCGTACCTGGCGTTCGTGACGCCGCTGATCGTCGCCACCCTCATCCCGGTCCTCACGGCCTACCCCCTCCCGTACGCCTTTATGGGGGATATGCTGGCCGGGGGATTCATCCTGGCGCTCGGCGGGTTCTTCACGTCGCTCGCCGCACTCGACACCGGCAGCACCTACGGCGGAATGGGAAGCAGCCGCTCGCGGACGGTCTCGTTTCTCGCCGAGCCCGCGGTCATTCTGGTGCTGTTTACCGTGGCGCTCATCGCTCACGCCACCATCCCCTTCGTCGTCAACCAGACCCTGATCAGCCCACCCTATCTCTTCAATCCAGCCCACTGGCTCCTTGCGGCCGCGCTCTTTCTGGTCATTCTGGCGGAGGCGGGGCGAATCCCGGTTGATAATCCGTCGTCTACCTTTGAGCTCTCGATGATCGAGCATTCGCGCTCGCTCGAATACTCCGGCCCGGCCCTGGCGCTGATCGAATGGGGCGGTGCGATGAGGTTCTTCGTTCTCCTGGTCATTCTCCTGAACGTTCTCACCGCACCCTGGGGGCTTGCCCCTGAGGGGGCGACGACGCTTCTTTCGGTCGTGGTCGCGCTGGTGACCTTGCTGCTCAAGATGCTGGTGATCTGCGGGATCGTGATCGTGATCGAGTCGTGCGTTGCGAAGTGGCGTTTCTTCCGCATCCCGGAGTTCCTGGGCGCGGCGTTTATCCTGTCTGGTCTCGCCGTCGTGTCGTTCTATCTCACCGGCGGAGGGGGCTGATCATGCCCGGATACGTGCCGACGATCGCCAGCCAGCTCCTCCAGGCGCTCGGGGTGGTCCTGATTCTGACGGCCTTCTGGATGCTGGCCGCACGGCGCCTGACCGATTACCTTCAGGCGTATGCGGTCCAATCCATCGGCGTGGCACTGGTTGCCGCGGTGGTGGGCGTTCTGGCGGGGAGTCTCGAGCTTCTGGCGGTGGCCGGGCTGACTGTCCTGGTCAAGGTGCTGGCGATCACGGGCATCCTGTCGGGTGTCGCCCGACGACTATCGGTCCAGCGGGACGTGCGCACGGCGCTGAACCTGCCGACCTCACTGCTGATCGGCGTCGCGCTCGTCGTGCTGGCCTTTCTCGTCTCGCCGTCCGTGGTGGCGCCGAGCACATTTCTCGACGAGCTGCCGCTGGCGATCTCGCTGGCCCTGGTGCTGATCGGGCTCTTCCTGATCAGCAGTCGGCGCCACGTGCTGGCACAGGTGGTTGGCCTGCTGACGATCGAGAACGGGCTCTTCTCCGGCGCGGTCGCGATCGCGGACGGAATGCCCTTCATCGTCGAACTCGGCATCCTGTTCGACGTGCTCGTTGCAGTGATCGTTCTCGGTCTGCTCGTGACCATGATCCACCGTCATATTGTCACAGCCGATACAGCCGAGCTCCGTCGACTACGAGGGTAACCCTCCATGCTTCTTACTGTCCTGGTGCTTGTCCCCCTGATTACGGCGTGTCTCTGCCTTTTCCTGAACCGCCGGGCCTGGCTTGAACTGCTGACGGTCACCGCCGCAGCGGCGACGCTGGCCCTGGCCATGCGTGCGGCGGCCCGCGTTATGGCGGTCGGCCGCCTGAGTGGTCTGGGCTCTGGGCTGTACGCCGATGCCCTCAGCGCCTTGAGCCTCCTGATTATTGCCTTCGTCGGGACGACCGCGGCCCTTTACTCCGTCGGGTACATGCGCGAGAACATGAAGGAGCTGGGGGGCGAGTACGGCGCCGGCCTCCGGGAGGTCCGGCGGTACTACCTGCTCTTCAACCTGTTCCTCTTTGTCATGCTGGTCGTCCCCCTCTCGAACAACCTGGGCGTGCTCTGGATCGCTATCGAGGGGACGACGCTGGCGTCGCTCTTTCTGGTGAGCTTCTACCGAACCCCTGAGGCCCTTGAAGCCGCCTGGAAGTATGTGATTGTCGGCTCGGTGGGGATTGCCCTGGCCCTGTTTGGGACGATCCTCGCCTATTACTCGGCAGTGCAGGTTCTCGGTTCTCCCTATGACCTCAGCTGGTCCGCGCTGGTACCGGTCGCCGCCCGGCTCGACCCCCACGTGATGCGGCTCGCCTTTATCTTCATCGTGGTGGGATTCGGAACCAAGGCGGGCCTGGCCCCGATGCACACCTGGCTTCCGGATGCCCACAGCGAGGCGCCGAGCCCGATCAGTGCCCTGCTCTCCGGCGTTCTCCTGAACACGGCGATGTACGGCATCCTCCGGTATTACGCACTGGTCACGCCATCGCTTGGACGATCCTATCCGAACGCGCTGCTGCTCGGATTTGGTCTGCTCTCCCTGCTTGTCGCAGCACTCTTCATCCTGCGCCAATACGATATCAAGCGGCTCCTGGCCTATTCGAGCGTCGAACACATGGGGATTGTGGCGGTGGGTATTGCCTTCGGGGGGGCACTCGGTCTGTCCGGGGCGCTTCTCCAGATGGTCGGCCATGCCCTGGCGAAGTCGCTGATGTTCTTCGCCAGCGGCCTGGTCGGACTGCGCTACGGGACCAAAGAGATCGACCGCGTAGCAGGCGTTCTGAGGACAATGCCCGCCACCGGTTCTCTCTTGATCCTGGGTGCCCTCGCCCTGACCGGCTCTCCACCGTTTGGCATCTTCATCAGCGAGTTTTCGATCCTGACCGCCGGGTTCCGGGCCGGCCAGACCCTGGCGGCCGTGGTGGTCCTGATCCTGATCGCCATCATCTTCATCCGTCTGCTGGACCCGATCAACCGCATGGTCTTTGGCATGGCCGCGGCCGAGATTCCGTGCGGAGAGATCAGCCGGACCGCCCTGGTGGCCATGGTTGCGACCTTTATCCTGATCATTGGCCTGGGGCTGGTGATCCCGGCGCCGCTCGGCGAACTTCTCCGCCAGGGTGCCGCGGTCCTCGGAGGGGTCTCATGATCACATCAGAGCACTTCCCAGAGCAGGTCGAGCGCGCGATTGGCAAGGCAGAGCAGTCACCAGACCGGGTGATCACAGTCAGGGTCAGCCCAACCGACCTCATCGCGGCCGCGCGCCTGCTTGCCGCCCGTGATGGGATCGCCTTTGCTGATCTCTTCGGCGTCGATGACCGGTCGGGCTCCGGCTTCGTCATCGTGCACTTCCTGTGGGCTCTCGATCGGGTCGGACGGTGGCTGGATCTGGTCGCGGAGATAGAGCCGGCGCTGCCGTCATATCCGGCGATCACGCCAGTGCTCCCCGCGGCTGGCTGGTACGAGCGGGAACTCTGGGAGGACCTGGGGATCGAGCCGCACGGGCACCCGGGGCTCCGTCGCCTGCGGAGGCCGGGCGGCTGGCCATCCGGGGTCTATCTCTTCCATCGCGAGATGCGCTGGGATACGCCGCTCCCGGCGGAATCGGTGGCTCCGGAGGAGGAGCTCCCCCCACTGGACGAGGCGCCGGAAGGGATTGTTGACTATCCCCTGGGGCCCGTCCGGTCGGGCGTCGTCGAGTCCGGACACTACACCTTGCGGACGGTCGGAGAGGAGCTCGTCGACTGTCGGCTCCAGATCTTCTACAAGCATCGGGGCGTGGAGAAGCGGGCCGAGGGCCTTCCTCTTCTCCACGCTCCCCTGGTGGCCGAGCGGATCTCTGGTACCAGTGCGTTCGCGCATTCGCTCGCGCTGTGTCAGGCCATCGAGGCGGCGCTTGGGGTGACTGTGCCGGCGCGCGCCTGCTACCTGCGGACGCTCTTCGCCGAGCTCGAGCGGCTCTACAATCACCTGGGCTATCAGGCGGACCTGTGCCAGGCGACCGGTCTGGTCGTCGGTCAGGCCCAGTTTGAGATCCTCAAAGAACGCCTGCTTCGTCTGAACGCGGCGATCGCCGGCCACCGCTACCTGTTCGGGTTGAACGTGCCGGGCGGCCTGAGCCGGGACCTGGAGGCGCCGCTTCTGCGCGGGATCCGCCGTGCCTTGTACGAGATCCGGGTGGATCTGGACGCCCTCGAGGCGTTGCTGCTCGGCTCCTCATCGCATCTGGACCGCCTGGAAGGAACAGGGATCCTTCGCCCCGATGACGCCCGTGCCTTCGGCGCGGTCGGGCCTATTGGCCGCGCCTCGGGGATCGATCGGGATCTTCGGCGCGATCACCCGTACGCCGCCTACGCCGCGGTTGACTTCACGGTGCCAGTGCTCGATGGCGGCGACGCACTGGCGCGGTTCCGGGTGCGGTTGGCCGAGGCGCGGGAGGCGATCCGGATCGCTGAGCAGATTATCGATGCCGCGCCGGCGGGACCGGTTCGGTCCGAGGTCGTCCCGCCCGGTAAAGAAGCCACCGGGCTGGGCTGGGCCGAGTCACCGCGCGGAGAGAGCTTGCACTGGATCCAGCTCGGCCCGGATGGGCGCGTTGTCCGCTACCGTGCCCGCCCGGCCTCGTTCGCGAACTGGCAGGTGTTCCCGCTGGCAGTTCCTGGCCACAACATCCTGACCGACTTTCCGGTGATTGAACAGAGCTTCGGCCTGTCGTTCGCTGGGGCTGATCGGTGACTCTCCAAGGAGGCGTCCATGCAGCTTTCCTGGCTCCTGCGAGGCCTGCGGACCGGGATCGTGACGACGCGGTATCCGCACGCGGTGGAGGCGCTTCCGTCCGGGTTCCGCGGTCGGCCGGTGCTTGATCCGACCCGGTGCCGTGCGGCTGACGGGTGCATGGCCTGCACTGCCGCCTGCCTCCCCGGTGCCATCACCCTCCAGGGGATGGCTGATGTCTCGGCCGCGGATGACGGGGCGTGGGCGGAGACCGGCGATGGTACTGGCAGGCCGGCGGTCCGTCTCACCCTGAACTACGGGGCCTGCATTATGTGCGGGCTGTGCGTGACGGCGTGCCCGACCGGTGCGATGGCCATGACCGCCGACTACGAACTGGCTGTCCGCCGCGCTGATGACCTTATTTACACGACTACGCTTGCACTTAACGAGGGGTGATACGTGGACCAGTCGATCTGGGACCAGGATATTCTGCCTCCATCCGACCTTGATCAGCTCGGTGACCGGCTCCGCACGGCAATCCTGCGTCTGTTCGGTCGCTCCCTCCACGTCCGGCACGTGGATGCCGGGTCGTGCAATGCCTGCGAGTCCGAGATCAAGCAGTTGACCAGCCCGTACTATGATCTCCACCGTCTCGGGATCTTCTTCACCACCTCGCCACGCCATGCCGATCTGCTGCTGGTCACCGGACCGGTGACCCGGGCGATGGAGGCACCGCTCCGGCGGACTTATGAAGCGATGCCAGAGCCCCGGCTGGTTGTCGGGGTCGGCGCCTGCGCCTGCAGTGGGGGCATCTTTGGCGCGAGCTGTCTGACGCGCGGCGGACTGGCACGCGTTCTCCCGGTCGATGTGCTCATCCCGGGATGTCCTCCAACGCCGCTCGCCCTGATTCACGGCCTTCTCCTGGCCGTCGGCCGGGCCGAGCAGCGCCTTCAGCACGGTCAGATGACTGCGGCCGCGGCAGGGAAGGTGCTGGCAAGCGCGGCCGGGCGGCAACCGGGCCTGGTGGGAGGGACGAGATGATCGCAGTTCTTTACTGGCTCGCCGCCATCCTGTACCTGGCCGGCGCAGTCGCGGCGGTCGTCCTCCCACGTGGCCGGCTGGTATCCCTCCTGAGCACGATTCTGGGAGGATGCGCGGCCTTTGCCGCAGGGGTTGGCGTTGTCCTGGGGGAGCCCGGGCCAGCGGGAATGCTGGGCACTGGCCTTCTCGTCGGGCCGCTGACGATCGCGCTCGATCCGCTCGGAGCATTCTTCCTTGCTGTTCTCGGTCTCGTATCGGCAGCAGCGGCGCTGTATGCCATCGGAGGGCTGGAATGGCATTCCGGCCAGTGGGCACCGCGTTGCCAGCTGGCCGTGCTTGATCTCCTCCTCGTCTCGCTGGTCGTCCTGGTCAGCGCATCCGATGCCGCCCTCTTCCTGATCGCCTGGGAGACAGTGGCGGTGCTCGGCTACCTGGCGGTCAACCTTGACGACCGGGAGCCCGGGGCGGCCGCAGCCGGCTACCGCATGCTTGCGCTGGGCGAGATCGGGACAGTCGGGGTGGTGGGTGTCTTCCTGTTTCTCAGCCAGGCGGGGAGTGACCTCAGCTTCGCGGCGCTTCGGTCGGGCGCGGCTGATCTGCCTCCCTCTGTCCGAGATATTGTCTTCGTCCTCGCCCTTCTCGGATTCGGGGCGAAGGCTGGCCTGCTTCCTCTTCACCTGTGGGTGCCGGGAGCAAATGCGGCCGCGCCGCCGCACGTGGCGGCGCTTCTCTCGGCTGTGGTCGAGGGAATGGGGCTGTACGGGATTGTCCGGGTAACTGTCGATCTCCTGGGGACAGGTCCAGTCTGGTGGGGACTCCTGGCGCTCGGGCTGGGTGCAGTGACCGCATTCGTCGGCATCCTCCATGCCCTGGTCGAGCGCGACCTGAAGCGACTGCTCGCCTATTCGACAATCGAGAACGATGGTCTCATCGTCGCCGCAGTAGGGATGGCATTGACCTATCGGGCCGCCGGGATGACTGTCCTGGCGGCGATCGCCGGACTGTTTGCGCTGTACCATCTGCTGAACCATGCCGTGGCGAAGGCGCTGTTGTTCCTGGGAGCCGGTGCGGTGGATGCGGCAGCGGGGACACGGGATCTGGAGCGTCTCGGAGGGCTGGTGCGGCGTATGCCCGGGAGCGCCGTCCTGTTCCTCGTGGGCGCGCTGGCTATCGCCGCAGTGGCTCCCTTCGCCGGCTACATCAGCGAATGGAGCATCCTCGAGACTATGCTCCAGTCCTTCGCGCTCCCCGGTGTCCTGGCGCGTTTGGTGGTGGCCTTTGCGGGCGCCCTGCTCGCCCTGACCGCGGCCGTGGCGGTCACGACCTTCGTCCGGGTCTACGCGGTGGGCTTCCTGGCCCAGCCTCGGAGCGCTGGTGCCGCCCGATCCCGCGAAGCGCCCGCGGTGGCGCGCGCGAGCATGGGGCTCCTGGCAGTGGTCAGCCTGGGGTTAGGCATTCTGCCGTCGTTTGTCGTGACGATGCTGGACCATATGTCCCCACGGCTGTGGGGGGTGAGCGTGGTCGCGCGGGTAGTACCTCCGCTCTTTACCGATCAGCCGGGCGAGTATGCACCGCTGGTTGCCCTGGGCGGCGGGGTGTTCCGGGGGTTGCCCGTGAATGGGCTGGTGATCATCCCGGCGCCGGGGCTGACGACGATCACATCACCGACCTACCTGGTGCTGGGGGAGATACTGCTTCTGGGGGCAGTGCTGGGAGCGGTGCGCCTGATCAGCGGTCGGAGGGTGGAGCGGCGCGGGCCAGTGTGGGCCGGCGGGATTCCCCGATTCACGGCCCGCATGCAGTATGGGGCAGTCGCCTACAGCAACCCCGCGCGGCTCATCTTCAACGGCCTCTATCGCTCCCGGGCTGAGCTTGTCCCCATTGCTGCGGCGGCTCGGCACGGTACCGGCGCGATCGTCTACACCCAGGAGGTGCCGCCTCCCCTGGAGCGTGTTCTCGAACGGCCTGCCGGCTGGATCACCGGGGAGATTGCCCGACGCTCCTGGGTCTTCCAGTCTGGGAGCGTGAACCAGTACGTGCTGTACATCTTCGCCATGGTGCTGGTCATTCTGGTGCTCCGGGCGGTCTGAGGAGCGTTGTACGATGTTTCGACATCTCATTACAGCGGTTGACGGATCGGATGCGTCGCTCAAGGCTCTTGACCTGGCGATCGTCCTGGCCGCGCGGACGGGGGCGCTCCTGGACATCGTATCGGTCGAAGAAGAGCCGCCGCATTATCTTTCCCGAAATGCCGAGGTCCGGGATGCACGCTCGGAAGCTGAACGCTATTACGGGGCTCTCCACGCCGAGGCGGTGCTGCGGGCCGCTCGGCGAGGTGTGGTGACGAGCACCCGAATTCTGACTGGTCACGAGGTCCGCGCCCTCCTGGAGGACGTGCGGGATCACCAGGCGGATCTCCTGGTCATCGGAGCGACCGGCCATTCCGGCGTCTGGGAAATGTTCCTTGGCAGCACAGCGGATAAGCTTGTTGCTCACGCTCCGACGAGCGTTCTGGTCGTGCACCCGTCCGACCCGGGCAGCGGGTTCAAGGAACTGGTGGTCGGTCTTGATGGCTCACCGCTGGGCGAGCGCGCCCTGGCGGTAGCCCTCGACCTGGGGCGCCTGTGGGGAGGGACTGTGCGGGCGATATCCGTCCTCGAAGGAATGCCTTCGGTTCCAGTCGGACCAGAGCAGGACGCGGCGGGGTACATCGCAACGCTCCAGGCCCGCGCGCGAGCCGCTGCGGAGGCGGCAGGGGGTCATCTCGAACTGGAGACTCGATCCGGTCACGCTGCCGAGGTACTGGTGGGCTACGCCCGGGAGGTCGACGCTGACCTGGTCGTCATCGGGGCCACCGGTCGGGAGCGCCCCTGGAGCCCGACGGCCGGCGGGACCGCCCGGCGGGTGGCGAACGAGGCGCACTGTGCAGTCCTGCTGGTCCGCCCGCCCCTGCGATCGTATCGCGTGGGGGACATCATGAGCCGCCACGTAACCACTGTTACGCCCGACACACCGGTCCGGACCGTGGTGGACCAGCTCATTCGACGCGGGGTCAAGGCACTTCCGGTAGTAGACGAGGCGGGCCGTGTCGTGGGGATCATCACCGGCGGCGACCTCATGCGCCGGGGGGGACTCGGAATTCGTCTGAGCCTGCGCGGCTCGATCAGCGACCCGGAGCTGATGGTATGGTCTCAACGGGTCGAACGATCAGAACTCACCGCCCGGCAGGTGATGACGCCCAATCCCCGGACCGTCACCCCTGATACCCTTCTCGATGAGGCTATCCTCCTGATGGTCCGGCATTCGATTAAGCGCCTGCCGGTGACGGTGGACGGAGGGCGGCTGGTTGGGATCATCAGCCGGACCGATCTGCTCCGCGCCCTCGCCGCTGATCGCCCCACGGCCGAGAGCAGGTCTGCTGCCATGGTCCTGGGGCGGCAGGCCGGTGATCTGGCCGACCCCGATGTGGCAACGATTGGCCCGGCTGCTTCGCTGGAGGATGTCCTGACCGCGGTGCTCGCCTCACCATTCCGCCGCGCGGTTGTTGTTGATGCCGAGCGGCATGTCCTGGGCATTATCACCGACCGGGATCTCCTGCGCCGCGCAAGCCCATCTGATCGTCCGAGCCTGATCGGCCGCATGGCCGGGCGGCACGAGCCGAGGACCCGCGCCGTGACCGGACCGATGACCGCCGCCGCCCTTATGAATCCGAATGTCTTTGCCATCCCGGCCGATGCACCTCTCTCTCAGGTAATCGAGCGATTCCTGGCGTTGCGGGTGAAGCGCCTGGTCGTCGTGGACGCAGATCGACGGTTGATCGGAATGCTTGATCGGCGGGCAGTCCTGCGCGCCCTGGTCGAGCATGGTGGTCAGGAAGCTGGCCATGCATCCTCCCCATCTGCTGGCACAGAGACATCGGCCTGACCTCCTGCACACCTTCCGGATTATCCCGCGTCCGGAGATCATACCGGGACTGCGGCGGAATCGGATCACCGCCGTACTTGATCCTGGTCAAGGAGATGCCTGATGCAGGTTCGCACCATTATGAATGAACGCGTTGTCACGGTCCGGGCTGACCAGAGCCTTGCTGAGGCACTGCGAATCCTGCTCGCCCACGGGATTACCAGCGCTCCCGTGGTGGATGCCAGCGGTCATCTGGTGGGCATGGTCGGGCTAAAGGACGGACTCCGGGCACCGCACCCGAGCCAGGCGAATGTGATGATTCATCGCCATACGACCCTGGAGGAACGAGCACGAGCCCTCGATACGACGCGGGTCGGCATGGTTATGGCTCGGCCGGTCATCACGGTCACCCCGGAGACGCCAGTCGAGGAGGCCGCGGCGGTTATGAGCAACCGCGGTCGTCATCCCTTGCCGGTTGTGGAGGGGGGGGGCGGATCGTGGGCGTGATCAGTCGATCCGATATTATACGCGCGTTACTGGCCCTACGGGATCCGTCGTCAACCCCCGGCGCCACTCGCCAGGGGGGATTCGCGGGAACGAAGACGGCGCATGACGATCTCTCCGTGAGAGTCGACGGTGAATGCCGGGGCTGAGCGGGCATCAATGATCCGTATCGCTGGCGAGGCGCCTTCCAGCCGCCATCCAGGCCTCATCCCTTTACTGATTGAGCTGCTCGACCGTGTGAGGCTGGCGGTGGTCGTGCGGGCGACGGGAGCCCCGCAGATAGCGGGCCGGTAACACAGTCAGGGCATCAGGCGGATGGTCCGAACCGGGAGGCGCATGGACACGACCGAAATAGACGTACGGGCTCGCCAGGTTCTCCGGGCCAAATACAATCGAGACGGACAGCGGTGGTCCTCCTCTGGTGTGGCCTCCTGGCAGGGGGTCCCACTCTCCTGGAGACCGCCGTGCCGACCTGTCCCCTCTGCCGCGCGGCGATCGCGGCGGAGCAGCGCTTTCTGGAAGGTATGGCCGCGGGGATGGTTCCATCTGATCCCCCCTGTCCACGGCACCTCGGTCAGATGCGCTCGTGCCTCGCGAAAGGATGCTGGCCGGCTGGCTTGATCACTCTCCTTGCCGAGCGGGCCCGCACGACACTGGCGGCACTCGCGGAGCGGCCTGCGGGCGTCCAGCGGCTCCGTTTCGCGGTCGAGCGGCTCCGATCCGGAAGAAGGCAGAAGATGGAGCAGGCGTGCCCGGTTTGCATGGAAGGAGAGCAGGCGGCCGTGACTGCCCTGGCAGGGCTCTCGGCCGCTGTGCTGGCCGAACACGGTTGCCTCGATCATATTGCCCTGGCGGGGAGCCTGCATCCGTCCTGGCAGGCAGTACTGCAGGATCATCTGCGGGCACGCGTGGTTGATCTTCTCGATCAGATCGAAGCCGTCTACCGGGCTGACCGTCGGGCTGGGGACTCGTATGTTCTCCGCCTGGCACATCTCGCTGACCGCCTGAGCACCCTCCACACGCGGATGGTTTCTGGAGCCAATCGGACCACCGGGATAGCGCATGAGGCCGGTGACCGCCGAGCGCGACGGTGAATGGGGCTGCGCTGATCGGCCTGCTGTTCAGCCCGCTGGCCGGTCTGATGGCATTTCTGATCACCTACCAGGAGTATAGCCGCCATTTCCCTGATCGCAGCGTCGCGATTCGACGGGCTCTCGAGGCAGGGATCGTCGCCGCGATTTTCTTCGGGGCCCTGTCGCTTGGCCTGGCGCTCCTGCTTCCCCGCATGCTCGGGTGAACCGCAGATCACCAGGAGAATGGCAGTGTGCGGAATCTACCAGCCCCCACGCTCACCGGCAATAAAGACGGTCGCCCGTATCCACGATGTCTGTTCGGTTCCCCGATCCTCGTGGTGGTACTCCCACCGGTGCTTTCGGATGTATTCCTGGAGTTCCCCGTCTAGCAAGGCCAGCTGATCAACAGCGATCTGGGCGATCCGTTCCGCATCCCGCGGTGGGGCAGCCCCAAGCATCTGATCCAGATGACGCAGGCACGGGAACGAGGTGGGGGGAACCTGCCGCGTGCCCGGGTTGGTGAGCAGGGCCCCTGCCGCCGAGCGCGCGGCCGCCTCCGCGGTGGGAGCAACGAAGGCGCACGCGGGACAGGTCGGGGAGGTCCCCGGATCAGCCCGGGACCGGAACCGCCGGACGAGCCGGCGGGTGAGCGCCGTGATTCCTCTCGGCGGCTCCCTGGCCGTGCGGATCCGGGAGAGCCACTGTCGGGCAGCACGATCATAGAGCATAACAGCCACCTCTCCGCCTGGCTCGGCCGCCGCACGACGGAGGGCCCGGATATGCCGCAAGCAGAGCGCCCAGAGGTCCGTTCCATCAGCCGCATCCCGTAAAGCGGCCTCGTTCGCGATGTCACGCACCACCGTGCAGTCAATCTCCCTCTGCCATGTACAGAGCGGGCACGGGATCGCTGTCGCCTCGACCCAACCGGGGGAGAGCGGCGGATCAGTGAGCTCGCCTGAGATCTCCTGACCAAAGAGGGCATCCAGAAGGCGGCTGATGTCTCCCGCGGTTCGCGCTCGATCCAGAGCCTCGAGTGCGAAATCGGCGAGCAGGGGGAACGCAGTCGCGGAGGGGGCGGAGCCCTGGAGGAGCGCCCGGAGGTGCCGAAGGCACAGGCCGCCATTCTGCTGGTATCGGGTGCGAAAGGCCGGCCAGGCAATGCCCCGGGCGATGTCCGCCAGATACGTTGCCTCGATCGCGCGGTGTGCATCGCAGGCGAGACAGCCCATCCGCAGGTCAACCGGCGACAGGAGGCGTCCGGGGCGCGCCCGGCAGAGGCGACGCATCGTTTCCTGGATTGCATCATCCAGGAGCAGGGCGATTTCGAGGCCGTCACCCCACCAGCGGCGCTCAAGATCGTACAGCAGCCAGGTATGGCGCGGACAGAATCCCAGAGACGCGCGGAGGCGGGAACGGGACTCCGGATCGTCAATGCCCTCCCAGGCAAAGTAGTACAGGTACGACTCATCGTGCTCGACTGCCAGGCGGCAGATCGCACACCCGCTCTTCTCGAGTGCCTGCTCCAGCTTCACGAGGCCGTAACTGGAATCAGACGGCACCAACCGGGAGGCTCGACTGCCGTCGGGCGCTGGGGCACCGGTGGGGCCTGGCCGCGCTCGATGAGCTCCGGGCATCACGGCCGCGGCTCCTGAGCAGGTGAGTGATCCATCGCGAGGCCGGGCTCATCGGCACGGGGAGTGCCGCGCTGTCTTCCGTGCCGGCCCGGCTCGGAAGCGCGCTGTTCCTCGACTGCCGCTACCACCCCCTGAATGCGGCCGAGCGCGGCCATCGCCTGCTCGACCGCATCATTGGAGAGTGCCCGGTCGCTGTAGCGTGCCTGGACGTACACCTCGGTGAGCACGCGGAGTTCCGGGCGGACCTGGTCGAACGGCGGCCAGTGGTCCAGGACAGGCTGGTACTCGTAGGGCGTCTCGCCGGGGGCCCGCGGGCGCCCGCGGTGAGCGCCCAGTCGAAGGAGCTCGCGGTAGAGCGCACGGGGATCCCGCGTCAAGCGCCCCGCAATCGGGTCGTGACGTGGCCGCCCGGTCAGCCAGACCGGGACGCGCGGCGGGCGGGCCCGTAGGGACTGGAGCATGCGGAGGAGACTGGCCCGGAGGCCAGCCCAGGAGATGACGAAATCCCGCGTCTCTTCGACACCGTCATCCGAGCGCCAGTCAGCAAGCCGGAAGAGCGCCGAACCCAGCAGGAGGAGGATCAGCGCCGCTAGCACGGCGATGACTGACCACTTGAGGACGCTAACCAGGAGCGCGGGAGGTCCGGTCCCGGCGTGGGCCTGAGCACGGAGCACCTCGACCCAGTTCACTGCCGGGGCTTCCGGCGGTCGCGGTGGCCCTCCTGGATGGAGCAGTGCCCGGAAGAGCTCGATGAGCCCCTGGATCAGGAAGCCGGCTGGTACGGCAATAGCATAGAGGAGGGCCCAGAGGAGCGCATCAGCCGGGCCGGCCAGCGGACGGGTGAGCGCATCGATCCGCTGGAAGGTGAAGATGTTGGCCAGGATGAAGGTCGTGAGGAGGAGCACAGTCACCGTCCCCACGAGGATCGCCAGCCACTGGCGTCGGATACCTGGCCCGGGTGCCCCCGCATAGCGCGTGTGCTCGCTCAGATCGACGATGCGGGCCAGCGGCAGGGCAACCAGGCTCGCGAACAGGGCGACGCTCGCTGCCGTGACCAGCGGACCGCTTGGGGCGGCCGCGGATCCAGCCAGGGCATTGAGGAGAAAAACGCTCGCCAGGGCCAGGATTGCGCTGTGGAAGCACGACTCAATCGCCTCGCGGGTCAGCTGGTTCCGACCCGCAGCAATGCCGCGCCACCAGACGATCAGAGCAAGGCCGACTGCACTCCCGACCCGGAGGCCGGCGCCGGTCCGTTCCAGCTGATTGGCGATCGTCGCCCATGAGCCGGAGGGCACCGCATCCCGCGCCGCCGCGATCCCGGTCAGCATGGCCAGGGCAAGACCCAGAGCGGCCAGGGCGAATCGCGCCAGGCGGGACGTGGCCCAGCGGGCTGTACCCAGACGAGTGGCCACAGTCCCAAGAAGCAGGAGGACGATCAAAAGGAGTGGGGATACCAACGGCTGGGAAAGCGGCGGAGCCGTCCAGCTTCCCAGCGCAATGTTCCAGGCGGTGAGCCAGCTTGCCTCGGTTGCCAGGGTGAGCCCAAGCAGGACCTGCCGGAGCCAGCGGCGTGACCTGGTTCGGGTCGGTGCCGGTTTCATGGTCACGTCCTTCCTAGCCGATCACGGGCACGAGTTCGGTCACGGTCCGCCAGGCGTCGGGCGGACCCACGCGGCGCATGACAATGCCGTCGAGTTCGGCAGTGACGGTCTGGCGGCCGGTCACGATCAGGGTGACCGGGTAGCCGCGGTGCCGGAGGGCACGGAGTGCGGCGGCGATAGGCGGGGTCAGGACCGCGCTGACCGCGACGATCGTGGTCCCATACGGGAGATGGCGGGAGTTCTGGGCCAGCGTCTGCTCGAACGGGCGGACCGGGATCGGCTGGAGACGGCCGAGTGCCTCGAGAAGGCGCTCGCGCTGGCCCGGATCCCGACCGGGCGCGAGCGCCACGTGGAGGCGGCCGAGTCGATGCATGCCGTTTGTCCAGAGCCCGACCGCGTAGCCCTGCTCGATTGCCCAGACGCCGACCGACGCGGCGGTGGTAATGGTCAGCTCAAGGACATCCGGATCATACTCCAGCCCCCACCAGTCCCCCGGGGTGCTCTTCAGATTCAGGAAGAGCGCGATGGTGTGGCGGGTCGTCGGCTCGAAGACGCGCACCTGAAGCCGCTGGGTCCGGGCGCTGGCCGGCCAGTGGATCCGCCGGAGGCTATCGCCCGGATGATAGTCGCGCACCCCTGCCGGTCGGTTCGGATCCTCGAAGAGCCAGCTTCGGATACGCTGATCGCCGAGCGGGTGATGGGCCGGTAGTCCCAGGGCGGTGAGCGGCACGACGCGCGGATACACGATCAGGATATCGGTTCGCTCGTCCGTGAGTTCCCGGCTTACCGCACCGAAGAGATCGCCAGTCCGCAGGCAGACCGGTCCGAAAACGTGCTCGCCCCGCACCGTGCAGGGGAGCGGATAGTGGCGGCGGACCCGCTCGTACGGACGCAGGGCGAGCAGACTGCTGATGAGTGAGCGGGTCGCCTTGTGGGAGTGGAAGATCGTTCCTCGGGCGGGGGGGAGCTCACGGGGGATCTCGTCCTCAATCTCCAGCCAGGCCAGCGGCAGGAGCTTCCGGTTGACGATCT
>JADGGD010000235.1 GCA_019690095.1 Chloroflexota bacterium
TATGTTTATAAGAGACAGGCTCTATGGCCTGCCGATGGGCGGCGATATGAGCAACGTCGAGGTCAACCTGACGCTCTTCAAAGACGCAGGGGTCAAGATGCCTCCGACGACCTACGACGAGTCCAACTGGAGCTTCGATGACATGCTCGAGCTTGCTAAGAGCCTGACGAAGCGGAATCCCGACGGTACGCCGATCCAGATGGGCATTGGCGTGGACGCCGACATCAATGGAAGCGGCAATCCATTTAGCCTCGTCGAGACATGGGGAGGCCAGACCCTTAGCGAGGACTGGTCCAAGTTTCTCTGGGCGCAGGATCCGGGGCCCGAGGCCTGGCAGTGGAATGCCGATCTGGTGTGGAAGTGGAAGGTCGCTGCATCCCAGGCCGAGGCGCAGGGTGGTGCATTTAGCTACAACAATGGGAAGCTTGCTATCTTCCCGCACTATGTATCCCAGCTCAGCTATCACACCCAGGATGTCAAGGATAAGTTCGACTGGGACCAGGCCCCGTGGCCGAAGCAGGGCAACAATCCGGTGAAGGTCATGTTCTGGTACAGCGCCTGGGTGATGAACGCGAAAAGTAAACACCCGGACGAGGCGTTCCAGCTTTTGCAATTCCTAGCAGGGCCCATCGGAACGATCCCCGGCGTTGAACTCGGCTGGGAGCTCCCGCTGTTCAAAAGCCTCGACTCGCGATACAACAGTCGCATCGCGGCGCTCAACAAGAATATCAAGCCCGCAATCGACGGCTTCGACCACCGCATTACCCGCCACTACTATCACCAGCCGCGCTGGCAGGAGGCTTGGACGAAATATATTGGTCCGGCCCTCGATGATATCTTTGCTCGGAAGAAGACCGCCGCGGAAGCACTGCGGGAGATCACGCCGAAGGTCAACGCGCTCCTTGAGGAGGGGGCGAAGTTGATGGGGACGGTCTGATCACTATCCCGTCCCCACCGTGGCGACAGCTCCGGTCGGCGCTGTGCGTTAGCGCAGCTGGCGGATCAGAAGGCACGTGCGGCGGCTTCGTAGATGGCCGCCGCGGCCACGACCTCGTCCAGCGGAACGAACTCGTCGGCGGTGTGGGCCCGGGCGACGTCGCCCGGGCCAAATACGACGCAGGTGATGCCAGCCGCGGCAAACTTGCTGGCGTTGGTGCCGTACGGCACGCCCGTGATCTTTGCTTCCCCCCGAACGGTCCCACAGGCAACCTCCAGGGCCCGAACGATCGGGGCGCTGGCCGGTGTCTCCAGGCCGGCTACATCGGCGAAAGGCTCCTCCCGGCGGACGCGGAGGCCCGGCTGCCTCTGGCAGATCTCCGCAATGACCGCGTCGAACTCGGCGAGCGCATCGGCGCTCCGCTCGCCGGGCAGGAGACGGCGATCGATCTCGATTGTGCACGAGTCCGGCACGATGTTGACCGAGCTCCCGCCGGCGATCTTCCCTACGCTCCAGGTCGCCGGCCCCACAAGGGGATGGACGCGCTGGCGGTAGCGCGGGTCCAGTTCAGCCCGGAGGAGACGAATGAGATCGGCCATCTGATAGATCGCGTTGTCGCCCAGTCCAGGATCCGAGCTGTGCGCAGCTCGCCCGAGCGTATGCAGGCGCCAGCGGACGAATCCCTTATGCGCCACCACGATCTCGAGACACGTAGGCTCGCCAACGATAGCCGCGTCTACATGCACGCCGGACCGGGCGAACGCCTCGGCACCGCGCATGAGATACTCCTCATCAACCGATCCCAGGAAGAGGACATTGCAGCCCAGGCCGGCCGGGTTGCGGGCGAGCGCGGTCAGCGCAGTGAGCATCGCCGCGAGTGATGCCTTGGTATCGCAAGCACCGCGCCCGGTCAGAACGCCGTCGCGAATAGTCGGCCGAAGCCCGGCCGGTCCCATCTGGTCGAGGCTGACAGTATCCAGGTGGCTGTCGAGGAGAAGGGTGCGCGTCGCGCCCGGAACGATGAGTTCGGCGGTAACGTTCGGCCGTCCGGGCAGAATCTCCTGACGGCGGACCGGTAGGCCAAGGCCGGCGCAGTAGTCAGCGACGTACGACGCGATCTCGGCCTCGCCACGTCCGCCAGGAAAATACGGGTTCACGCTGTCAATCGCGACGAGGTCGCGCAGGAGCTGGACAAGGGCATCGTTCCGCTGTGCCACAGTGGCATCCATGGGCTTCTCCCCCTCCGGAGGCAGGTTCGAGACGATTCTTTCGTGACCGCCGGGCGGTTGTCAACCAGGACGCGGCTCGGTCGGGTACTCCAGAGCCTCCCAGCGGGTGAAGCCGCCGTCCAGGATGGCAACGCGTCGGAACCCGTGGCTGGCCAGGAACCGGGCGGCAGAGAACGTCGCGCGGTCCGGCGGGCCCTCGCCGACGACAACAACCCTCCGGTGGCGCGGGAGCTGAGCATATCGCTGGCCGATCTCCTCTGGCGCAATGCAGATCGCGCCCAGAATGGTTAGCGGACTGCTGAAAAAGGCCTCTGGTGGTCGGATATCGATAATCGCCACTTCCTGATGGGCGTCGAGAAGTGCCCGGAGCTCCTCAGCCGAGATCCGGATAATGCCATTCGCCCGGGTGATCATCATATGCTCCCCTTCGAGGAGGATAGTGCTTCTGGTCTCTGCCGCGCCGTCGGACGTCGAGACGGGCCTGCCCCCGGCAGCGGAGGTACGTGCCTCCCGCGTCGGCGGCCCGATCCGTGCGCCCATTGCCGGCAGGGACGACCCCTCGCAAAGGCAGTGCCGCTCTTCCTCTCTTGTTATGATTGAGAGGGGAAAGGGGATGGCGCGGGGCAGTACAAGAGCGGATGTCTGCTTACCAATTCCGATACTGTATCCTGGCCGGAAAGGCAGGAGATAGACTACCCGTCCTGGCGGTGTCGCCCTGCCCCTGAGGCTTCTAGACTGTGGGTACCGGTGCTGGCACGGGCACCGGTCAAGGTGATAGGCCGAAGGTACGAGAGGGAGAGTTATGCTGTACCCTGCAGGGGGCGGGCACTTCTGGCGCCACGTCCACGGTGATGACCAGCCTCGTGAGTTGCGGATCAGCCGGTCGCTGTTGAGGCGGGTTGGGGCATATGCCTGGCCCTATCGGTTCCGGATCCTCCTCATGCTGGCCACGATTCTGGTGACGACCGCCCTTTCTCTCGTGCCGCCGCTTCTCTTCCGCGATCTCTTCGATAATGCCCTCCCGCACCGCGATCTGGGACGTCTGAATCTCCTTGCCCTTGGGATGGTCGGCATACCGGTCCTCAGCGGTCTGATCGGCGTGCTCCAGCGCTACCTGAGCGCGAGCATTGGGGAGGGAATCATCTATGATCTCCGCCGGGCGCTCTATGCCCACATGCAGCGGATGTCGCTGCGCTTCTTCACCTCCACCAAGACGGGCGAACTGATGTCGCGCCTCAATAACGATGTCATTGGGGCGCAGCAGGCAGTTACCTCCACTATGACCAGCATTACGTCGAACCTTCTATCACTTGTGTCGACGCTGGCAGTCATGCTGGCCCTGGAATGGCGGCTCACCCTTCTGGCGATTGCTGTGCTCCCGCTCTTCATCCTTCCGTCGCGGCGCATGGCCGGTCTGCTCCGCGCAGTAGCGCGTGAACAGCTCGACCGAACCGCTCGCATGAACGCCCTGATGAACGAAACGCTTAACGTGAGCGGTGCTCTCCTGGTCAAGCTCTTCGGGCGCGCTCCCCTGGAGACCTCCCGGTTTGCCCAGCGTGCAGCCGCCGTGCGCGATATCGGTATCCGGCAGGCCCTGATCGGCCGGTGGTTCTTCTTTGGACTTGGCCTGATCAGCGCGGTGGGGACAGCACTTGTCTTCTGGGTGGGGGGCGTTCTCGTTCTCCGCGGCGAGTTCACCATCGGCACGATCGTCGCCTTCGCGGCGTATCTCAACCAGTTTTATGGGCCGCTCTCGGCACTGACGAACGCGCGGGTCGATCTGGCAACTTCGTTCGTGAGCTTTGAGCGCGTGTTCGAGGTGCTGGATCTCCCGGTGGAGATCGCCGAGCGGCCGGGCGCCATCGCTCTTCAGGATGTTGCCGGTCGGGTGACGTTCGAGGATGTCTCCTTCAGCTACCGGCCGGAGGACAGCTCGTCAGCACCGGTCGCTACTCTGCGGCCGGTCGAGCGCCGCTGGTCGCGCATGGAGCGGCCCCTGTCGGAGGGTGATGGTGATGGGGGAGGACGAGCAGACCCGATCAGTCTCCCCTCC
>JADGGD010000236.1 GCA_019690095.1 Chloroflexota bacterium
GCCGGAGCGCGCTCGTGCTAGCGTTAGGGTCGAGTCGGCCCGAGCCGACCGCGGATTTCGCGGAAGTGCTGGAACTGGCAGACAGGCACGTTTGAGGGAACAGTTTCGTCCGCCGCGCCCACCGCTGTTAAGCCCTCCCTTGTAAGAAAAAGCCGCGCGGGTCGAAATCCCGCTTCACGTAAGCCATCCCGAGCTCCGCATCGGTTTTTGCTGTCCCAGATTCTGGGGCTCACATACCCCCGACTGGAAACTGCGGGCGAGGGAGACGTGTGGCACATCTCGAGCACGGATGTGCCTGCCTGGAGGCAAAAGCAGACCGGAACGTGTAGGTCGGAAGGAGGATACCCTGTGGGGGTAAGCACGCCGCGCAGGCGGCGCGGAAAGCTGGTCGTGGCACCCCATCCCGTGGCGGCGGAGGCGGAGGTCACGTGGGAGGAGGCTAAGGCGCGCTTCTTACTCGCGCAGGAGGCGATGGGCAGGCGAAGGCGGACGGTGGAGCTGCACAGGGAGTCGTTGAAGTCCTGCGAGCGCGCGCTGCGCGCAGTAGAGGCTCCGGAGTCGCTGCGCGCGATCCGCCGCGAGGACCTCGAGCGGGCGATCGCGTGGCTTCTCGCGCGGCTTCACCCGCGCACGGTGAACATCCGCATACAGACGCTGCGGATGTTCTTCTCCTTTCTCTGGGAGCGCGGCGTCATCTCCGAGAACCCTGCCGCCGGGATTGCGAAGGTCAAGGTTCCGAAGCGCATCCCGAAGACGCTCTCGGACGAGGAGGTCGCGCGCCTTCTCGAACAGCCGGACCTCACGACGTTTGTGGGGGAACGCGACTACGTGATGATGCTGGTCTTCCTCGACACGGGCATGCGCATGGGGGAGATCCTGAACCTGAAGCTGAACGACATCGACTTCTCGCGCCGCCGCATCGTCATCCGCGAGGCGAAAGACGCGGAGGAGCGCGAAGTCCCGATCTCCGAGCGCACAGCCCAGGCGCTCAAGCGCTACCTTCTTGACCGCGCGGATTCGCCCTGCGAGGAGGTCTTCATCTCGCGCGAGGACACCCCGCTGAACTCCTGCACGCTCCAGGACCGCCTGCGCCTGTACGGGGCGAAAGCCGGCTGCCGCGTGCCCGTGTCGCCCCACGTGCTCCGGCACACCTTCGCCCGCATGTACATCATGAACGGCGGCGATCCGTTCTCGCTCCGGAGGATCCTCGGTCACTCGACCTTCGAGATGGTCTCGGTCTACGTGAACCTCTTCGCCGGAGACATCCAGAAGCAGCACGAGCGCTTCAGCCCCGTGAACCGCCTCGCCCTCCTGGAAGCCTGTTCGCAGCCGTTTCCGCGTGGTGCTCAGCGTCCCCGTTGAGGTCGAGGTGGGAAGTGAGCGCGGATACGGCGACACGTTGAACATTTCCGCCTCCGGCGCGCTCGTCACGGTCCCGATCGAAGTGGGAGCTCGCGGTAAGATCCGCTTCCGCATCGGTCACGAAGATTTCGCGCTGGACTTTGTCTGCGTGCGCGAAGACCCGAAGGGGAGCGGCATCGAGTTTGTCAACACCAGCGAAAAAGACCGCTGGAGGCTGAATACGGCGCTGTCGACGCACAAAAATTAGGCGAGAATTCTTTAAAAACAGAAAGGGGGACGCGCACGCGCCCCCTTTCTGCTGCTCGCGCGATCAGCCGGTGCTACAGGTCTTGTCCGCAAAGCCGGCGGGTTAGGTGCTCGCGAAGCGGAGCCCTGCGCCAGTCTCACCTACTAAGCCGATGAGCGGGCATAGCTGCTAGCGCCCCGAGCTGATATCCGTCACCCACACGTCGGTCGAGCGGGAGATCGTGGTGCCGGTCTGCGTGAGCTCGGCTGTGATGCCGTAGTGACCCGGCTTCGGGTACTTGTAGCCGTCCGAGGTGGCGGAGATGGTCTTATCCGCCACGCCGGTCCCCGTCTTCGTGCTCGTGAAGAGGTCACCGCCTGACTTCGTGCAGGTAGTGGTGTTCGTCTGCTCCTTGCACTTGTAGAAGTGGAAGGTCACAGTCCAGTCCCCATCGCCGGACGTCCAGGTCAACGTCGCGGTGACTGGCGTAGCGCCCTTCTGCAGCACCGACGATGGATACGGCGGAGCATAGCTCAACTCTCCGCCCGAAGGCGGCGTGGGTGGCAAGATTTCGCCGCCACCGCCTCCGCCGCCGCAGGTCGAACCGACCACAGTCCGGGACGAATACTTATAATTCTGGCTCTCCGTCGTGCCGTCGGAGTAGTAGACCAGGTCCCACTCCTTGTGAATGTAGTAGGTCACGTTGTAATACCCGGTCGGCTGCACCCAGGAAACCCAGTCGCAGCGCGTATCGCTCGAGTCAAGAGATTGCGGAACGACCTTCACCACGGTCCTACCGGTGTCGCCAGTGTCGGTTGTACCAGGCGGAGGCGGAGGAGGCGGCGGTGGCGGCGACTTCTTCACTGGTAACTTAATCGGCACAATTGGCACGCAATCCGTGCCACCGCCGAGCCCGACCAAGCGCCAGCCAGGCGGACACTTAGGCGGCAGGGGCGACGGCGTGCACCCAGTTGTCGGACTGTACGTATAGCCAACCGGGCACAACACAGGAACTTTAATCGGTGTCCTCGAGCACTTCGCGAATGGATCTCTTCTCGGATTACCGCCATTCAACGTTCCACATTGATCCGGTTGCACCAAGCTCGGGTCAACAAGCGTATTATCTATAGGCAGAAAACCGTCATTTCCACCGCTCACGCCACTGCCTCCGCTCAGACCGGAGGAGAAGCCGATGTCATACGCAAATGCGTTGCTTTGCGGGAACAAAACCAAAACTGCAACCACAAGAAGCAGAGACAGGCATATGGAATTGAGCGCTCTGCATGCGTTCATCAAGCGCACCTCGTCGTTATGTGATGCTCGTCAGTGAGACGACGTGCTCAGGCTGAAAGCGTCCGCCGGAAGGGGCTGTTCTTCAATAACGTGATTTTGGTCGCGGTACACCTTCCACGCACCGTGCTCGCGGTGGAGCGTAACGGTTGAATACCAGACCAAATGAGCTCCATCAGGGTAGCTACTACTAATCGTGTTCGATTCAACCTCAAGGACGATCACGCACCACTCATCCTGCTGTGTCTCACCCACAATCTTTACTGACGTAATCTGGGTCTTCCAATTCGCTATCTCCGGAGACGGAGACCAGAACCACGAAGTCTGGTCGGCGGCAGCCCGGAAGGCGTCCGACCCTAGCTGATAGTCCAACACACTATCACCATTTGCTTGCGCCAACACAATCGCCCGAGCCACTTCCACCGGCGAAAGCTTGTCAGGGTCCTCGTGCAGCACCGGATCGTCGTTCAACCAGTCTGGCAAAATCAAATTCCTGTGTCCATCGACCGACTTGTTTTTCAGCTCCGCATACAATTTGGGATTATTACTTCTCAGCGCCTCAGGATCGCTGGGCGACACACCGCCGAGCGACGTCGAACACGCCGCAAGAAAGGCGGCGAGTAGCGCGATCAGCGTTGCGTGAAGGACCCTGGTCACGCCTTTTTCCTCCAATTATGGTACGCCGCAGGGCAACGCACCCGAGTACCTTATATCTCCTCTCGTGCCCATTTGCAAGGCGAATTTTAGCGCGAAGTGATGATCACGGTCCTCGCCGCCTCAGCCATCAAGAACGTGCTCGTCCCGGCAGCTGCCGTGCGCGACATGAACGTCGCGGAGCTGGTCGAACGTCAGTTCGCGAGGATGAGCGTGGAGACGATCAAGAGCGAGAACGCGCAGAAAGAGGAGATCACCGGAGACACGATCCTGTGGATCGTGGTGCTCGCGCGGCTCAGCTCTCTAAGCGGCAACGGCTGGACGGTCGAACCGCTCCAGCTCGTGTGAGCGCCGCCTTGTGGCGCAGCCGAAGGCGTGCTATAGTCTCGGCTGTCGGGCGGAGGTGGCGGAACCGGCAGACGCGCGACTTTGAGGGGGTCGTGAGCCGGTAAGGCTCGTGTGGGTTCGAGTCCCACTCTCCGCACCAGCGTTCGCGGCGGGGGACGCGCAGAGTCCCCCGCCTTTTTCGTTGGCGCCGGGTGCGACTGCGGATCGGCAAGAGGGTATCCGGGCAGGCTCGTCGAAGGAAGGCACGTCTCGATTTTGGCGGGAGAGGGGGGACAAGGAGGGGAGACGTGTGGGGCAGGCGAGCCTACCAGTTCTTCCAGGTGCAAGCC
>JADGGD010000040.1 GCA_019690095.1 Chloroflexota bacterium
GCTCACCGCCAGACGGTTCCAGCCGTTGATGGCCACAATCGCCATGGTCAGGTCGACCAGCTCCTTCTCGCTGAAGTGGGCGCGCGCCTGCTCGTAGACGGCATCCGGCACCGGCCCATCAGCGATGCGCGTCACCGCCTCGGTCCAGGCCAGGGCCGCGCGCTCGCGCTCGGTGTAGAAAGGGGTCTCCCGCCAGGCGACCAGCTCGTAGAGCCGCTGCTCGGACTCCCCCCGAGCACGCGCATCCTTGGTGTGCATGTCAATGCAGTAGGCACAGCCATTGATCTGGGACGCGCGCACCCGCACCAGCTCAAGCAGGCCGGGCTCCAGACCGCTCTGGCGGACATACGCCTCCAGCGCCCGCATCGCTGCGACTGCGCCGGGCGCGACTTTTCCATAATCGATCCGCGGCTCCATGATGTACTTCACCTCCCCGCGACAGCCCGAGATCCTCGCTGAGCCTCGGCATCACAGCCCGACGGCCCACCGCCGGACCGCCTCCATTCTGCTCTATCATACACTCCATCTGTACCGCCGCGCCGATTGCGGGCCGCCGCCCGGCGGCACCAGGTCGTCAGAGGAAATGCGCCGCGGCGGTCATCATCCCGATCACGGCGATCAGCACGAGCATCCCGGCCCGGGGGAAGAACGCCAGGCGCCGGAGCAGTCGCTGCGTCTCGCGCGGATCATCACTGTCGAGCGTAAACGCCAGATGGGCAGCGATCGACTGCTCTGCCCCGGACTCCTGGAAGAGGTGGAAAGCGAACAGGGCGGCACCGAGCACACCCCCGGCCAGGATCAGCTCGCCCCACCGGCTCCGCGCCGCGGCCAGCGGCTGCAGGCGCGTAGACCAGAGGAACAGCACCAGGCCGGTCCCGACCGCCAGGCCGCCGAGCACCGTCGCCAGACGAAACACCCGCGGGAAGACGGCGCTCAGCAGAATCAGCCGCTCCTCCCTCTTCGCCGCAAAGAGCACCGGCAGGAGAACCGCATTGATCGTGATCACCTCGCCGAGCCAGCTCACCCCGGCAAGCAGGTGGATCGTGCGCACGATCGCCAGGAGATCCGCGACCACGGCCGGGTCATCCCTCCCCGCGGGACATTGGCCACCAGCGTGCCGCCGCGCGTCAGCACAGCCTGACCAGCCCTATGATTACCCCTGCCGCCCGTGTTGTCGTTGCGCAAGCGCAATGATCGGCCGGCGCCCTCCGCCCTGCGCGGCTTCCTCAGACAGCCGTGGCCGTCCGGCGGGCGGCGGTATTGCGCCCGCCCCGCGCGGGCCGGATCGCGATCCGCAGCTGCTCCACCTCCAGCCCCAGCCGCCCGGTCATCTCCCGGGCTGTCGCCGCGGCCCGGCCCGCGAGCGCCTGGGCATCCGCCTCCGGCGAGACGGTCAGCACAACCTGCAGCGCCACTTTCTGGCCCCGGCCGCGGCCGCCGACTGCTACCCCACTCCGCTGGACGCCGTCGAGCACGGACAGGGCATCCTCCACGACCCGGGCCACCAGTCCCGCCGGATACTCAATGACCGCACCGTCCACCCGTGCCGCAAAGACTATTCCCTGACCCCACGGCCAGAGCGCAATCAGCGCGAGCAGCAGGCCGACTGCCCCGACCGCCGCGGCACCGGCGGCAAGCGTCGTCGGGGGAAGGCCGCCGGCCGCCGTGAGCAGACCCCGGGCCGTCGAGAGCGCTGCATCCGGCGCGGCGATCACCGCGACCGCCGCCGCGGCCGTCCCGATCCCGACTAGCGCGGTCGCGGTACGGCTCACCACACCGCTGATCCCCGATGAACTCATGCTCTCCTCCTCGCGCCCGCGCCGGGCAGATGGCAGAACGGCCCCGGTTCCGCCAGGGTCTGCCGCACAGCGCCCGGCACGCCCTCCCTCCGTCCCTTTCCCGAAGAAACGCCGCCCGACCGCACACGTTACCGCCGACTGCGGCCGGCCCTGGATCGGCACCTAGGCATACTCTACATCCCGCCGTCCAAAGGCGATCACGCCAAGGGCCGCAGCGGCCAGGCCGAGCAGGACGATGACCGCTGCGGTCTGCCAGTCCGGCCGCTCGGCCGGCGCGAGCGCGAGATGGGTGAACACCGACGAGTCCCGCAGCCAGCGGGCTCCCCGGACCAGCGATCCCACGAGATCAACCAGGAAGGACCAGGCAACGACGCCGTACGCGGCGATCGGGCCGAGGCGGGGACGGAGCCCGAAGACCAGCACCCCGATCCCGAGGACGAATGCGCCCGGCACTGCCGCGTTGAGCCCCGCCGCGAGCGCGTCCGGGAAGGCGACGCGAACGTGGCGGCTCGCCGCGCCCAGCCAGGTCGCCGTGCCCGCCGCCAGGCCGCTCACCGCGATCACCGCCAGCGCAACCGCGATCCGGCTGACCAGCCAGGTCGTCCGGCTGACCGGGCGGACGAGCAGGTGATCGAGCCGCCCGGTCGCCTCCTCACTGCGGATCGCACCGACCTGGCCTGCGGCCATGACCGTGATCAGCACCGAGGCGAAGAAGAGACCAAACCCCAGGAACCCCAGCGTCGCGGCGCGCACGCCCAGGCGGCCGAGCGCCGCCACCAGCGCAGGCGAGGTGGCCAGGAGGCCGACTGTCGCCCGCGCGATAAACCCGAGGAGTGCGCCGTACCCCGCGAGCGCCGCAATCCAGCCGATCGCCCCGGGGAGCGTCAGCCACAGCGCCAGGGCTGTCGGGCCGACCAGCCATCGCCCGGAGCCCTGACGGCCCCGGCCCTCCGGCAGAATGCCCGCGCCGAGGTCGCGGCGCCCCGCCAGCAGAATCGCCAGCGCCGCAGTCCCAAGGACAAACCCCACGACCGGCAGGAGCGCCCCAACCTGCGGATCGCGCAGGGGCCGCATCTCCTCGGCCCAGCCAAACGGGCTCAGCCAGCGCAGCCAGCCGAGGCCCCGACTCGAATCGGCGACCATGCGAATCACGAACGACACGCCCAGGAAGCCCCCGCCGATCGCCACCGCCTGGCCGCGTGTCGCGCCGACCTGGCTTGCCAGCGCCCCGACCGCGAGAAACACCGCTGCCCCGGATACCAGAGCCGCCGCAAACAGGAGCGACCCGCCGGTGGAGAAGCGTGCCCCGGGCACGCGTCCCGCCGCGATGACCAGCGCCGCTGTGACCAGGTACATCGCCGCCAGAGCACCGCCCAGCCCCAGCAGCACGGCCGCCGTGGCCCGCCGCCGCGTCACCGGACCGGCCAGCAGGAGCTCCCAGCGCCCGTCCTCTTCCGCACCCCGCAGCGCGCCAGTGCTCGCCAGCAGCCCCCAGATCGCCCCGATCACATCCACCGCCGTCAGCACCCGCCAGACCGTGAAGCCTGCGGCCGTCTCGGCGTGCCGCGGCACCCCCAGCAGGATCGTGAACGGCTGAAGCGACCGTGCCAGCTGCACCCGCTGCTCGAGCGTCGGGTACGCCCGGAGGAACGCCTCGACCGTCACGAGGACGAAGAGCCCGAAGACCACTCCCCAGATCACCGCCCAGCGGAGCGCACCGCGGAGCGCGTGGCGAGCGATGACCCCGAACGGACCGGTCCGGAGGTGCCGCGTCACGCCCTCCTCTCCACCCGGTCCTCGGCCCCGTAGTGGGCCAGGAAAAGCTCCTCCAGGGACGGCCGCCGGCTCACCAGCTCACGCACGCCCGCCGCCGAGAGGGCGCGCAGGAGCGGCTCCATCGAACCAACCACCTGACAGCGCAGGCGCGTCCCGGCGACCTCGATCCCGCTCACCCCCGGCACATTCCGGAGATCTGGCGGCGGCCCATCGAACGTCGCTTCGATTGAGAGCGCGCTCAGATGCCCCAGTTCAGCCAGCGTCCCCAGCTCGAGCAGCGCGCCGTCGCGCAGGATCGCCACCCGATCGCAGAGCGCCTCGACCTCACTGAGCAGGTGCGAGGAGAGAAACACCGTCTGACCATTGCGTTGGGCCTCCCGGATGCACTCGCGGAACACCTGCTCCATCAGGGGATCCAGGCCGCTCGTCGGCTCGTCCAGGACCAACAGCTCCGCGCGGGTCATCAGCGCGGCGATGAGGAGAAGCTTCTGGCGATTGCCCTTCGAGTAGGTCCGCACCGTCCGTGTCGGGTCAAAATCGAACCGGGCGATCAGCTCATCGCGGTAGGCCGGATCGAACCGTCCGTGCAGGCGGCCGAGCAGAGCGAGCGTCTCCCGGCCGGTCAGGGAGGGCCAGAGGTTTGCCTCCCCCGGGACATACGCCAGGCGGCGGTGGATCGCCGGCGCCTGCCGCCAGGCATCGAGACCGAAGATCGTTGCGCTTCCCGCCGTTGGCGCGATAAGACCAAGGAGCAGGCGGATGGTCGTTGTCTTACCGGCGCCGTTCGGCCCCAGATAGCCGAGCACCTCGCCCGCCTGGACCTCCAGGTCGAGATCCTTCAGGGCGATGCGAGAGCCGTAGCGCTTGGTCAATCCGCAGGTGCGAATCACCGCAGGCATTGCCGGGCCCCCCGCTCATCCCGCCGGGGTGAGCGGCACCACCGTATCGCTGTCCGTCTGGCGCCAGATCAGCTCAACCAGGCGCGCACCGGTTGGCACAGTGAAGACCACGAAGCCGGTGAGGACATCATCCTGGCGCAGGGTAACCACCGGCAGGGGCGCAATGCCCTGCACGCCGTGCCGCGCGCCGTAGGCGAGCTGGACTGCCCGGGCATCAGCCGCCGCGGCGGTCGGATCGGCCGGATAGACGCGGTGGTTGCCGTCCCGGACCAGGAAATCGGCCGGATTCACCGCGAGGTCATCGCCGGAGCGGTTGGTGATGGTCACCAGAACGGCAACCCGCTCGAAGGGCGCATCACTGGCCGTGGTATAGGTCCACGGGCCGGCGGCGGACAGCGTGAACGGATCGCCGCCGCAGCCGGCCACACTGGCCAGGAGAAGCGCCAGGAAGAGCGCCCCCCACACCGGTCGTCTGCGCGCGGGAACCCGCGCCGCGATCATCCTTCCCTCCTCACGACACCGTGCCCGGCCGCGCCATGCTGGACCCGGCCGCCCTGAGCGGAGCATCCGGGACCGGACATTACCATGAAAGGCCAGGTCGTGTCACACGCGCTCACAGGGGCGCACCAGCTCCCGCGGGGACCGGCCCCTTGACGCCGCGCGATCGGTGGCCTACCCTACCGGTAGGGACTTCTCCCAGGACGTCCGCTCGCATTCCGGTGCGCGATCCGCCGCCTGGAGGCCGCATGCCGACGGTCCCGCCGACCGCTGTCGACCCGGAGCCGCAGGTCGCCGACCTGGCCGCGTTCACCCGGCTGGTCCACGACGCCTACCAGCACCTCCACGACCGCGCCTACCTGGAGAATCACCCCCTCATCACCCTCGTTGGCGGTGCATCGCCGACAGCCCCGGCCCGTCTGCACCAGCTGTTGATCGATGCCCTCGAGTGGCTGCGCCCGCTCGGCACGGTGTCCCCTGGCTCGGTCGAGTGGCGCCGCTACCGGCACCTCCAGCTCCGCTACCTCGAGGGTGCCAGCACCGAGACGATCGCCCGCACCCTGCTCGTCAGCACGCGCCAGGCCCGCCGCGACCACGTCGAGGCGCTCGACGAGGTTGCCCGCCTGCTCTGGCAGAGGATCGTCCGCGCTGGAGCGCGGACAGCCCGCACGCCTCAGGACCGCCCGGCCGAGCCGGCGGTTGGGCACGGCCGCGCGGCTGATCCGCTCGAGGCCGAGCTCTCCAGCCTGGCCGCGACGCCCCCCGCGCCGACGACCCGCCTTGCGGAGGTCGTCACCGGGAGCGTCCTGACCGTCTCCCGGCTGGCCGAAGCCCATGGGGTGACCATTCGGGCGCACGTTCCCCCCTCCCACCCGGCGGTGGCGATCCACCGCACGGCCCTGCGCCAGCTTCTCCTCAGCCTTCTCTCAGACCTGATTGTGCGCCGCCCGGGCGCGGTGATCGAGGTCGCCCTGGCCGACGCGGGTGATCCGCTCGACCTGACGATCACGGTTGCCGGGGGTACTGCATCGGAACCGTTCGGGCTCTCGCCAGCTGTTCGGGAGCTCGGGGCCCGGCTCGCCGAGGGGCAGGGCGTGACGATCCGGATTGCGGAGCGGCCCGGCGGCGGGTGCATTCATCTGGCGCTGGCATCCGCGAACGGCCTCACCATCCTCCTCGTGGATGACAACCCGGACATGGCCCTGCTCTTTCGCCGCTACCTGGCCGGCACCCCGCACCGGCTGGTCCAGGCGCGCTCGGCTGAGCGGGCGCTCCGTCTGGCCCGCGAGCTCCAGCCCGATGCGATCATCCTGGACGTGCTGATGCCCTCGCACGACGGCTGGGAGATTCTGGACGCCCTGCACACCGACCCGGCCACCGCCGCACTGCCGGTGATCGTCTGCTCGGTCGTGCCGGACCATGCCCTCGCCTATTCGCTCGGCGTGGCCGACTTCCTGGCTAAGCCAGTATCGCGGACGGCATTCCTGGCGGCGCTAGAGCGGCTTCCGGCCCGCCGGGCGGGCGCGGGGCCAGGCCCGCCCGGAGCCAGCGGCACACCTCCCCGAGGTGAAGGCCCCCGAGCTGACTGATCTCGAGCATCTCGGCGCTCAGGCCATCGTCCGCGCCGGCCCGGGCGGTGATGACCACAACCGGCAGGTCAGCCAGTCGGGGGTCCTGGCGCACTCGTTCGAGCACGCTGCGGCCGTCCAGATCCGGCATGACCAGGTCCAGGAGGAGGCCGTCCGGCCGCTGTTCGGCCAGCAGATCAAGCGCCTGCTGGCCGCTCACCGCAAGCCGGGGGCGACAGGACGGTGCGAGCACCGCGAGCATGCGGGTCAGGACGTGCGCCATCTCTGGATCATCCTCGGCGATGACAAGATCGCGGATGTGCCGGCCGAGTCGGCGGAGTGCCCGCTGGAGCTGCTGCTGGGTGATCGGCTTCACCAGGTATTCGTTCACCCCGAGTGACCGCGCAAGGGTCCGCGCGGTGCGGAGGCGGCAGGTGATCACTGGCAGATGGGCCGCCGCGGGCGGAGGGCAGGCGCGCTCGATCCACCGCTGGAGGCGGCGGCGGGCCGCGGCCGAGCCGACGAGGATCGCCCGGAGGCTCGGGTCGTCCAGCAGAGCCACCGCGGCCGCGGCATCCGGCACCTCGCGGATCGTGAAGCCTTCCAGGTGTCGGCGCAGGCCGCGCGCCACCTCCGGCTCTGGCGCCACGAGCGCGATCGTGGGCTGGAGGGGCGATCCCTGGGAGAGGCGCTCCCAGGTCACCTCGGCCAGACCCGCCTCCTGGACGATCGTCTTCTTCCCCAGCGGGAGGGAGAGAGAGAAGGTACTGCCCCGCCCGGGCACCGAGCGCACCGAGAGGGTACCGCCGTGCAGCTCGGCGAGGCGCTTGCTCAGGGCCAGGCCGAGACCGCTTCCCCGCCGCCCTCGCCGGGGCTCGCCGGAGCGCCAGAACTCCTGGAACACCGACGGAAGGTCCTGCGGCGCGATGCCCACGCCTGTGTCCGTCACCTCCACAATGACCTGATCGCCCTCGACCCGGGCGGAGACCGTCACGCCGCCCTCCTCGGTGAAGCGCACGGCGTTATTCAGCAGATTGATCAGGATCTGTCGGACCCGCACCGGGTCGATGAAGAGCGGCGGCAGGTCATCCGGCAGGTGCACTGCGAGCCAGAGGCCGACATTCTCGAAGAGGGTCTGCACCGTAGCCGCCGCCTGGTCCACCACAGTGCGGAGGTCAGTCCATTCCCGGAGGAGGCCCATTCGGTGGGCCTCGATCTGGCTCAGATCGAGCACATCATCGATGAGGTTCGAGATATGGCAGGCATTGCGGTAGATCGCCTCGACATCAGCGCGCAGGAGATCAGGCAGGGGAGGCGTTCCCGGGGGCGGGCTGACGACCATGAGCTCGCTCAGCGAGATGATCAGGTTCAGGGGGGTGCGCAGTTCGTGGCTCACGCTTGCGGCGAACTCTGACTTAAGCCGGCGGGCCTCCTCTGCCGCCTGGCGGGCGCGCTCGAGCTGGGCACTGATCTGCTTGATCTGATCATAGGCCAGCATCAGGCTCTGGTTGAGGCGCCCGAGCTCCGCCTGGCGGCGCCGCAGCTCGGCATCGCGCTTCTGCACCTCCTCATAACTGCTCCAGGACCAGTCCAGCACAGTGTAGAAGGCGTGCCAGAGAGCGAGCGAACAGGCCAGGGTCATCCCCCCGAGCCCAATGGTCAGAAGAACGAGCCGGAGCACCTGCGCCTCGGTTTGTCGGGGAGCAACGGCAATCACCAGGACTGCACCGATAGCAGTCGCCGCCACGCCAGCCGGAGCACCGAGGAGGCCATTCGCGATCATGATGACGACAATCAGTCCGACTGCCAGGTCAGCGCTCCGCGTGACAGCGACCCCACCTACGACTGCGGCAGTAAGCCCGGCGACAAGAACAAGCGCGGCCAGCGTGACATCCAGCCGGCCCGCCAGGTGGCTGATGATTGCCAGGGCAACCAGGAAGCCGGCCGCGTACAGCGGCACGTCCCCCACCTGATCGATGGCAACGGCAGTCAGGATGAGCAGGACAAGCGCGGCAGCCAGGAGGACCCCCTGGAGCCGAATCAGCGCATCGCCGCGCAGATCGGTCAGACCAACCTCCTCGTAGTGGCGGTGATAGGGGATGAGCACGACCTTCCTCCCTCCTTGAGCCCCCAGCCGTTAGGGGCATGGCCGCTGATGGCCGCGCGTGACCGGAAGCCCCTTTACATTTCATGAGCCGGGGCGTACGTTCTCCCCCGCAAGCCGGGGCGCGGCCCCGAGACATTGTACTTCGGTCCCAAGGGCCGGAGCGCATTCGTCTGTGCCCAGGAGGCAGTCACGAGCGAACCAGCCCCCGGCCGAACAGATCAGACACGCGAGGAGAGAAAGCTTCATGGGTGATCAGGCCACCGTGCCCGGCTTCGAGGAAGCAAGTGAGATCCTCAAGCGCTACCGATATCTTCGCGTCACTGACGTGACCGACGCCCTCGATGCTGTCGGACGTCAGGATATCTGCATGATGGATCCTGCGATCCGTCCCCTCTGGCCTGGCATGAAGTTCTGGGGCATTGCCCTGACCCTGCGAGCGATCCCGGCCAACCGCCATATGCCGCGCCTCTCCAAGGAGGAAGCTGTCCGCTCGCACGCGATCTGGTTCAGCGAGACACCGCACTCGCACCATATGGACCTGATCCGGCCCGGGCACGTGATCGTCACTGCCACCTGCGGTGCCCGTGAGACCGGCATCTGGGGTTCGAACAATAGTCTGGCTGCAGTCGCCCGGGGCGCGGTTGGGATCGTCACCGACGGCGTCGCCCGCGATACTGGTGAGCTCACCCTCCAGCGCACGCCGGTGGCGAGCCGGGGACGGGGACGGACAATCATCCCTGGACGGATCGAGTTCGACGGCGAGCAGATTCCGGTTGGCTGTGGAGGGGTTCAAGTCCGTCCGAATGACATCATCGGCTGCGATGACGACGGCGTGGTTGTCGTACCGATCGAGGTTGCCGCCGAGGTGGCCGACATCGCTGCGGCGATTCTCATCGACGATATGAAGGGACGCCGCCGCCTCTATGAACGCCTGAAGATGCCCCTCGACGATACCGTGAATGTCGAGATGGTCGAGGCCTACTACCGGCAATTCTGAGACGTCCGGAGGTGTGACGATGGAGGCAATGGAAAGGGCTTCGCGAGCATCGTCTAGGTCTGCTCTCACGCGGCGGCGATTTATCACCGTGGCCGGCGTGCTCAGTGTCAGTGGTCTTCTCGTCGCCTGCGGCGGCTCTCCTTCCGCACCGAGTGGCGGGAACGCGCCCACCGCAGCGGCCACGGGTAGCGCTCCTACCCCAACCCCAGCCGGCGCCAGCCAACCCGCGCCGAACGCTACCGCCGCACCGGCAGGGGGTAGTCAGATCGCCCTGAACTGGTTTCTCCCTCTCTCAGCCGCGCCGGAGATCGCCATCTGGACCCAGTTCGTTGATCGGTTCCAGAAGGCGAATCCGAACATTACCATCAAGGGCTCCTACGAATCGTGGAATAACTACTGGACGAAGCTCCAGACCGTCATGGCAGGCGGCGCCATCCCGGATGTAATCTGGCTCCATTACACCCGGGTCGCCGAGTGGGCCTCGAAGGACGTGATGCGGCCGCTGGATGCCAACCTCCAGTCCGATAAGATTGAGCCCAAGCAGTATGTCTTCAATGATGCCATGGTCTACAAGGGCCATATGTATGCCATCCCGAAGGACAACGGCGTCAACGCCCTCTGGTTCAACAAGGACTGGTTTGCAAAGGCAAATGTGCCGCTCCCCTCTTTTACATACAAATGGGACGACTGGCTGACGGCGATGAAGGCGCTGACCGTTGACAAGAGCGGGAAGACTGCCGACCAGGCCGGTTTCGATCCGGCCAACATCGCGAAGTGGGGCACTGTTCAGCCGCAGGCGACGAGCCCACGTGGTGAGGGCTTCTATATCTGGTTCACCTCTATGGGAGGAAAGCTCTATAACGAGGATCAGACCCAGTGCCTGATCGATCAGCCCGAGTCGATCGAGGCACTTCAGTTCATCGCCGATCTGGTCGTCAAGCATCATGTCGCGCCGCCGCCCGGAGCGATCAGCCAGCCCGGCGATCCGTTCCTGAATGGGCTTGTCGCAACCACCTGGGCGCACCATGCCGAGGAGTTCTTCTGGCACGAGCAGAAGGTCGCCTTCAAGATCGATGAGGTATATTACCCCCAGGGCAACGGTGGCCTTGTGCTCAGCGGTGGGACGACCGGCTTCGCTATCCCCAAGCAGTCAAAGTATCCAGATCAGGCATGGATTCTGACCAAGTTCATGACTGGCGAGGACCAGCAGCGGATCATTATCAAACAGCATCGCTGGGCAGCCGGGCTGCGCGCTCTGGTGCCAGAGCAGTACGATCCGAGCTACAACACGCCCAACTACGTTCCCTGTCACGTTGACCCGCTGACCGGCAAAGGGCCACAGGCGGTGGCCGCTCCCTCTCCCCCGGCCCTAGCCCAGATCGAGCAGGTCTGGGCCTCGGCTTTGGACCCGGTATGGTTGGGGAAGGCCCAGGCCAAAGACGTCGTGCCTGACCTGAAGAAGCAGATCGACCAGCTCCTTCAGCAGAAGACCCAGATCTAGTCCGATGACTGCACAGGATGACCGGCGTTCTCCTGTCCGCACGCCAGACTGGGCGGCCGGGGCACAGCTGGAGAACGCCGGTCGTGGGGAACACGTCCGTCCGGCCGCCCGGGCGCGGCGCTCGCGACTGCTCTGGGCAGAGTACCGCGACGCCTACCTGATGGCTGCGCCGTTTATTATCGGGTTCGTCATCTTTACCGCCGGCCCGATGATCGCCTCAATTATCCTCGCCTTCATGCGGTGGGAACTCGTCGTGCCACCGCAGTGGGTCGGCCTAGAGAACTTCCGCCAGCTCCTCACCGATCGCTACGTCGGCATCGCCCTGTTCAACACGGCCTACTACACCTTCCTCGCAGTTCCGCTCGGCCTGATTGTCTCGCTCGCGATTGCTCTGCTCATGAACTGGCGCGTTCCGCTCATCAGTTACCATCGAACTGTGTTTTACGTGCCGTCGGTTACACCGGTTGTGGCGAGCACTCTGCTCTGGTCTTACGTATTCAATCCGCAGTTCGGCCTGGCGAATGCCGCGCTCAGTCTTCTGGGTCTACCTGCCCAGCGATGGTTCTGGGACCCAGTTACCGCCAAGCCGTCGTTCATCCTCATGAGCCTGTGGGGATTCGGCTCCTCGATGGTGATCTTTCTCGCCGGTCTCCAGGGCATTCCCCAGCATCTCTACGAGGCCGCAGCCATTGATGGAGCCGGCCGGCTGGCGCGCTTCCGTCACGTCACGTTGCCTATGCTCACCCCGACGATCTTCTTCAACCTCGTCATGGGGATCATTGGCTCGTTCCAGGTGTTCACCGCGGCCTATATCATCACCAACGGTGGGCCGGCCGATGCGACGCTCTTCTACGTCCTCTACCTGTTTCGCAACGCTTTCGAGTTCTTCAAGATGGGATACGCCTCAGCATTGGCCTGGCTACTCTTCGTGATTATCATGGCGTTCACCCTGCTCCAGTTCCTGCTGTCCAATCGCTGGGTATATTACGAGGGAGAGCGCAACTGATGAACCAGCCGACCGTGGAAACCCATCACCGCGGCTCGGCCATTCCGGTCCGCCTGGCCGAACGCCCGGCCCGCAGGTGGCCCGGCCGCCATCGGCGAATCGCGCTCGAGATCGTGCGCCAGTCTATAGCGGAGCTCATCCTCTTCGGCCTCGGCATCATCATGCTCTTGCCCTTCCTCTGGCTCATCTCGGGCTCGCTGAAGTCTGAGGCCGAGGTCTTCAACTGGCCACCAACTCTCCTGCCAACAACACCACACTGGGAGAATTACCCGCGTGCCCTGACGATTCTGCCATTCAACCTCTTCTTCCGGAACACCCTGATCATCGCCGTTCTGGCCACGGTCGGCACGACGATCTCCTCATCACTCGTCGCATTCGCACTCGCTCGCCTGCGATTCCCCGGCCGACGGCTCCTCTTCGGCCTTGTCCTGTCGACCATGATGCTTCCGGGTATCGTGACAATGATCCCCAAATTCATCCTGTTCAAACAGCTCGGCTGGGTGGACACCTGGCAGCCGCTCTGGGTGCCCGACTTCTTCGGCAGTCCCTTCTACATCTTTCTGATGCGCCAGTTCTTCCTCACGATGCCGCTTGAGCTAGATGAGGCCGCCCGGGTCGATGGGGCATCGAACTGGCGGATCTGGGCTCAGATCGACCTGCCCCTCGCCGTGCCGGCGGTGGCGACGGTTGCCGTCTTCACCTTCGTTTTCAACTGGAATGATTTTCTTGGTCCGTTGATCTACCTGAACACGATGGAAAAGCGGACGGTCGCCCTGGGCCTGGCAGCCTTCAATGGCATCTACTCGGCCGAATACAACCTGATGCTCGCCGCCTCGGTCGCGGCGATCGTACCGGTGCTCGTCGTCTTCTTCTGTGCCCAGCGATTCTTTGTAAAGGGGATCGTCATGTCCGGCATCGCCGGGCGGTGACAATGCAGGTATCCGCAAACACCGGGGAGGCAGCATGACGCTGGATGAGGGAGCGCGCCAGGAGATTCTCAATCTCTATAGGGGTCTGCGCGTGACCGACGTATCAGACGGGATGGACCGACTGCTCCTCCACGACCGGGGGCTTGTTGATCGAGAGATCCGTCCACTCTACCGCGACCTTGAGACGTTCAGTCACCGGATCTACGGCTTCGCCCATACCGTCCGGTTCCTCCCGACCAATCGCCCGATCACCCCACGCACACCCGCAGAGATGGACGAGTTCATCAGCTGGTGGTACCGGACGATCAGTCCAGGGCCGATCATCACGGAGATCCAGCGGGGGGACGTGATCGTGATTGACGCAGCCGACCTTGAGGTCGGCTTTATCGGCTCGAACAACTGCCTGGCCTGGCTGAACGCCGGGGCGGTCGGCGTCGTCACCAACGGTGGCGCGCGCGATACCGACGAGCTGATCAAGCAGAAATGCCCGGTCTACTGCCGATACATCGCCCGAACGATCCGCCCAGGACGCCTGGAGTACGATCGGTCGCACGTCCCGGTGAATATCGGCGGTGCCCTGGTACGGCCGGGCGATCTCATCGTTGCCGATGGGGACGGGGTGATCGTCGTGCCTATCGAACGCGCCCGCGAGGTAGCTGAGCTGGCCTGGCGCGTTGCGACAGTCGACAAGCAGGCACGGCGCGAGCACTACCAGCGACGTGGCCTGCCGCTGGACCTGACGGTTACCTGACCCGAGACACTCCATGCAGCGTTTGCGACTTACCGACCAGCTGGGATCACCGGTGCCTCTCTACGGCACGGTCCCAATTCCATCAACGAAGTCCGGTTTCTCTGGGGAGATGCACGACAATGGAGATCCTTGAAGATACCGAGAGGGGCGTAGTCGTTGTCGCCCTGCGCCCGGGCGAACTCCTGCTCGAGAGCATCCGTGCAACAGCCTACCAGGCCAATATCCACTCAGGGATCGTGCTCAGCGGTATCGGGAGCCTAACCCGTGCTCGCATCCACACCGTCGCAAGCAACGATTATCCGCCAGACAATCAGTACCTGGAGCTCCCAGGTCCGCTAGAGGTCGTACAGTTCGGAGGGATCATTGCTGAATATGAGCCGCACGTCCACATCTCGCTCTGGGATCAGGCAAAGCACTTCCACGGCGGCCACCTGGAGGACGGATGCGAGATCCTCGCCCTGGCCGAGATCGCGATCCTGCGTCTCCCCACACTCCGCCTGGCACGTCGTGCTCTCGACTCGACCGGGATTCAGTTCCTGACTGGCACAGAGCCACACCCACACAGTGCCCCTGCCTGATCCCCTGCGCCTACTGGCAGTTTCCGCTCGGCAACAGCTTGCCCGCCCGCATCGCCTGAAGCCGCCGCTCCAGGCACGACATCGGCCCGACCGGTGTCCCGGCGGGCGTCGGGGTTGCCGTCGGCCGCGGCGCCGCAGTCGACTCGGTCTTCAGCAGGGTCGAAAGCCCGCCTGCGGGCGTCGGCGTCGCGAGGATGGACGCGGCGGAGGCGTGCTCCGCGCTCCCGCTCGCGCCCGCCACGGCCCCACTACCGCAGCCGGCGAGGCTCGCGCAGGTCAGGAGAACGATCACCAGGGACAGCCAGCGCATCCGACTCACCTCCCCGGTATCTCTACATATACCGCGGATACCGCTCGGCGAGCAAGCCCGTCCGCCGCCCCGGCGCTACCGCGTCCCCGGTTGCACCGGCCGATCCAATCGGCTATCCTCACCCCCGCCCGGGAGGTCTCCCATGGAGGAGAATGCGCTCTGGCGCCTCTACCATACCCTCCTCGCCTACTACGGCCCCCAGCACTGGTGGCCCGCCGAGACGCCGTTCGAGGTCATCATCGGCGCGATCCTCACCCAGTCGACCGCCTGGCGCAACGTCGAGCGGGCAATCCAGAACCTCAAGCGGGCAGGAGCCCTCTCGCCGGCTGAACTCGCAGCCCGGCCAGAGCCGGAGCTGGCCGCTCTGATCCGCCCCGCCGGCTACTTCAACGCCAAGGCCCGGAAGATCAAGGCCTTCGTCCACCATCTCATGACGGCCCACGGCGGCCGCCTGGAGAGCCTGTTCGATCAAGACGTCTCCTCCCTCCGCCGCGAGCTCCTCGGCCTGTACGGCATCGGCCCCGAGACGGCGGACTGCATCATCCTCTACGCCGCCGGCCAGCCCAGCTTCGTCATCGACGCCTACACCCGCCGCATCCTCGAGCGGCTGGGGTTGATCGACGATGCGCGCGCCGACTACACGGCGCTCCAGGCCCTCTTCACCAGTCACCTGCCCCGCGAGACCGCCCTCTACCAGGAGTACCACGCCCTCCTGGTCCGCCACGGCAAGGAGCTCTGCCAGCGCATCCCCCGCTGCGGCGACTGTCCGCTGGCCGCGACCTGCGCCTTCGGCCGCGTCCGGCACGCCCTCCCACCGCCCGCTGACCATCCCCGCCGTACGCCGTCCCTCAGGCCGCGCCGCCGTCAGTCTCCGGTACGCTGAACACCGCCAGCGCCTCCTCCCATGAGGATGGACAGGCAGTTCCCGTCCGATCTACCTGCCAGGCGATCAGACGAGCCAGCAGATCGGCCGGGCGCTCGCCAGGGAAGAGGCGCGTCAGCCCCTCGGCGCGAATCCGCCGCCAGAGGGGAACGAATATCTCCGCAGACCAGCGCCGTGCGGCCGTGGGGAGGTCCGCCAGGCCGTGCGCGGCAGCGTACCCGCGAATGGACTCCTGGAGCCAGTCGTAGCTCTCCGCCCGATTCGCCCCGACCTGCAGCAGACCGGTCTCCTGCTCGAACTGTATCCGCCGGGTGAGCGTCCGGGCCGCGTCGCGATCACCCAGCGGTACGAGCACCGTCACCCGCGCGGCGATCAGCGGCAGGCCGAGCGCCCGCGCGGCGGCGACCCGGTGATGACCGTCGCGGACGTAGTAGCCGAATCCGAGCTTGAACACGTCGATCGGAGGCAGACGCTCACCCCGCCGCAGTGCCTCGCGCACGGCCTGGAACCGTCGCTCGTCCTCCGGGTAGGGCCGATGCGGTCGGAAATCTGCCCGGAGCTCGGCCGCCCGATCCGCGCTCCCCACCACCCGGACCACCGGGATCGCCCGGATCCCGAGCAGACGGGGGGCGAGCGGGCCAGGATTGGGAAGCGGCAGAAGCCCGCCGGAGCGCGGCACGCCGGTCCGGCCCGGCGTCAGGATCACCGGGCAGGTGACCTGCCGGATCACGCGCGCGGCCACCGGGCGGGCGATCCCGAAGCGGACCGGGCCCTGCTCCCGCCCCAGCACCACCAGGGCGGCACGGCGGGTCCGTGCCTCCTCAACGATCGTCTGCACGGGCTCGCCGGCCCGGACCACGGGGCTCGCCGCCGTCCCTGCCCCGCGCAGGGCCGCAGCCACGCCGTCAAGGTAGGCCCGGGCCCGGGCCTCGGCCGGCGTCACATGGTCTGGCGGCAGCGCACCGCGCGGCAGTACGTGGAGCAGAACCACCCCGGCATCCAGTGCCCGGGCCTCGGCCCGGACCAGCGCCAGCACGGCAGCATCGACCGCACCGACAGCAAGCGGAACCAGGATTCGGCGTTCCATGTGGCACCTCTGCTGAATGCACCTCACCGGTCTGATCCTCGCGAACGCAGATGCGCGCACGGTCAGGGCAGCGTGAACGGACGGTAAAGCGAAGGTAAAACTGACGCGAGCCGTGGCAGCACGCCGGCCGCCCGACCGGCCGGGATCAGTGTCCGGGCGGCACCGGTGCTCCGGCCGCCCGGCGCCGCGGGCCGCGCCGCCGTTCCACCGCAGCATCGGGGACGAACGCCCGCCGGAGGTACCGCTGGAAGTAGGGACAGAGATCATTCAGGGAACAGAACCGGCAGCGCGGTTGCCGCGGGAGACAGATGTGATGCGCGTGCTCGACTAGCGCCGTGTGGAGGCGACGGTAGACTGATCGATCGAGCGCAAGATCTCGCGCCAGCTCGCGCATCCGCTCCGATCGGGCGAGTAGACCAAGACGCTCGAGCACCCGGCGGGCCGGCCACGCGACCGGGAAGACCGGCCGCGCGAAGGCGGTCAGCAGCACCCAGCGGGCACCGAAGGCCCCGACGCCGGGCAGCTCTTCCAGGTAGGCGAGGAGCGTCGCATCGTCGGCCCGGCGCAGCCGCTCGAGCCGACCATCCGGATCATCCAGCAGGAGGCGACGCGCCAGGCGCTGGAGCAGGAGTGCGCGCTGTTGACACAGGCCGGCCGGTCGAATCGCCGCGGCGACTTCCTCCGTCGGCGCTGTGGCGATGGCTGCCCAGCTCGGGAAGCGCTCCCGGAGGGCCCCAACCGCCGCGGCCGCGCTGGCCGGGGTTGTCCGGTATGCCAGCACAGCTCCGACCAGCGCCTCCAGCGGCTCGACCGGCTGATCGATCGTCAATGCCGAACGCCCGACCAGTCGCTCGGCGACAACCTCCAGGAATGCTCTCACCTCCCGCGCCGAACGCGGCTGTCCATCCATGGCTTTCTCCTCCCCGGACACCATCGAAGCAAGGGCTGTTTTCCAAGAAGTCCTCGAACCAGCGTTTCGCTCGCTCCCCGGGCGGCGGAACGAACCAGCTGGACGCCCGCAGGGCTGGCGGCGGCCGAGGCCGCTCCCCCTGGTCCTGCCTGGGCCCACCGCCAACTGCATTCCCTACCTTCTGAGGAAAGTTCGTTCGAGCGCCCGGATGGCATACCCTGAACGTGGAGCGAGACAGGCTGCATGGCATCGCCGCTCATGGAGCCCATGGAGCCCACCTCGCCCCTGAATGCCTCAGGCCGGGCCCGGCGCCGGCTGGGGAGCCATCGCTGGTGGGGTCGGCGGCTGCCGATACGGCTCGGCGTCGGCCGCGTAGCCCGGCACCCCCACCTCCGGCAGGTCCAGCCCGGCCAGCTCCACCTCTGGTGGTACGCGGAGCCCGATCACGGCATCGCAGGCGCGGAAGAACAGGTAGGACAGCCCGAAGACGTAGACGAAGCACGTCACCGCTCCGATGAGCTGGGCGGCGAACTGGCCGGCGTCGCCGTAGAACAACCCGCGCACCACCGTCCCACCGTAGTTCATCGTTCCGTCGGCGAACAGCCCCACCGCGAGCTGCCCCCACAGCCCGCAGGTCCCATGCACCGAGATCGCTCCGACCGGATCATCCACATGGAGCACTCGCTCGACGAAGGCGACAGACAGGCAGACCAGCAGACCGGCGACTGCCCCAATAATGAAGCCATTCAGTGGGCTCACAAAGCCACTCGGGGCGGTGATCGCCACCAGACCGGCCAGCAGGCCGTTGCCGGACATGGCTGGGTCAGGCTTACCCGTGGTGAACCAGGTATAGGCCATCGCCACCAGCGCACCCGCAGCCGAGGCGAGCATCGTTGCCGTCGCGATCAGGCCAATCCGCAGCGTCCCGTTCCCACTGGCTCCCAACGTGGAGCCCGGGTTGAATCCGAACCAGCCGAAGGCGAGGATAAAGCAGCCCAGCAGGGCCAAGATCAGATTGTGGCCGGGGATGGCATTCGGCGTGCCGTCGCGGTTGAACTTGCCCAGGCGCGGCCCAAGCACCATCGCCCCCGCCAGGGCACACCAGCCCCCGACGGCGTGGACCACCCCGGAGCCGGCGAAGTCCGCGTAGCCAGCGCCCAGCCCGATCTTGCCGAGCTGGGAAAGCCAGCCGCCGCCCCAGGCCCAGTTGCCGAAGACCGGATAGACCAGCGTCGAGACGAAGAAGCCGTAGACCACGAAGGCTGTCCACTTCCACCGCTCGGCCATCGCTCCCGTGGGGATCGTCGCCGTCGTATCCATGAAGACCATCTGGAAAAGAAACATGACGGCGACCGCCACGTCGTAGGTGCCATCAGAGAGCAAAAAGCCCTTCCAGCCAAGCACCCCCCAGTCAATGCCGCCGATATTCACTGTGAGCTCGTGATTGAGAACGGCCAGACCGCCAAGATTGGGCACACCCACCAGGCCGACACCCCCGAACTGGAAGGCGAAGCCCACCAGGAAGTAGCCGGTCAGGCCGATGACGTAGATCATGAAGTTCATCGCCATCGTGTGCGCGGCGTTCTTGGCACGGCAAAAGCCCGTCTCGACGAGGGCGAACCCGGCCTGCATGAACATCACCAGATAGCCGCACAGGAGCGTCCAGGTGAAGTTGATACCGAGTCGGTTCTCATTCACCAGCTTCGCCAGGGCTACCGCAAACGGCTCGCTCGCCGCCGCCCGCGTGAAGTCGTCCGCCGTGAGATTCCCCGGCGCGACCCCGACCAGATCCTGCGCTGTTCCAAGCTGGATCCCACTCGGGTCCGCGGCCGCTGGCGTCGGCGTCGGATCGGCCGCCAGCGCCGCGCCGGCCGTCGCGAAAGACAGCACCAGCCCGGCCAGGACGAGCACCAGGATGAGAAGGACCGTCCGATAAGGCCATCGACGTATCGCCTGGTTCAGAAAGACCACGACTCCCCTCCTTACATGGAAGCTGTCACTGGGACGCGGTATGTGCCGGATGTGATCACACGCGACCGGGCCTGCTATGCCCCTCTGCACGCCCGCATCATCCACCAGTAGCCTTGCGGACAGCACCGTCCTCCGCGCCCCGGGCCCCGCCACGGGGCGGGACGGCCGCTCCCCCTCAGGCCGCGGCAGGCCTCTTCCGCCGGGCCGGACCGGCCGGATGTGTCAGCGCGCGCACCAGCTCGCCCCGGACCGCCGCCCGATGGTCCGGGGCGATCACCAGCGGGAAGTCGCGCTGTCCCTCCCGGCCGACCAGGCGGAGACCGTGTCGTGCGTCCTCCACCGCGCGGAACTCGCTCCACCGCCGGAAGACGACGCTATTCAGCCCGATCCCGTCGTCGGTCAGGATGTAGCGCGCCGGGAGGGCCACGATCGCCCACGCGCCCAAGACCACTGCGAAGGCAAGCGGCGCGGACAGCCAGCTACCAATGCCCCCCAGGAACATGGCGATCCCGAGCAGGTAGATGTTCGTCCGCTGCAGGAGAAGGCGCTCGCGCCATCCCAGGGGGACCTCCCGGCGCACCCGCCCGGTGGGCCGTTCCCCGATCGGCGCGGCTACCCGCGTCAGCATGAGGATCAGCATGGACCCGTACAGCATCAGAACGAGCATCGCATCCCCTCCGGTGCGGCACGCGCTGGCCGGGCCGCCGGGAACCGAAGGCGCCGGACCAGGGCGCTCAGCCGATTCAACGGTGTGTCGGTCAGCCCGGCCCCGACCGCTCGCCCACCCCGGGCGCAGGCCTGTTGGAGCAGTGCACGCGCCCGGGCATCGCTGTCTGCATCCGGCGCGCCCAGCGCCAGAGCCTCTTCCGCGCGCTGCGCCGCCGCCGGGTACAGGCCAAGGCGGTAGGCACACTGCGCGGCCACCAGACGGACAACGAACGAGGCCGGGGCCAGGGTCAGGGCACAGTCAAGCACATCGTCAGCCTGCGCGACCTCCCCGATAGTCACGAGGGCCAGCGCGAAGTAGGCGTGGGCAACCGCATCGTCTGGCGCGCACGCCACTGCCGCCGCGAACATGTCGGCCGCCCGCCGCGGATCGCCCTCCCGCAGGGCACAGATCCCAAGCAGGACCAGGGCCGGCGCATCGGTCCGCCCTGCGAGCAGGCGCCGTGCCGGGCCGATCCCCCCGTGGCGGAGCGCCTCTTCCGCCGCACAGATAACCGGATCAGCTGGCGCCGCCGGCCCCGTTGGATGTCCAGCATCGCTCAGGCCTCGCATCACCTTCTCTCCCTCCATCCCGACGGGTTGTCCAATCACCACCGCCTACCCGCCCTCGGTCACCGCGGCCGCGTAGCTGGCCGTCGGGGTCGACGCTGTCGGTTCCGCGACAAAGGTCAGGCGCAGCAGGAGCGGGGTGAGAAGCGTGGTCACCAGCGTCATAGCAACCGCCGCCGCATAGACCGCTCCATCGAGTGCACCGACCGCCCGGCCGAGGGTGGCAACGACGAGCGCCACCTCCCCCCGGGCGACC
>JADGGD010000237.1 GCA_019690095.1 Chloroflexota bacterium
CCACCCCGACACCGCCCCCTCCGACGCCAACGCCGGTGCCGCCAACTGCAACTCCGACCCCGACCGCCGTCGTGATACCGGCCCACGCGACGCCGATCGCGGTGCCGAACAACCCCAACGAGGTCATCGTCCCCAGCCTGATCGGCCTGCCTGAGGCAGATGCCCAGCGGATCATCACCGAGTCCGGCCTGATGACGACCTATGTCAACTACCAGACGATCAATGAGGTGCCGGATCGAAGCTATTTCCTCTCGATTCCGCCGGGCGCGGTCCTGAGCCAGCTTCCTCAGCCCGGAACCCGCGTGCCGCGCGGAACCCGGGTCTACATCGCTGTCCGCAAGCAGTAACGCACCGGCCCCGCTATCTAGCGGGCCCAGGTCCAGAGCACGCTTGCGGCGAAGTTCCAGCCAGTCGCGGCACCGATTGCGATCAGATCAGCCAGAAGGTAGTGCCAGCCAAGGAGATCGACGAGAGCGGCGAAGATAGCCGCCGTGATAGCCAGTCCGCCCAGGGAAGCCAGGTTGAAGCGGATGAAACGGGCGAGCGAAATCGAGCGCTGGCGGAAAGTCCACCAGTTATTCCAGAGGAAGTTGTTCACGACACTGACCTCGACGGCCACCGGTGAGGCGATCACCGCCGGCCAGTGCAGAGTGCCAAAGAGCACGTGCACCACCGCCAGATTGACCAGGGTACCGCTGAGGCCGACAAGCCCGAAGCGGACGAGCCGCGAGAGATCCGCCCGGGCGATCAGACGAGCAATCACATCAGGAGGCGGACGCCTCGGGGCGTCCTGCCGCTCCCGGATCAAGCAAACGAAGCCGCCAGACCAGGAGGAGGGCTTCAAAGAAGATCTGGCGAGACATCTTCGACTCCCCCAGCCGTCGATCAACAAAGCGGATGGGAACCTCGGTAATGCGCAACCCCTGGCGATGACAGTACCAGTTCATCTCGACCTGAAAGCCGAAACCGGTCGACCGGATTCGGCTGAGATCGAGACGGGCGAGCGCCTCACGGCGGAAGCATTTGAATCCACTCGTCGGATCGTGAACCGGTAGGCCAAGGATCAGCCGGGTGTAGAGGGCGCCGCCGCGGCTGATCAGACGGCGACTCCAGGGCCAGTTCCGAGTTTCACCCCCGGCAACGTAGCGCGAACCAACGGCGACGTCGGCCCGCGTACAGGCCGCGACCAGCCGCGGCACATCTGACGGCTGATGTGAAAAATCAGCATCCATCTGGACAATGTAATCGCACGGCCGCCGCAGGGCTTCCCGAAAGCCAGTCACGTAGGCCGTCCCGAGCCCTTGCTTGCCCGGCCGATGAACCACGGCCACCCGTCCATCATAGCGCGCAGCAAGGCTATCTGCGAGGGCACCGGTGCCATCCGGGGAGTCGTCGTCGACGATGAGAAGCGAAGCATCGGGCTCAGCCAGGAGCTCGGCCGCGAGCCGTTCCAGGTTCTCTGCCTCGTTGTAGGTGGGAACAACAACCAGCCACGCCATCCGCGTTACTCCCCCTCTGCTCGGCTCCGGCCCGGGCGCGTCGGGCCAGTCGCGCAACTCCCGTGCCGGTCTGATCGGTCGGGAGGGAGATCGACTACAATACGCCTTACGATGACGATCCTTGCCCTGCTTCTTGTCATTGCCTCTGCCTTCGCCCACGCGACATGGAACTTTCTAGCCAAGGCGAGTCGGAACCCTCACGCCTTCACCTGGGCGTTCAACGCCGTGGCCGCCCTGGTCTATACCCCGATCGCCGTCATCGCGGCCCGGTCCGCTCCGCCCGCACCGGGCGCCTTCCTCTTCATCAGCGTTACGGTTGCCCTGCACATCTGCTATTTCGGGCTGCTGGGCGCCAGCTACGCCCGGGCAGACTTATCGATCGTCTACCCGTTTGCCCGCGGGACCGGCCTTGTCCTGATTCCGATTGGAGCGACGCTCATGCTGGGCGAGCATCTCTCAGCCGCCGGGGCCGCCGCCATCGGCATTATCGTGCTGGGCATCCTGACCATTCACTCGCGGGGAAGCGGACGAGCCGCCCTGAAAGGCCTTATCCATTCGGTTCGAGAACGCGGCTCGCACCTGGCGGCCTTGACCGGGGTCATTATCGCTGCCTACAGCCTGTGGGACAAGAACGCCCTCTCCTACCTGTCGCCGGTCGTCCTGGTCGCCGGGATCTTCACCGGTCAGGCCCTGGTCAATGCTCCGCTTGCCCTGACGCGCTGGCGCCAGGCGGTCATTCGGGAGATCCGCGAGCGGCCCGGCGCGGTAATCGCGGCGGGGATTCTTGCGCCGCTGGCCTACCTGCTCGTTCTCATCGCCCTGACCTTCAGCCAGATCGCCTACGTGGCACCCGCACGGGAGATCGGCATTGTCATCGGGACCGCCCTGGGCACAACATCCCTGAAGGAACCGCATTCTATAAATCGCTTGATCGGCTCATTCCTGATCGTCACCGGGGTCTTTGGCCTCGCCGCGGCTCATTGAGCCAATCGACCACTACGCCGCGAACGACGGCGACCCTACCCCAGCCAGATCGGGTTCGTCCAGGCACGTTTCCCGTTCGCGTCCACAATTGTCACCCGACAGTAGGAGCCAGCGAAGGGTGCCATGGAGAGCGCGCACTCGGTCAGATCGTGGCCGACCGCACGCTGGGCACGCGACCCGCGGCCGGAGACGAAGATGGCTCGCGCTGGCGAGCAGGCAATTCGAATGCGATCACCATCGATGACGACATCGTGGATCTCGGGCCCCTGGCTGGAGTAGAAATATCCTTCCTTGAGCGATGCCAGGAGGAGCTCCGGCTCCAGAGCCTCGGCGCGAACCTGAATCCAGGCCTCGCGAACATCAGCCCGCTCCTTAAAATGCGCATCATCGGCCGCATATGCCAGCAGACGCCGTCCTCGAGCCAGGAGCGCATCCGCCAGGTACCAGCTTTCGCCGCGATCGTTATCCGTCGCGCAGGTCGCATTGTAGATCTCGACCGCGTGAGCGGAATCAAGCGAGAGTGCATCGGCAAGCGTAAGCCCGTACCAGGCCGGATGGGCGATGCCCACGAAAGCGCCGCTGGCCGCGGCGCGGCGCGCCAGATCCGGACCGGTCTCTCCTGGCGCGGGTGGGGCAAAGTCGAGCGGAAGGCCAACCGCCACAATGTGCCATGGATCTCCTAACTCGGTCGCCGGGGCGTGCAACTCAGCACCGATCAGGGTGGTAAAACGCGCTGTGCGAAACGGCCGGGTATCCACGATCGGGTACCCGTACCGCTCGAGAAAGTGGTCGGTCAGCGCAAGAAAGTCATAGCCGTGATCCCGATAGGCGGCGACCACCTCGGAGGGGCTCAGCGCCCCATCCGAGCGGGTGGAATGGGTATGGATATTCCCCCGGTAGAAGCGACCAGGCCTTCCGAATGGAAGATTGTTCAAGCGCACTTCACCTGCAGTCCCATCATCTTCTCACCAGTGTAGCCCTATCATAGCAGTCCAGCCGCTTCATCGTCACCTTGAGCCCCCGTTAGATCGCCCGGGCCTCTTCCATCCGTTCGCCCGAGGCCCTGGCACGCTTCTTGCACAACCACCGCTGACGGCCGTACCCCGCGTGTGGCGGGGAGCCTTACGCCCCGGGAGGCTCTCCCGTCTTCGACCGCCGAGCGGACCGGTCCGCGCGGAGCATTGAACCGGCGGCCGCGTCCTCGCCCCGGCATCCACCGGCACCTACCTGGCAACCGCGCGGTATTCCGCCGGCCAGAGGTTCAGCAGGTCATCTAGCCCGGCTCTATCCACAGCGAACCGGACGACCCCGTTCGGGATCAGGTGCCCGGATTGGCCTCCAGCACCTCTGGCGGCGACCCAGCACCTCCGCAATGCTCACCCGAACCAAGGAGGAAGAGCTCCATGAGACATCGCCGGATGGCCCTGGCACTCGTCCTGGTCGCTGGCCTGTTCGCCTCGGCGGCGATCGCCTACGCCGGAACGCCAAGCAGCGGTGCGACCGTCTCGACAACACCGGCGGCCACGGCCTCCGGGCCGGGAGCGACTGTTCCATCTCCCACCCCGGCAGCAGCCACCGAGAAAACCAGCGGCGGCTGCTCGCTCTGTCCCTCGGTAACCCCTGTGCCCTGCCTTCCCTGCAAGACCCCAACCCCTCGCTCTACTCCACCC
>JADGGD010000238.1 GCA_019690095.1 Chloroflexota bacterium
GCTGGGCCCCCAGCCGTCCCACCCCCCTGGCCGTCATCTCACCGCTGCCGCTCACCACGGCCGCTCCAGCCGAGGCAAGCGCCTTTTCCCGACATACAGCAAGCCAGACAGGCCGGCCCACTGCTGCTTCTACAATATCCCGAGGGATAGACGGGTCGGGAACTGCCAGGGCCAGTGTATGATCGGGCCTCTCCCCAAGCACCGCAATGGGCAAAAGCATCCGGGGCATAAACAGTTTCTTCGTGCCCCGGCCGGGTTCAAGAAACACCCGCTGCTGCTGGTAGGCGAGGGCAGCGTGGACCGCCACTTCGTCCACCAGCCCCATCGCCACCAGACACTCGCCAAGCGGCCTTCGCCACACCACCTGCTGTTGCCGGGCCGCCGCGATGTCTGCCTCCGCCACCACCCCTTGCGCCACGAGCAGTTCCCCGATGCGCGGTGCCTGCTGCGGCCGATAGACATAACAGACCAGCCCATCTGGCACACCATAGCCGACATTTGGGTCATGGATCACCCGCCGCCCGATATCGTGGGCGATCCGGACGAGCGAGCGGAGGTCTTCGACCATAACCGTCCGCACGTCCAGATCCGACAGCCTTCCCCGAGTGATCCAGCGCCGGTATCGGTGATGCTCCTTACTGGCTTCTGCCAGACGTCGTCTCCCGACGACAAGCGCAGGAACAGCCAGAGCAGCGGCAGTCCCTCCGAAGAACGGCCACTCCTCGGCTGCCCGCTGCCAGAGCGGCACTCTGACCTCGACCTGCTCCTGCCGTACCAGCGGCACCCGTACCTGTCCCCGCCACTTGTCGGAAGGGGGTGGATTGAAGGTATCCGGCTGGAGAACCACCGGAGCCGCTACAGACACGTTCCCGGCGGCGTCCCCACTCACCTCCGCCCGGAGACCAAAGGTCACCTCTCCCTGGTACCGATCCAGCAGGCCAAGCGCAGTGTTTATTCGCTCCATCTCTGTCCGAGCCCCGGCCATATCGACAGCGAGGGCCGGTCCCGTATAGGCTGCCGGGCTGCCTCGCACCGTGACGCCCAGCCCGTTCAGCTGCTTCTGCCAGACCTCCATGTCACCGTTCATGACCCTCAGGACGGCCTGTGCCGAGACGGACACCACCAGGTTCTGCTCAGAGGGCCCTCGCACCTCGACCTTTGGCACTGCTCGTAAGATAGGCTTGCCCGCCAGGGGATAGGCCCGGGCCGCCGGCGCCCCCGGCAAGACCGTTCCAGCGGGCCAGAGGACATTGCCACCGCTCAGCAGGATGCTCCAGTCCCAGCCGGCATTGACCACGACATCGCCCCGGTAGACCTTCCGCATCTCCACCCGAGTTGGCGGGGCAACACTGGCGCGCCACAGCCCGACCCCGGTCAACGCGACCGCCGCAGCACCCCAGATCCCGTAGATCAGCCATCTCCTCAGCATGTCGCGCTACCTACCCGGTAGACCTGGAAGCGTGCCCCAGGGGTGTTCGCCGTCCGGAGCGTGTCCGGGACCGAAAATCCACCAGCGCTACTGTAGGTACCCGACCAGAGGAAAGAGACCTGGGCGCAGAACCGGCTCGCATTCGTGCTGACCCGAGCCAAAATGTACCCCGAGCTGCCCGCAGGGATGCTGAGGGGACCGGTTTGAGCGGGGCCCGGATCTACCGGGCCATTTCCCGTAAAGCTGAGCTGCTGCCTCCCCCCGCCGCACGTCGTTGTACCGGCTGGCGCTGTATCCCCCGACCAGCATACATACAGCGTCCACGAGGCATTGTTCTGGCAGTGTCCGCCCCGGCAGGCGGTCAGGACCTTCGGGTCGACCCGGACCGCTACCTGGGCACCGGCCCCGGCCCGGTTTGTGAGGCTCCCGGTCGTCTGGTACCGGTTTGTTAACCCGAACTGACTACCCGCAAACCCGGAAAGGGTCACAAAGGCCTGATTGTCTCCGACCACCTCCGCGACAGCACCGCGGTTCACCCCGACAGCGGTCAGCCCCCGCGACACGGCCATGCCGCTCAGCAATACCAGCATGGCCGCTGCTACGGCGACCCACAGCCAGCGCCCCATCCCGCTCTCCCCTACCGCGGCCGGGGCACCCCGAGAACGCGGCCCAGCGGAACATCATCCCAGCCCAGCAAGCGCGCTGCCGCCAGGGAGACGCCGATCGGGGCCGCAGCAATCCCAAGCGCCGCAATGAGCGGATGGAGGCCGTAGAGAAATGCGAAAACGGCGGCGGGAAGGAGCAGCGGGTATACCACGATCTGGATGTACGCCCGCTTCCATCCCACGGTGTTGTCAGCGCTCACCAGGAGTGCGACTTCCGTTTCTCCTCTCCCGGGTAACACCGCACCGGCCGGTTGTATCTGCATCCCGTCCAGGCCGGTGAGCGCAACAAAGGCGGGGAGAACACCGGGGTTCTGGACGCGCACCCGAATTGCGCCGGGTTTGCCGACCATCACGTGGTTCCCAACCGCTCCAGGGGACTCGGTGACCAGGTACTCGATTCCCTCCGTCCGTCTGGATGCCAGCACAGCGATGAGGACCGATAGCGCGGCAGCCACGCCCAGTCCGCGAACCACTGCCCCCGCATCCCACCGCCAGAGCTGACGGATCTCGCGTCCTCTGGGTGCAGATCCTACGGCAGCACCGACGGTGACCACCCCGAGCAGAAGCACGAGCCACGCGCTGGACCGCGCCAGATCCAGCCGGGAACGGACAGCCTCCACGCCCTGCTGCATGCCCGGGATGCGCAGAGGCTGACCATTCCTGGCCAGGACAACCCCACTGATCCGGTCTGGCAGAACCGGGGGCTCCCCTACCTCCTGATCGGCTGCCGGAGAGGCATCCCCCTTGGTGACGAACCCGCCTGCAGTCTCACCCACGATCCGGTGAACGATGTAATCAGCGGGCAGCACGCGCGGACGGTACACTATGATATCCCCTGGGGCAATGCCCCAAAGCGGCCGGACCGCGATGTAGCCGTCCCCCGGCTCCAGCCCGGGCGCCATACTGCCGCTGGTTGCGTATCCGACACGCAGCTCATAACCGAGGGCGGCGATAAACAGAAGGGCCACCGCTGTCCACAGCCACCGCATCCGACTAGTTCGTCACATGCAGGGTTGCACTGAGCGTTTGCCCGGAGGTCGTATCCACAGTAAAGTAGAACTGCTGGGATGCCCCTGGGTTGATGAACGCGGCATTTGTATTACTGTCCCTACTAAGATTTGCGCCCGCGTCATACATCTTCAGCTGGCTGTTGGAACCGTCCAGCCATACCTTAACCGTGATCATCGAGTTATTGGTCACTTTCACAACCGGATAACTCGTGCTCCCAATCGTGAACGACGCGGCCGGATTGAATCCCGTCGCACTTCCACCAATGCCGTTCGTCAGGAGAAGTGTGACCGCGCCGGTCGTGCTGTAGCTGCAGACATTCGAATAGTTCGGCCCACCGCTGTTGTTAATGCATTCAATATGGACAGCAGCCGTCGAATTATCGCTGACCACCTCCGCCTGGGCGGGGCGGGTAAGAGTGACCGCCGTGAGGGCGCTGGTCGGAATGGCACTGACGATAACGGTAAGGAGAGCGAGGGCAAGTCCAGACAGGAGCAGACGGTTCATACCGGTTCGCACCTTTCTCTCATTCTTCTTAACTATTCGCCCAATGGTTGGGGGAAGCTACCGAGCGCTATCGCCGTCATGGGCGGTGATAACGCACGCGGCGAGCGGCAAATATACCTTTGGCACGACCCCCTGTCAAGCAGGCTAGATCGAGGATCATGGATAGGCGGTGCTTGATCAGAGCAAGTGTTCGGTGAAAGAGGTCACCCTCTTACCTCACCAGTATGCACCTGGCTGCCGGCGTGCCGCTCAAGACCGTCTCGGAGCTCCTGGGGGGCAGTTCACTCGGTCAGCACCAACCACCGACATCTACAGGCATCTGACCCTGGAGACGAAGCGCAAGGCCGTCAACCGTCTGGGATGCCGCGACCAGCACCTGAAAAAGTCTGGTGGCATTTTGGTGACAACAGTGGCACTCCGAGAAGAGAAAGGCCAAGCAGATCAAGGGCATGCCCTTGATCTGCTTGTGCATTAATTGTAAGCCCCCAGGGCCTGGAAACCCAGCCCAGTGAATTTTA
>JADGGD010000239.1 GCA_019690095.1 Chloroflexota bacterium
AACCCCCCCGGCCCCGCCCCCCCCCCCGTGGGGGCGGGCCGGCGGCCGGGCGGGGCCGCTGGGGGAGATGATACCATGCCTCGCGGCCCGACCGCGCCCATCTCCCGCGGCCCGAAAGGGCCGGCCCGGGATCGCCGCAGAGAGAATAGGCCGGCCGTTCACGGCCGCGGCCAGGAGGTTCTTCCGTGCACGACTGCGGGCGGGGACAGCCTCCCGCGGTGGGAGAGGCCGAACGGTCATTCTGCGCCGTTCCGCTCGCCCCGGACGCTCTGCAGGCCGCGCTTGAGCAGGGCGTAGGCGCGGTAGGCGCGGGTCGCGCGGATGGCCTCCAGCTGGGCGTGCGCGTTCGCCAGCTGGGCCCGCAGGTCGGCGAGGGCCTCCTCCTGCCGGGCGATCTGCGCCTGGAGCTCCTGGATGGTCTGGTCGCGCTGGGCGACCGCCTCGGCCGATGAGCGGGCCCAGGCGGTCATCTCGTCCAGCCCGCGCTGGAGGTCGCGGATGATCTGATCGCGGACGGCCGCGTCCTCGGAGGCCCGGCGGGCCCACTGCGTGCGTTCGTGCAGGCGCAGGCTCAGGGCGAGGACGAGCGGCGGGAGCAGGGCGGCAACGGCGGGATCAAGCGCCGGGCGCGGCGGGGGCGGTGCGGTCAGGAGCTCCTGGGCGTGCCGGGCCGGGCGGGCCGCGCGCACGGCCAGTCGGGCCGCGGCGGTGCGCAGGTGGGCCGACAGCACCGCGCGGTGCTCCCAGGCCGCGGTGAGCGCAGGCGGCAGGGCGGACAGGCCCGCCGGGGCGAGGTCGAGGGCCTGCGCGGGAAGCTCCAGCTCGGCGAGGACGCCCCGCACCTTCGGGTCGTAGGCCAGCCCGACGACCGGCACCCCGGCGGCGGCGGCGAAGATGGCCGCGTGCAGGCGGACGGCCAGGACGAGGTCGCAGGCGGCGATGAGCCCGGCCATCTCGGCCGGCGGGGCCGGGGCGGGCAGGACCGCTGTCCGGTCGGCCCGGCGCATCTGGCCGCGGATGCGGGCGACGGCCGCGGCATCCTGGGCAGAGGGGTCACTGCTCGCCTGGAAGGGGAGGAAGAGCACGCTCCCGCCGTGCCGCTCGAGGAAGGCATCGAGCGCGCGGGCGACCGCGGCAAGCCAGGCATCCGGGTCGACGCCGACGCTCCAGGGACGCGGGGCGACGCCGATCAGCGGTCGGGGCGGGTCGGCGAGGCCGACCTCGGCGAGGCAGTGCTGGACCCGGGCCGGCTCGGCCGGCGGCAGGCGGAAGGCCGGGTCGGCGGCGACCTCGACGCGGTCGGCGGGGAGGCCGAGGGACTGCAGGAGGTCCCGGGACGCGCGGTCGCGAACGGTCGCCCGGTCGGCCTGGGCGAAGGCGGCGCGGGTCCACGCCCGCCCGTCGTCCGAGAACAGGGGGCCGACGCCGACGCCGTAAAGCAGGAGCGGGCGATCGAGGAGGGCGGCGAGGAGGGGGAAGGTGCCGTAGAAGGCGAGGCCGGCGTGGTCGCTGGTGAGCGCCGTGCCGGGGTCGAAGCCGTGGTAGTCGTGGAAGAGACCGCCGCCGCCGAGGATGATCAGTGCGCTGGCGCGGGCCGCGGCGATGAGGGCCGGGATGTCCGTCCAGAGGAGGGCGTCGGTGCCGTGGAGCGCGGCGGTCTCGGCCGGGCGGCCGGAGACGACGGTAGGGGCGAGCGGGAGGTCGAGGGCGCGCAGGTCGCGGAGGAGGGCGGCGAGGATCGCCTCATCGCCGGTGTTGCCGAAGCCGTAGTAGCCGGCGATGAGGATCGGGCGAGGGGACGGCGAAGCATCGGACGGGACGTCAGCCATGGCGGCGCGATCATACCCGCTGGGCGGACTGCACGTCAAGCCTCTTCTCCCGACCGCCGGGCCGGCCGCGAGGGGGCCCGGCATCGGGCCGGGGGGGCCCCCCCCCCGGCCCCCAAGCCCCCCCAGAGAGCCACGCCGGCCCCGCGGGCGGGAGGGGATGGGCCGGGCCGGGGGCGGGGCCCCCCCCGGCCCGCGGCCCAGATGAGCCTATCGATCGCAGGCCGGGCCGCTCGGCCTGATGGATCTGCGGGCGGCGCCTCTCGCTTGCGGCCCCGGCGGCCCGGCCGGGGGGATTGGCCGGGCATCTCCCACCGCGGCGCTGAAAGGCGGGCCTGATGGACTGGCCGGGGCGTCTTCCACCGCGGCCCCGGTGGCCCGGCCTGGGATTGCCGCGGGAGGCCGGGCCGGCTGTTCATGGCTGTGACCGGGGGTTCCTCCCGCGGGAGGGGGCATCGTCCCCGCGGACTGATGCGGGGGATCCCCCGCTACGGCCGCGGCGGGCACATCTGCCGGAGAGAGGGGGCCAGCCGGGCACGGCGGTGGGAGTATATCTGCCGGGGAGAAGAGGCCCCCTGTTCCGGGCGGGGAGAGAGACCGCCTTCTCGCGGGGCGGGACTGGCCGGGCACCGCCGGGGCCCGGAGATCCCGCCGGGCCCGCCGGCAGGCGGGGAGATGCTCCAGCGGTGAGGAGAGGCCGATCGGGCACGGAGGCCGGGAAAAAGCGAGGGGGCGGGAGCCCCGGCTCCCGCCCCCAGACCGGCCCGTCCGCCTGCTCCGGAGAGACCCCGGAGCGGGCGGCTAGGCAGGGGATTATTGGATCGGCGTCGCCTGGGCCAGGGCGCGGTAGAGGATCTTCGCCAGCTGGCCGCGGGTGAGCGTCGCGTCCGGGCTGAAGGTCGTCGCGCTCGTCCCGTCGATCACATCGCGGGCGTAGAGATCTTGCACTGCCGTGGCATAGAACGCGCCGACTGGCACGTCGGTGAAGCTCGGCGTGCCGCGGATGGCTACACCGGACGCCTTGACGACGGAGTTATTGCTCAGGTAGCCACCGTTTGCGGCAGTGTTCAGCCGGTCGATCGCCGTCGCGGCCTGGCCGCGGGTGAGCGCGCCATTCGGGTCAAACAGCCCGCCGCCGACCCCCTGCATCAGCCCGATGCGGCAGGCCTCCCAGACGTAGCCAGTGTACCACTGGCCGGTCGGCACGTCAGTGAAGGAGCAGCCGGAGGGGGCGCTCGTCGGGAGGGTTACCCCGGGCTCGACCGCGCTGACCAGGACCTTGGCGAGCATCGCCCGGGTCATGGTCGCATCAGGCCCGAAGATCGTGCCGCTTCCGCTCGGGGCCGGCAGGCCCTGGAAGAGGGCTGGGGTGTTGGTAGTATTGGTAGAGAGGTAGCGGGCGTAGGTCGCTGGGAACCCATCACCAGTCAGGTCTGGGTAGCTGGTGCAGGCACTCAGGCTCTGTACGTTCGACAGTGAGAGGAAGGATGTTGCGACGCCGGTGTTTCCGGCAACATCTTTCGCTGTGCCGTCGAAAGTCCAATTACCTGTTGCTCCAGTCGGGAAGGTGAAGATACGGGCCGTTGGGGTCACAGTTGGACCCGGTGTCGAGGCCTGCCGCGGTGTAATGCCGCTCGCGGTGAAGCCAGAGACAGAACCGTTAGCGGTTATCGAGAAGCTCTCAATGCCTGACGGCTTGACACCTGTGTCCTTCGCCACACCGAAGAGCTCGAAGCTGGTGCAGGCTACATTACCAGATGCAGTCGCCGGCGGGGCCGCAACGAAGCCGGTGGGCGAGGTTTTGTCAAGGGTGCTCGTGGCCTGAGCTGAGACAGTCGATGAAGGTGGAGTAACAACTGGTGATGGTCCTGTCGTGTCACTGCAAGTTCCAGTGCCACCCGTGTCATCCTCAACAGTAGCTAACCACTCAATGGTGCTGCCATCAGCCGGGTTCGACAGGGAAGTGCTCAGACCCGATACGCTCTTCGAATTGTTGGAGCTTGAGCTGTTTGGTCCCAATGTGTTACCGACATCGGCACAAATCCAACTACCCGGAGGGCTCGCCTGCACCCGTGCCCAGATGAAGACGGTGCCTCCCGTGTTTCCGGTCGTCGCCGAATAGGTGACTGTATCTGACGTCCCATTCACAAACGCCGGCGCCGATACCGATGCGGTAGTCCCGGGGACCGCCGCGAAGGCGCTCGCCGGCAGGGCCAGCAGGGCCAGCGCCGCGGCCAGGGCAAAGCGTATGATGCGCATGTTCCTCAAACTCATCCTCCCCATTGGGA
>JADGGD010000041.1 GCA_019690095.1 Chloroflexota bacterium
CGTCTCGGCCGCCCAGACCATGCCCTCGTTCTTCTTGAGCAAATCATAGGTGAAGACGACATCATCTGCGGTGAACGGCTGGCCGTCGCTCCAGGTTACGCCGTTGCGCAGCTTGACCGTGAGAACCGAGAAGTCATTGTTGTACGAGTAGCTCTCTGCCAGCCAGGGAATAAACTGGCCGGTCTGCAGGTTGAGGTAGAAGAAGTACTCGTAGATAACCTGATGGAGCCCGATCGAGCGATCGACCGCCGGCGAGTAGAGGTTGAGGTTGGTCGGGTCGGCGATGCGCCCACCGAGGGCGATGTTCAGGACCTCGGCCCGAGCCTTATTGACGACGGGAGTCGGTGTCACCACCTTCTCGACGACCTGAGTCACCACCTTCTCCACAACGCGGGGTGAGGGCTGGGCCGGAGGGGTCGGCGTTGCCGCAGCCTGCGGCGCGGTCGGCGATGGGGTAGCCGGCGCGGCCTGACCGCAGGCCGCGGCGAGAGCGCCAAGCGCGAGACCGGTTCCGAGGATAAAGGCACGTCGTGTCAGCACCATGGTCATCCTCCTCACGCGAAACCAGGTACCCCTGCGATCATCCCATCGCGGGAATCCAGGCGCATTATATGAGACACATCCACGCGAGGAAAGAGGACGATGTCGCAGCTCCAGCATCCATCGGCCCGGATCACCCTCTTAACCCGTGAATAACCCGGATTTAACCCGATCCGCGTAGCCTTCCACCTGGTCAAAAAGACCCACCACCGGGCCACGAACCGATACCGAACAATGGGGGAGGTGCGACGATGGCGAAAGGAATGGAGTTCCAGGCTCGACTGGCCCACCGTGCGACATCCCGATCGGCCGCGTCCGCTCCACGCTCGCTGGAGGAGGGGATTGACAATCGTCCCAGGTGGACCGGCACCGGTCCTATCCTGGGCAACCAGGCCATGCAGGAGCAGGTGCGCCGCGGCGGGTTGCGGGCCGTCATCACCGCCGGTCTCGGAGCATCCCTGGGGAACCAGATGGTTCAGCGCCTGGTTTCCCGGGCCGGCCAGAACGGAGACGGCGGCCAGACGGACGAGAACATCGGGGAACGGATCCGGTCGGCTGCCAGTCGGGGGGGAGCTCCACTCGAGCAGAACGTCCAGCGGCGGTTAGAAACGGCCCTGGGGGCCGATCTCTCAGGTGTCCGCATCCACGCGGACGGCGAGGCCGACCAGCTCTCGCGCTCGGTTGATGCGATCGCCTTCACCACCGGGTCCGACATCTTCTTCCGCGCCGGCTCCTACAATCCCTCGACCAGCGAGGGATTCGAGCTCCTGGCACACGAGGCGACGCACACCATTCAACAGGCACGCGGACCGGTTGCCGGGACCCCGGCTCCTGGCGGCATCCTGCTCAGCGACCCCGGTGATAGCTTCGAGCAGGCCGCTGCCGCAGCGGCCCGTCGGATAAGTCAGGGAAGCGCCGGGCTGGTCGGGACCGGTCCGAGTTCGTCCACCACTGGCTCGACGGTGCAGCGTGCCGCAACGGACGAGGAAGAGACGGTCCAGACCCAGCGCCGCACGGTCCAGCGCGCGGGTGCCGAAGAGGAAGAGCCAGAGGTCCAGACGGCACGGACGATGGTGCAGCGCGCCGGGCCGGACGAGGAGGAACCGGTCTCCTAACGCGCCGTCGGATGGTCAGATTGCTGCGGATTGGGCACGGGCGCCGGCGGTACAACCGGTGAGCGATGACGATTGATCTCACGTGATTCCACGCGCCCGCAGGAGCAGAGTGACGCGACTGCCGCGAGCCTGCGGAGCATTGTACAGCGGCTGGATCTCCGGCTCCGCCGCGCCGTCCAGGAGTTCCGAGATGAGCTGGCCACGCGCGGAGATGACGCATTCCGTGGCCTCTACATCTCTGACCAGGATGTCGATGCCCTGCTCGCCGGTACCCCGGCCGCCGAAGAGATGCCGCATATTCTGAGGGCGCCTGCGGCGGCGATCCTGCCGCGTCTGGCCGAACTCTCCAGCATCTTCGAACTGGATGCCTTCGAGCAGGAAGTTCTGCTCATCTGCTTGGCACCGGAGATTGATCTCCGCTACGAACGGCTTTTTGCCTACCTGCAGGACGATGTTTCTCGGCGACGCCCGACGGTCGAACTGATCATGCGCCTGCTTACTCCGACGGTCGAGGAGCAGGTCGCCCATCGGTCGGTATTTAGCCCGACGGGCCGCTTAGTAGCGAACGGTCTGCTCGTGTCGGCCGACGACGCCGCAGAGCACTGGCCGCTCCTGGCGCGTCCGCTTCGGGTCGATGAACGGATCACCGAATACCTCCTCGGCTCCGATCGACTCGACCCCCGGATCGCGAGCTTCGTCCACCTGTTCCCACCGGAGACAGACGCATCCGCCACCTCCCTTCCATCCGATCTCGCCACGGGGCTCGTTCGGATGCTCACCGATCAGCAGACGACAGCCGATCGCGGGCCGATCATCTACCTGCACGGTTCGACTGGCGTAGCACGCCGCGACACAGCGCGCTACGCCAGTGGCCGGACCGGGCGGCCGCTCCTCGCAGTCGATCTGGATACTCTCCTGATAGCGCCCCGACCAGCCCATCTGCTCGGTCTCGCCGCCCGGGAGGCACTTCTGCAGAAAGCGATTCTCTGCCTCGACCGGTTCGACCTCCTCCTCGGGGAGGAAGCCGACATTACCTCGCTCCGACATGCCTGCCGCGAGATCCTGGCCGGGCGACCTGGCCCAACATTCCTGACCGGAGATGCGCGCTGGGAACCGGCCGCGTGGCTGCCGGGCATTCAGGGACTGCGGGTCGAGGTGCCGCTGCTTCCTCCGAGCGGCCGGATTGCACTCTGGCGGCACCACCTTGATGGCCGCCTCGATCCAAGCGAAGTCGCCGACCTGGCCACCCGTTTCCGCCTGGACAGCGATACCATCAGGGCAGTTGCGGCCGCCGCACATCTCCGGGCCCGCTGGCGCGGCAGTGACGATATCACTCTGGCGGACATTCAGACAGCTGCTCGCGCGATTGCGGCGCCGCCCCTTGAGGGGCTGGCCCGGCGGATCGAGCCCCGTTACAACTGGAGCGACATCGTACTCCCCGCGGACGGTATTGCCCAACTCCGGGAGATCTGTGCACGCGCGCGGTTCCAGGGCACTGTGCTCGACCAATGGGGATTCGGCCGCAAGCACGCGCGCCGTTCCGGTCTGACCGCGCTCTTCGCCGGCCAGCCAGGAACTGGCAAGACCATGGCCGCTGAGGTCGTGGCGGGAGAGCTGGGCTACGATCTCTATCGCGTTGACCTGTCCGCCGTGGTCAGCAAGTACATTGGGGAGACTGAGAAAAACCTCGAACGTATCTTCCGCGCCGCCGATCACGGTGATGCCGTCCTCCTCTTCGACGAAGCCGATGCTCTCTTCGGCAAGCGCTCCGAGGTGCGTGACGCACACGATCGGTACGCAAATGTCGAGATCGCCTATCTCCTCCAGCGCCTGGAGACCTACGACGGGGTAGCGATCCTGACCACTAATCTGCGGGGTAATCTCGACGAGGCATTCGTACGGCGGCTGGATTTCGTTCTGGAGTTCCCGATGCCGGAGGAGGCAGAGCGATTGGCGATCTGGCACCTGGCCCTCCCGCCGGAGGCTCCGCTCGCCCCAGATGTCGATCTGCCCTTCCTAGCCAGGAAGTTCCGCCTGGCCGGCGGCCACATCCGAAATATCGCCCTGGGCGCAGCCTTCCTCGCCGCCAGTGCCAACGAGCCGATCGGGATGCGGCACCTGGTACGGGCGACCCGACGCGAATACCAGAAGCTGGGCAAGCTGGTCGGCGAGGGGGACTTCGAGGGCTATTATGCCTTCCTTAAAGACGATTCACTGTCGGGCTCTTAACTCCGGCGTAACTCCTGATTAACCGTCCAGCGCTAGCCTCTCAGTACCGTATCGATCCGGACAGGGGCGGCCGGATGCTCCGGTCGGTCCTTGCGCTCCAGGGCACGGTGCGGCTCGTGATCTCGTGGCGCCAGAACGGATCGAACGAGGGAAGGGCCGCTGTGTTTGCCGACCTTGACGAGACGATTCGCCAGATCCTGATCCGCTACGTCCCGCTCGATCCGACCGAGATCGAGATCAGCTTCGAGGCACCGGACCGCGAGTGGTCCAGTCGCCTGACCCGCCCGGCGGTGAACTGCTTCCTGTACGACGTGCGCGAGAATGTCCGATTGCGCGTCGCGGGCTGGGACATCCGGCGCACCAATGGTCAGGCCATTCGACAGAAAGGGCCGCTCCGGATCGACGCGACCTACCAGATCACGGCGTGGGCCCGGGCGCCGGAGGACGAGCACCGTTTGCTCTGGCGTGTCCTGGCGGCACTGGCCCGCTTCATGACCCTGCCACCGGACCTCCTCCAGGGATCGCTCAAGGACCAGCCGATGCCGATCCCGGCCTCGATCGGTCAGCCGGAGCAGATGCCGGCCAACTTCGCCGACCTCTGGCAGGCCCTCGACAACCGGATCCGTCCCGCCCTGACCTACGTGGTTACGCTCGCCCTCGACCCGGAGATTACCTTCACCCGCCCACTGACCCTGGCCGCACCGCGGATCGAACTCAACCGCGAGGATCCACTGGCAGTGCGCCGCGCGCTGGAGGTCCGCGGCCGGGTGCGGGACCGCCAGGATCCATCCCGGGGCATCGCCGGGGCAGTGGTTCTGCTGGCCGAAACCGGCGACCGGACCATGAGCGATGCGGAGGGGCAATTCATCTTTACCGACGCTCCGCGAGGGCGAATCACGCTGATCGTCCGTGCGGCCGGGCGGGATGAGGTCGTCCAGCCAGCGATGGTGCCGTCTGATAGCTATGACGTGGAGATCTAACAGAACCAGGGAAAACACAGCGTCGATTAACCCGGCGTTAACGGCGCCGTAACCGGTGGCCAATAGCCTAGTGAATCGCCTGCCGCTGTCCAGCAGTACTGCAGGCATCCAGGGCCGCGCCGCGGAGCCAGTCGTGCAAGGAGAGAGCGACCATCAGCGGGAAGGGGGCGAGAGCGTCAGGGGAAGGGAGCACAACAGCAACATTCCATACTGATTCCACCCATTCCACCCACGGGTCGTAACGAAGGGAGTGAAAGCAGATGGCGACAACCTATCTGACACCCGGTGTCTACGTCGAGGAGATGCCCCCCGGTAGTCGCCCGATCGAAGGGGTCGGCACCTCGGTTGCAGCGTTCATCGGCTTCGCCGAGATGGGGCCGCGGAACAAACCAACCCTGATCACGAACTGGTCGCAGTTCGTTGACAAGTTCGGCGGCTTCCACGAGGGGTACTATCTTGCCTATGCCGTGTACGGCTACTTCCAGAACGGCGGGGGCACCTGCTATGTCGTGAACATCGCGCCATCGCTGGCGCCCCAGACGGTGGTCCCGCCTGCGGCAGACGGCAATGCCCGGCCCGCGCTCGAGATCTACGCCGTGCGCCAGGGGCTGGACACCCCCGGCCTCACCGTCGAGATCAGCTACGCCGAGAGCACACCAGCCCTGCCTCCTGGGGCACCCGCACCGACCGGGGGCGACGAAGGCAAGGGAGGCGGGAGCACTGAGAAGCCTCGACCGCCTGCTGCCTCCAGCCGCGCCGGCGACGGCGGCAAGACACCGGATTGGGCTATGCCTTTCCGGATCGAGGTCAAACGCGGGAAGGACGTGCTCGAGACCTTCGACGGGGCGACGATGGACCGCGAGAGCCCACGCTACGTCGAGACGCTGGTCAACGGGAACTCCCAGTACATCTGGCTCTCTCCCCCCTCGGGCAAGGCAGCCATTCTGCCTGCGCCACGCGCCGGGTCGTTCGCGCTCCAGAAGCCGGCCTCGACTGCCTTGCAGATCGGAACCAGCGACTTCCTCGGCAGTGCGCGCGACCGGGCGGGCATCGAGGGACTGGAATCGGTGGACGAGATCACGATCGTCTGTGCGCCGGACCTTATGAGCGCTTATAAGCGCGGGCTGATCAATGAGGATGCCCTGATCGGACTGCAGAAGTCCATGATCGCCCACTGCGAGCGCATGCAGGATCGCGTGGCGATCATTGATCCACCGCCAGGCCTGGATCCCCAGGAGATGCTGGAGTGGCGGAACAAGAGCATGATCGACTCGTCATACGCCGCCCTCTATTATCCCTGGATCAAGGTCCTGGATCCGCTTGATCCGACCGGCAAGCGTCTGCTGAGCATCCCGCCATCCGGGCACATGGCCGGGATCTGGGCACGCACCGACTCGGAGCGCGGCGTCCATAAGGCTCCCGCCAACGAGGTCGTCCGGGGAGCGGTCAACGTCACCCAGGATGTCACCGACGGCGAGCAAGGGCTCCTGAACCCGAAGGGCGTTAACTGCATCCGTGCCTTCGGCACCCGCGGCATCCGGGTGTGGGGCGCACGCACACTGTCGAGCGACTCGGCCTGGAAGTACATCAGCGTGCGCCGCTTCTTCAACTGGGTCGAGGAATCGATCAAGCAGGGGACCCAATGGGCTGTCTTCGAGCCGAACGATTTCAGTCTGTGGCAGCGACTGAAGCGGGATATCACATCCTTCCTGATGCGTCCTTACCGTGAGGGGGCGCTCTTCGGTGCGGTGCCGGAGCAGGCATTCTATGTCAAGTGCGATGCCGAGACCAATCCGCCAGATGTGATCGACGCGGGTATGGTGGTTATCGAGGTGGGCATCTGCCCGGTGAAGCCGGCCGAGTTCGTGGTTTTCCGGATCACGCAGCTGCCAACGGGCGGCACCGCGTCCTAGGACAGCAAGAGATATGCGCAACCGATCGGTCATTCAATCTGACCAGGGTTAGTCTCATCGGGAGGTTAGAAGAACCATGCCAGGCGGCAAGCCACCTCAGGATCCGATTACGACGTTCGCCTTCGCCCTGGAGATCCAGGGCATCACCGAGGCCTGGTTCCGTGAGGCCAGCGGCTTCAGCTCGGAGAACGATGTTATCGAGTACAAGGAGCAGGGGCCGAAGGGACAGACGATCCTCCACAAGATCCCCGGCACCCTCAAGTTCGGCAACATCCAGCTCAAGCGCGGGATTACGTCGAATCTGGAGCTGTGGAAATGGCGGAAGAAAGTGATCGACGGCCAGATCGAGGCAGCCCGCGTGGACGGCTCGGTTGTCGGCTACGACGAGGACGGGAATGAAAAGATCCGGTTTAACTTCAAGCGCGGCTGGCCATGCAAGTGGGAGGCCTCGGGGCTGAACGCTCAGGGGAACGAGCCCATCATCGAGTCGATCGAGATCGCCTGCGAGTACATCGAGCGCATGCCGTCATGAGTCCGCGATCTGAAGGTCTGCAAACCGAGTTCGAGTTCGTCCTGCCGAAGGGGTACGTCGACCGCGACGGGAATCTACACAAGAAGGGGATCATGCGGCTGGCCACGGCGAATGACGAGATCGCGCCGCTTCGTGATCCGCGTGTTCGCCAGAACCAGGCCTACCTCACGATCATCCTGCTCTCCCGCGTGATCACCAAGCTCGGGTCACTACCTGAGGTGAATACCGCGGTCATCGAGGGGATCTTCTCGTCCGACCTGGCCTATCTCCAGGCACTCTACCGTCGGATCAATGAGGATGGAAGCACCATGATCCCGGTTACCTGTCCGGAGTGCGGCCATGCGTTCGAGGTGGATATGGCCGGCACGGGGGGATCGTAGGCTACCCCCTGGAGCGCCTCTACGAGGAGGTAGCCTATATCGCCTACCATTTCCACTGGCCCCTCGAGGATATCCTGAGCCTGGAGCACGCGGATCGCCGCCGCTGGGTCGAGGAGATCGGCAAGATCAACATCCAGATCAGCGGCGGCCGCTAGACCGAGCCGTCTGTACCCGCGCCGGCTCGGTCGGCCACCGGATCGAGTAGAGGCGACCGGCGGCACATGCGCGGGTATCCTGGCGCGGCAATCGCGGAGCGGTAGCGCAGATAAGACTGTGCTCGATCGCGAGATCACCGCGCAACCCCACCGGGCCCTGTGGGGCCCGGTGGGAGATTGGACGCACGAGAGACGAGCAATGCCCGTACACATCGAGGACCTACACGTCATCCCCCGGGTCACGGTCCAGCGCCAGCGACGTGTGGTCGAGCAGACCGGACCTGGCCGGGCGACGGTGGGAGCGGCGCTCACCGGTGCGATCGAAGATCTTACCCCCCTCGCCACAGTCCTTCCCGGACCGGCCGGTCATCCAGAAAGCGGACGGGCAGTCGGGCAAACATCCCGGCCGGCGGAACAGGCATCAGCCCAACCTCCGCCCACGATCGATCCTCTCGCACTGGCGGATCGTGTCTACCGTCTTATGCGCGACGAGCTCTTGATCGCACGCGAGCGCGAGTAGAGGAACAGGACACCATGCCAGTCTGGCACAAGAGCGGGATGGCGCTGATGGTGGAGCCAATCGCTTCGGTCGGTTCAACGTCTGATCCGCGGGCACTCTCCCGCAACCTCGACCATCTGCTCGCCCAGCCAATCGAGACGATCCAGCGCGTGCTCGCGCCCGGGGCATCTGGTCGCTTCGTGACGGCACGACCGCCGATGATCATAGGGTCACGCCCAATCGGACAGGGGCGAATGGATCTGATGGTCTCTAACCGCGTCCTGACAGGGCTGGCGAGCCGTCCGGAGATGGTTCCTCTTGCCCTCTTCGATCCCCGTCCGCTGACGAGGCTGAGCACAGCGGCGGGTGACATCACGGAGACGGCCGCCCGTGATACACCGTCGGCGACCGATCCAGCCGCCCCTCCGGACTTCCAGGAGATCTTCGCCCGGCTGAGAAGCATCTGGCCTGACCAGCCGACATCTTCTGGCGGCGACAGCCCCTTCGTGTTCGTCCGCGTCCGCCGTGCCCGACCGTCGCCGACATCATCCGTTGCACGACGGACCTCGCCGACTGAGGGACTGAGCCCGGCCCTTCGGGCGCTCATCGGCCTGGATGAGCCGCGCCAGAAGCTCCCACGAGAAGAGCGCACCGCGCTCGAGCCAGTCGTCGGGGAGGATCTCGGGGATGTACGCCTGCATACCGGGCCGACAGCCGCCGCGACCGCGGCCGCTCTCGGCGCGGAGGCGTTCACCGTCGGACGTGACATCTTCTTCGGACAGGGCCGTTATCAGCCCGGCACGCCGCGCGGGCGGGCGCTCCTGGCCCACGAGTTGGTCCACGTCCGCCAGCAGAGCGAAGGTATCCCTCAAGAAGATGTCGGAACCGGCGCCGAGGCCCGGTCCCGCGAGGAGGAGGCACGGCGAGCTGAGCACGAGGCACTGCGCTTCGCTGTAGCCGGCCCAAACGACGGCCTATCGATTGGTCGCTACCGGCGCACGTATGTTGCCCGTGATGGACATCCCCTGTCGGCAGCCGATCGGGCGCGTCTCGACCGCATCTCGTTACGGGCACTCGAGATCTGCAAGGGCCTCCTTGGCGCTGAGGCCCGCCGCGGGCCGCCGCGCACGATCGAGCAGGTCGAGGCACGGTTCGATCTAGACCTTACGACGATGAGCGATGAAGAGGCTGCCCGTCTCTGGGCGGAGGCGATGGCACGGGAGATACGGTGGCACCTCTGACCAGCCCCCGTACCTCGCCGGGGCCGATCATCTACGTACACGGTTTAATGAGCGGCCCGAGGAGGAAGCTCGTTTATGGTAACTATGGCCCGTGCACCAACGGCTGACCCGTACTATGCCGCGAAGTTCTGGGTCGAGATCCAGGGGATCACCCAGGCCTACTTCACCGAGTGCTCTGGCCTGACAGCCGAGACCGAGATCCAGGAGTATGCGGAGGGCGGGCTGAACGACTTCGTCCATAAACTGCCCGGTCGGACGAAGTTCTCTAATGTCGTTCTGAAGCGCGGCTGGGTGGACAGCGATGACCTGTGGAAATGGTACTCCCAGGTGATTGCCGGGAAGATCCAGCCGCAGAATGTCTCGATCATCCTGTACGAGAACACGGTCAACAGCCCGGGTCCGGAGAAGGCTCGCTGGAACCTGATCAATGCATTCCCGGTGAAATGGCAGGGACCAGAGTTCCGGGCGGACGGCACGGCGGTCCTGGTCGAGACACTGGAGTTGGCTCACCAGGGGTTCAATCGCCAATGACCACCACGGTATCCACGGCTGGCCGTCGCAGACGGGGACAGGAGACGCCTTGATGGCTAGTTCGCCAGGCGAGGGACGCGTCTCTTCTACCCTGCTTCGTGAATTGCGCCTCTGGGAGCGTCGGACGCGCCGGGGGCATATCCCACCACCCAATCTGGTGGCCCGGTGGTGGTCGCGGATTCAGGGCATGCCTCGGTCAGACGCGGTCGAATGGGAAGACCTGGCGCGGTGCCTCGGCTTGATCCTGCGGGCCTCCGTCCGGCGTGCCCTGGCAATGCTCGAGCGCGCCCTGGCTGCTTGTGGCGAGGGGACGGCCGCTCCCCGGGTGGCACGCGGCGACTTTGCACACTGGCGGCGCGACCTCGAGCGTGCCGCTACCCTTGGCGTTGCGGTGAGCGCCGAGCGCGATCGCCTGGCACGGGTGCACGGGCAGTACATCCTGGCCCGACTGCGTCAGGGAGCAGGGCAGACTGACCCGGCTGCATCGGGCGATGCTGAGGTGGCCAACCCATGGGATGAGGTGATTGAGGGCCAGTTAAGCGGGGCAGCCATTGACCTGGAGCTGGTTGCCGAGCTCATAGGAGCATTCACAGCACGGCCGTCTTACCAGGATGACGCGAGCGATACGGCTGGCATCTCTGCCTTCGCCGCACACATTCGTGCGGCAGGCCGCCTCCTCAATCCACGTCCTCCGCTCGCCAGGGGATGGATGCTGCCTGCTTCCCTGAATGCGCTAGGCGAGTTCATCGAGCGCGCCTGGCGCTGGCTTGGCTTTTCCTACTGGCATCACGGCTCCAGCTCTCCGACCGCCAGGGGATGGCCGCCGCTTGACCTGCCGCTGGTCTTTCTGCCCGAAGACGAGCCTGACTGGCCCGACGAGAGCGCGGATGTTCAGGGCAGTACGGATCAGTCCAGCGGTATCACGATCGGTCGGCCAGCTCTTTCAGATCGACCACCCGGGATGTACGGCCTTTCCGTCGGCAGAGAGCGATCCTCACCCCGATCGATTACCGACAGGCCAAGGGGACCATCTGCGCTCGAACAGATGGGGCCGGCTGACCAAACGCGTGCACAGGCTCGGCAAGCCTTCTCGGGCATGATGTCCCGGCTTTCCCAGCCAGGGATTGGGGCAATTCCCCCGATCACTGTCGCTGGAGGGCCATTCCCGGCCGATCCCTCCGGCCACCCAGCGGGGATACCACACCCCGCATGGGTACCCGGTCGCTCCCGCGCGGCACTGCCAGCGGAATCCCTCGTACCGCCTGACCTCGGCCAGGCAGTGCTGCGTGCGTGGCTCTCGCCGCCCGCCGCATCTGCCCGCGGCCGTGCCCATCCATTTATCTTCGTACCCCTTATCCTCGCACCGCCGCCCTACCTCCGCGAGCCGTGGAGCGAGACTGATGAGATACCGACCAGCCACTCCTCGGAACCGACGCACGATGCGACGACCGCACAGAGAGACGCGGGACCGTCACGGCGCACGCTGCGCCCAACGCTAGATACAACCTCCAGAACGCCGTCGATCACCACCCCGCCCGCCCGTCTGCAGCCGGGGCTAGCCGCGGCCAGGAGCCGGGGCTCAGAGGAACGACCCACACCGGAGAGCCGACCGCCTGTCCTCGCCGTGGCCACCCGCAGAACCTGGCCTTCGACAGCGACTGACGAATATCGTGAAGAAACCACCCGCATTTCGGGGATAGGCGATGCCACGACCGTTCCACCTGTTCCACGAGTAGGGGGCCTGTTGGAGCCCACAGGCCGCGCGTCCCCAACCGCTGATGCGCCAGGACCGGCTGGGACGAGGTCAGTGATTCGCATCGCAGTAGACTGGGTTGCTGGAGCGAGCCCGTGGGATCACCCGCAGCTCCTGGCACGAACGGCCGAGCAACTCCGACTTCTCGATACGCACGGGGCTACCATCGAGCTCATACCCGGCCGAGCCGTGCCCGAGGGGCTCTATGATGCGGCATGGGCCCGCCCGGCCGCATTACTCAGCCTCCCCGGACCGCGCGGGCCGATCCCCGTCGGAGCGATCGATCTCCTGGACCGGGCTCAGATTGTCAGCCAGCGTCCCGGCTTTCTGCACGTGATCGCGGCGCCCGCAACCATCCGACGGCTGACTCGCCCGATCATTCCGGAGAACACGGCAACATCCCGCGGGATCTTCCCATCACTGCCCCTTGTCCGGGAGGAGACCGACCAGGAACTCGGAGTGCTCGCCAGCGCGCCCCCGGTCGCTTCGCGAGAGCGGGAACAAACCGAAATCCAGAGTATTGCTGCAGTCGGGTCGCTCCGGGGGATCGATCGGCAACACGTATCAGCCGAATATTCATCCGTCCCTCCCGGTCTGGTAACGGCCCTGCCGGCTTTGAGGACAGCAAGATCAAAAGCGGCAATCCCGATTACCACTGTCCAGGCAGTCCTCTCGCGCGCCCAGCGATCGCACACATACTGGCCAGAGATCGGACAGGGAACGCGAGCAATCGGTGAGCGGGCCCGGGCACTGGCCGCGGCGATCGAGAGAGCGGCGCGATGGATAGTCACAGTGCCACTGCGCGGCATCCTGTCCCTGCCGCGCGGCGAACCAGCGCTCATCTTCGCCCGCCCGATCTTCGAGGAAGCCGAGTCCGACACCCCGGCGCCGACGACTGCTCCGCCCGGGATCGAGCGAGGATCGCCGATCCTCTCGCTCCGGGGCAGAACAGGCGAGCCGCCGGGTTCCCGCGCGATCCGCCCGTCCGGCGAGTCTGGCACGGACGGCGTCTCACCGCCGCTCCAGACTGGATTCACGGACCGCCAGACCATCTCGTCCGTTACGCATAGGCTGGGTGAGACGACCGCCTTCGGGCCGAATCTGCTGACAACCCGGCCGCTTTTATCGAGCCAGCCGCCAGGAATCGCCCATCTGCTCGCCTCACTCCTCGGTGCAGTCCCGCGCCGCATTGCCCCATCATATCCGCCGCTTCCGGAACCGGAACCGGCAGTTTTCCTCAGCATGCTCACCAGCCCATGGACAGATGTGTCTGAAGGGGCGGCTGACGGCCCCACCCAGGCGGCCGCTCCATCGAGCACGGCTGGCAGTCAAGGCGGGATGGCAGACGAAGGCACGGTCGGCGGAGATGTGCATCGGCCGTCCTCGCAGCCGGTGTGGGGGGATAGGACGGGACTATCGGCCCTAGCCACGCTCACAGCCGGAATGATTGCACGAACAGCCTCTCCGATCAGCCTCACCCACCGGGCTGGCATCCAGGCAGCAGCCCCGCCTTGGGGTACCCGACACTCGGAAATCGCCCCGAGCATTCTCCTGTCAGCGCCGTTCTCGCGCACGATGCCTGGAGATGAGGATGTACCAGCAGACCTGGCCAGGCAAATCCTGGCCCGCTCCGGGCTCCCCGTCGTACCCGCGGAGCCAATCCTGACGCCCATGCTCCTGACCGGGGAACGGGCAACCCTCGGCACCGATGGACACCGGACATTCACCGCATCGCCCCGACCCGGTGACCTGGCCGGGCCAGCACCGGTCTCGCATCCTGGGGAACTGCTACCCGTTCGATCAGTGACACCGGCCGAGATGGTCCGGCCGATCCAGGTCGCCGTTTTCGACGTGACAGCGAGCGAGAGCACGGCTGCGACGATGGAGGGGCCGCTCGCCGGGCCGTGGCCGCTGGTGCCGGCGGCCGGTACCACCACCGTCGTCGAGCCCAGCGTTACCCGTGGGCGCTCCGATGGAGCCGGTGTGGTTCCATTTATCCCAGCCGGCACAACTGGATCAGCAGGTTACGGCCAGGCTTCCACGCCCGGTCCGCTTCCGATCCGCGCACAAGAGGTGGCACGGGCAGAGATCGGACGCCCGGAGGCATCCGCGGGTGGAGTGTCCGCCCCGCTCGTGCCCGAGGCGACAACCTACACCGCCGGCCAGCCCGCTCCGCGCCAGCCCGATCTCGATGCACTGACCCGGCAGATCTACGCGATTATCAAGCAGCGGCTCGCCGTCGAACGAGAGCGGAGCGGGCTGGCCGGCCGCGTCCGATCATGGTAGGGACCAAAGGAGACCAGTCATGGCAATCAATATCAGCTCGGCCTCAGGAAAGCCGGTCAAGGCCTACATCTGGAACGAGGATAAGAACCAGAAGGTGGTCGACTGCCTTTTCAATCCCACCGAGTACAGCTTCACCAAGCAGAATACCTGGCAGCGGAACGATGTTGTCGGCCGCGATCTGCCGGTCGTCAATTTCCAGGGGGGCGGGGCCATGACCCTGACCGTCACTCTTCTCTTCGACACCTACACCCAGCCGGCCGGCGCAGACGGCATGCCCCGGGACGTGCGCGAGTACACCGAGAAGGTGCTCGACCTCATGAAGATTGACCCCACCCTGAAGGACGCGAACAGTCAGACCGGGCGGCCGCCGCGGGTGAGCTTCCGGTGGGGAAACACCTGGAGCTTCAAGTCGGTTATCACAAGCATTACCCAGCGCTTCACCCTTTTTCTCCCTGACGGCCGCCCGGTTCGGGCAACCCTGGAGGTTACCTTCCAGCAGGTCGAGCAGGAGGGAACCTATCCGCGCCAGAACCCGACCTCCTACGCCGAGGTCCAGAAGTTTCGTCTGGTCGGACCGGGGGAGACGATTGATACGATCGCCTTTCAGGAATACGGGGATCCCACTCAGTGGCGGCGCATCGCCGACTACAACCGGCTTGACAATCCCCTCCGTCTGCGAGCGGGTCAGAAACTGGCGATTCCACCGCTCGCGTAGCACGGTTGGCCGCAGTCGCCGGACGTGGCAGAAGCGGCGAAACAGGATGCATGGAGAGCAGAACGAGGAGGTTACAGCCATATGGTCGCGCCAGCGCGCATGCTCACCTCGGCAGTTCACATCAAGATCAACGGCTCGTACCTGGCCGACGAGCAGATGCGCCGCATCTCTGAGGTTGTAGTCGAACAGAGCCTCCATCTACCCGACATGGCTGTTCTACGTCTGCACGACGTCGGCGATGATACCAACCCTGGCCGAACGGTCTACTTCAAGACGGTCGATCGGGGCCCGTTCGACATCGGCAGCACGCTCGAGATTGCGATGGGACGCGAGGAAAGGCCCACAACGGTTTTCAAGGGCGAGATTACGGCGATCGAGATAGATGTGAATCTCAATCATCCGCCCCTTATCACCGTCCGCGGCTACTCTCGGGCCCATCGCCTGCACCGCGGGCGATTCTGCCGCTCGTTCCTCGATGAAAAAGACAGTGCTATCGTCGAGAAGATCGCCCGGGAGACCGGTCTCCGGGCAGAGACCGAAGAAACACCGGAGCATAAGTACGTTTACCAAAACAACCAGACCAACTGGGAGTTCCTCAAGGAGCGCGCGGCGCTCAATGGTTTTGAACTCTTCGTCGAGGACCGGACCCTCTACTTTCGAGCGCCGAAAAACGGTCAGAGCCGTGGTCCGGAGCCGCGGCTCTGGGAGAATCTGCTGAGCCTGCGGATCAAGGAGACATCAGCATGGCAGGTCGGGCAGGTAATCGTCCGGGCCTGGAATCCGCAGGATAAACAGCCCATCGTTGGAATGGCCAGCCGCGGCCAGCTCGCACCATCAACCGGAATCGGCAAGAGTGGCGCTCAGGTTGCCGCGACCTTCGGTAATGCCACAGTCTATGTGGTCAATCGTCCGGTCGCCAGTCAGGACGAGGCGAATAAGCTGGCCCAGGCAGTCCTCGATGAGCTGGACGGAAGTTTCATCCAGGCCGAGGGCATCTGCCTCGGTGATCCGGCGATCAAGCCGGGGATCTCGCTTCCCCTTCAGACGCTCGGGGCCACCTTCTCCGGGACCTACTATGTGACCACGGCCACGCACATGATCAACGCCCTGGAAGGCTACACGACCTCGTTTGTCGTCAGCGGCCGCCAGACCAACTCCCTGCTCGAGCTCGTCCAGACCGGATCCGGTCGCGACAGCGTGGCAAGCGTCGTTATCGGGATCGTGACCGATAACAATGACCCAGACGGTCAGGGGCGGGTCAAGGTGAAGTTCCCGTGGTTGAGCGCCGATGACAATACGAGCACCTGGGCCCGCGTTGTTAGTCCAATGGCCGGAAAGGAACGCGGAATCTATTTCCTCCCCGAGGTCAACGACGAGGTTCTCGTCGCTTTCGAGCACGGTGATATGGCCCGCCCGTTCGTCATCGGCGCGCTCTGGAACGGTCAGGACGCCCCGCCGAAGCCCAACAGCCAGGTGGTGAGCAATAGCCAAGTTAACCAGCGCATCATCAAGACCCGCGCTGGACACATTATCACCCTGGATGATACCGCGGGCGCTGAGACCATCTCTATCGTAGATAAAACGGGCAACAACCTGATCAAGATCGAATCGGCCAGCAACAAGATCACTATCAAGGCGAACGGCGATATCGCGATCGACTCCCAGGGCACGACGTCAGTCACTGCCCATCAGAACGTCACCGTCGAAGCCCAGGAGGAAGCGACGGTTAAGGCCCGGAAAGATGTGAATGTCCAGGCAGACGGCAATGCCTCGGTCCAGGCCAACGGGAAACTCAATCTCAACGCAAGTGAGGTCAATGTCGAGGCCAAGGGGGCTATGACCCTCAAGACAAATGGTGTTCTCACTATCCAGGGGACAGAAGTCAGAATCAACTGAGCAGGAGGAAGCATGCCAGGGTCCCCAGCGGCGAAAGCAGGCGATCGGGTGGTCGCGACCGATACCCATATTGTCCTGGTCCCATCGCCCGGTGGACCGGTCCCGACACCGCTCCCTCATTCCTTCAGCGGCATCATCGACGGTGGGACAAGTCCGAACGTGAAGATCATGGGTAAGCCGGCTGCAACTGTCGGAAGCACGGCAACAAATACCCCGCCGCACGCCCCCGAGGGCGGGGGATCATTCCAGAATCCGCCGACAAACCAGGCCACGATTATCCAGGGCAGTTCGACCGTGCTGATTAATGAGAAACAAGCCGCCCGGAACGGCGATATAGCCACAACCTGCAACGATCCGGTCCCCCTGCCCGTCGGAAGGGTAGTGGCCGACGGCACGGTCTTCATCGGCGGATAAGGAGGCCTGCCCATGGACGATATCAACCGCAGCTTCCAGGGGACTGGCTGGGCATTCCCGATGCGCGTCGACGGACGCGGTGGAATCGCCCTGGTCTCCGAGGACCAGGCAATCCGCCGGGCTATTCAGATCATCCTGTCCACAGCCAAGGGCGAGCGGCGCATGCGGCCGCACTTCGGCTGTGCTATCCACGACCTGGTCTTTGCCCCTAACGACGTGACCACGGTGGGTCTGATCCGCTACCACGTCATAGAAGCACTGGGCTGGTGGGAACCCCGGATTACCGTCACCGATGTCGAAGTGGACACGGATCCCGACGATCCGGCTCGGTTGCTCGTCGTGGTGCACTACATCATCAAGTCAACTAATGACGAGCGTAGTCTCGTCTATCCGTTCTACCGGATTCCGGGGGAGGGGTGAGTCCATGCGGCCGACCACGCCCATCATCGATCCACGCACCTTCCAGGATCTGGTTGACGAGGCGAAGCGACGGATTCCCCAGTACTGCCCGGAATGGACCGATCATAACGTCGCCGATCCAGGCATCACCCTGATTGAGCTCTTCGCCTGGATGGTTGATCTGTTGCTGTATCGGCTCAACCAGGTGCCGGAGCGCGACTACCTGAAGTTCCTCGAGCTGATCGGGGCGCGCCCGGAACCGGCAGTGCCGGCGAGCACGGAGCTGACCTTCTGGCTCACGGCACCGCTTGATGAGACGAAGGTAATCCGTCGCGGCACCGAGATCGCTACGCGCCAGACCGAAACCCGCCCGGAGATCACTTTTACTACCGACACGGATCTGCGTATCCGCACTCCCGTGCTGCGCTACTGCATCCTGGCCCGCCAGAAGGGAGGCGCAGGGGGTGATAGCTACCAGTACGAGGACGTCAGCGCGCGCCTCGGATGGGAGCGGGCCGAGATCATGGTCTTCCAGGAGCCGCCAGCCGAGGGCGATGCATTCTATCTCGGTTTCCAGGAGAACCTGGCCGGCCACGTGATCCGCCTGAACGTGCGTTGTGAGACCCTGCGCGCGCCCAACATCAACCAGGATGATCCCCCGCTTACCTGGGAGTTCTGGAACGGCGCCGCGTGGGCACCTCTCCTGCCCCCGAGCGAGGAGGTCAACCTCCTGCGTCAGATCGAACCAGAGTGCGCAGAGCTCGGACCGCGTCTCGATAATACCCGCGGGCTTAATCGAGACGGGCGGATCATCTTGATCGTGCCCCGGACCTGCGCCCTCTACGAGCTACGGGTCGACAACCGCGCCCTCGAGGCTTGCTGGATCCGCTGCCGTGCTGCACGACGGCGTCCTGACGAGCGCTTCTACGATGGATCGCCTATCGTGCACGCGTTCCATCCGGAAAGCATCGGCGGGATGGTGATGGCGAGCCACGCCATCACTATCCCAACCGAAGAGCTCGGCAGGAGCGACGGAACTCCCGGCCAGAGCTTCTCTCTCCTTAACCCGCCGATCCTGCCCCGACGGACCGACATCGATCCGCCTGAGACGGTCGAGGTCGACCGCGGTGATGGTCAGTTTGAACGATGGATCGAGGTGGAGGATTTCTCCAGCTCCGGTCCCACTGATCCTCACTTCGTTGTGGATAGCCTGACCGGTGAGGTGCGATTCGGGCCGCGCCTGCGTGAGCCGAACGGACAGGAGCGCCAGTACGGCCGTGTGCCCCCCAAGAATCGCCTGATCCGCTTCACGCACTATCGCAGCGGCGGCGGCGCGGTGGGAAACGTCGGACGCGGGACGCTGGTCGTCCCGAAATCAGCGCAGGACCTCTCGTACGTCAAGTGGGTCGCCAATCTCGCACCGGCAACCGGCGGACGGGACCGGGAGAGTATCGAAGCCTTCAAGCTGCGCGGCCCTCGCATTGTACGGACCCGCGAGGTCGCGGTTACCCGCTCGGATTACGAGATCCTGGCACGCGAAGCATCGCCCCAGGCCGCGCGAGTCCGTTGCCTGGCTGTCGGGGCACCTCCTGAGACAGATGGGGCTGCTCCTCGCCATATTCGTCTGCTGATCGTGCCAGCGGTTCCAACCCGGGATGAGAAGGTGCCGCGCAATCAGCTGGAGCTCCCTGGCGAGGTGCGGCGAGAGCTCTGTCGAAAGGTCCGCGCCTACCTGGAGGAGCGGTGTCCACTGGGGACCGAGCTCGTTGTGAGCCTGCCCGATTACCGGTGGATCAGCATCCGGGCCCGGCTGATCATTCCGGCTCGGCCAGACCTGGAGGCCGTGGACCGGGAACGCCGGCACCAGCGCATTCGCGACGAGGCCCGCCGTCGGCTTTACCGATTCGTTCACCCGGTGACCGGCGGCCCGGATGGGAACGGCTGGCCCTTCGGGCGCTCTCTGACCCCGGGAGATATCTACCCGATTCTTCAGGCAGTCGAGGAGGTGCGGTATGTCGAGGAGGTGCGCTTCCGCGTTGTGACTTTCGATGCCGATGGTTCACGCCGCATCGGCCCCGACGAACGAATGGTCCGGTTGGGAGATACCGAGGTGGCGTGCTCCGACGACCACGAGGTCGAGATCATCGAGGAGTGAGGAAGATCACGCCAGCAGGCGCCGGTAACGGCCGGCAGGGGAAGCTACCATGGCCATTGCTGAAGCACGAGCACGGCTCACCGCTGACGACCTGACCGTCGAGGCGGGGGAGACCGCCGAGACGATGATCGAGGTCGGCCCTCTCACCGAGGCGGAAACAGATGCATTCTACGACTTCACGATCCAGCTGACCGGCCCTCCGGGAGCATGGGCGAGCCTTTCCACCACACGGCTCCGCGTTCAGGCGGGCCAACGGGCCGAGGCACTGCTGATTCTTCATCCACCCCATGACGCAGCGAGCGCCGCTCTGGGTGAGCACGATCTGACCATCACCCTTGTGCCGGATGATGGCAGTACCCCGATCCACCTGCACGCCCGGGTGCACGTTCTCCCTCCCGGCGGCACTACACGCCGGAGCCGCCTGCTGGAATACCTGCCGCGGTTCTTCCAGAGTGATGAGTTTCTCGCACGCTTCCTTCTGATCTTCCAGAGCATTCTTGATCCGATGGAACAGATGATAGATAATACGCACCACTACCTGGACCCTGGCATTACCCCCGCCAGCTTCCTGCCCTGGCTCGCGACATGGGTCGGGATCGAACTCGATCCGGGTCTGGACGAGGCGAGCCAGCGGCGGCTGATCCGCCGTGCCGTTGAACTGAGCCGATGGAAAGGCACCAGGCGGGGTCTGCGTGAGGAGCTGGCAATCCGGACAGGTGGCCGCGCGCTCATCGTCGAGAACTTCGACGGGATGCGACTGGGACACGACGCCTCGCTCGGGTTGAACACCTACCTGGGCACGCCAGCCGATCAGTTCGTCTCCGTCACCCTGGCGACAGACAGCGCCGACACGACCCGCCATCATACGGTCGACGCGCTAGTCCAGGAACTCAAACCGGCACACATTCGCCACATCACGCGCGTCGTCGAAGCACCGCGCAGATCAGGGGGAGGTGACCATGGCTAGTCTCGTGAGCCACGACGGGACGAGCTTCGAGCTGACCGAGACCGAAACGCTGATCGGCCGAGGGGGGCGGGAACTCAGCGATCCTCCCAAGGTTGATGTTGGTCCCCTGCCCGGGGGACCAACCGTCTCGCGTCGCCATGCCCGCATCGTCCGACGCCAGGGGCAGTGGTATCTCCGCGTCGAGCCCGAGGCCCGCAATCCCACCTTCGTTGGAGGACACCGCGTCCCGGGCGGTGAGGAGGTGCCGCTGAGCGACAACACGACGGTCCAGCTCGGC